>NZ_PYUQ02000017.1:0-49343 GCF_003030865.2 Halomonas sp. SL1 | reverse complement strand
GCCGTCACCCCGTCACGAATCCGGATGACCTGCTCCAGGGCGGTGACGAAGATCTTGCCGTCGCCGATCTTGCTGCAGGGTCAGCGCGACCTGGGTGATCAGACGGCGTCCTTATCCGTCTCGCCGGTGCGAATCCGGATGACCTGCTCCAGGGCGGTGACGAAGATCTTGCCGTCGCCGATCTTGCCGGTGTTGGCGACCTGGGTGATGGCGTCGATCACCTGCTCGGCCATGGCCTCGTCCACGGCGACCTCGAGCTTCACCTTGGGCAGGAAGTCGACCACGTACTCGGCGCCGCGATAGAGCTCGGTGTGGCCCTTCTGGCGGCCGAAGCCCTTGACCTCGGTGACGGTGATGCCCTGGACGCCGATGTCCGAGAGCGCCTCGCGGACGTCGTCGAGCTTGAATGGCTTGATGATGGCGGTCACCAGCTTCATGGGTCTCTCCTCGCGTTGTTCGTGTCCGATGGCGCCACTCGCCATCCCTGACGGAGTCATTGTGCCAGAGCATACACCCACGGAGAGAAGAACGAAAAAATGGCCCCGCGAGGGGGCCATGTCGTGTTGCCGGCAGGGCGGGGCGATCAGGAGCGGGCGGCTGCCTGGGCCTGGCTCGCGCCCTCGCTGCGGGTACGGCCGGAGGCGCCACCACCACCGTGCACCTTGGAGACGGTGAACTCGGGGTAGGCCTCGAGGCCACACTCGGCCAGGTCCACGCCCTCGTATTCCTCTTCCTCGCTGACACGCACGCCCATGATCGCCTTGATGATCAGCCACACCACCAGGCTGGCGATGAAGACCCAGGCGAAGATGCCGATGATGCCGATGATCTGCGGGCCGAAGGAGGCACCGTCGTTGGACAGCGGCACCGCGAGCACGCCCCAGATGCCGACCACGCCGTGGGCGGAGATGGCACCGACCGGGTCATCGAGCTTCAGCTTGTCGAGGCCGACGATGGAGATCACCACCAGCAGGCCGCCGAAGGCGCCGATCAGGGTGGCGCCCAGGGCGCTGGGCGACAGCGGGTCGGCGGTGATGGACACCAGGCCGGCGATGGCGCCGTTCAGGGCCATGGTCAGGTCGGCCTTGCGGAACCAGGCCTTGGCCAGGATCAGTGCGGCGATCACGCCACCGGCGGCCGCGGCGTTGGTGTTCACCAGCACCTGGGCCATGTTGTTGGCGGAGCTCACGTCGGAGACCTTCAGCTCGGAGCCGCCGTTGAAGCCGAACCAGCCCATCCACAGGATGAAGGTACCCAGGGTGGCCAGCGGCATGTTGGCGCCGGGGATGGCGAAGATGCTGCCGTCCTTGCCGTACTTGCCCTTGCGCGGACCGAGCACCAGCACGCCGGCCAGGGCCGCGGCCGCGCCGGCCATGTGCACGATGCCGGAACCGGCATAGTCGGAGAAGCCGACCTCGGCCAGCCAGCCGCCGCCCCAGGTCCAGTAGCCGGAGACCGGATAGATGACGCCGGTCATCACCACGGCGAAGGCCAGGAAGGCCCACAGCTTCATGCGCTCGGCCACGGCACCGGAGACGATGGACATGGCGGTGGCCACGAACACCACCTGGAAGAAGAAATCGGCGCGCATGGAGTAGTAGGGCGCATCGTCGCTGCCCGCGGTCACCGCGGCCACGGTATTGTCGTCGCCCAGCAGGAAGCCCAGGTTGGGCAGGATGCCGCCGGCGTCGCCGGAGTACATCAGGTAGTAGCCCAGCAGCAGGTACATGGTGCAGGCGATGGCGAACAGGGCGATGTTCTTGGTCAGGATCTCGGCGGTGTTCTTGGACCGCACCAGGCCGGCCTCGAGCATCGAGAAGCCCGCGGCCATCCACATCACCAGGACGCCGCAGATCAGGAAGTAGAAGGTATCGAGCGCGTAGCTCAGCTCGGTCAACTCGTTCATGGCTGTCACTCCAGAAGGAAAGGGAGAGAGACGGTCGGCTTAGACGGCGTCGGCGCCGCGCTCGCCGGTACGGATGCGGATGACGTCCTCGAGGGGGGTCACGAAGACCTTGCCGTCGCCGATCTTGCCGCTGTTGGCGGCGCTGCAGATGGCGTCCAGCACGGTATCGAGGCGACCGTCGTCCACGGCGATCTCGACCTTGACCTTGGGCAGAAAGTCGACGACGTACTCGGCGCCACGATACAGCTCGGTGTGGCCCTTCTGGCGGCCGAAGCCCTTGACTTCGGTGACGGTGATGCCCTGGACCCCGTTGTCGGCGAGCGCTTCGCGCACGTCGTCGAGCTTGAACGGCTTGATGATGGCGGTAATCAGCTTCATCCCGGATCTCCCCATTGGATGAGCGCGGGCTGCTCCGCGCGGTGTGTGTGCAGGTTTCCCTGCATCTGCTTAAACCGTGCCATCGAACTGGATTTGCCATATTTTTCAGGGCGTTGATTGCCAATAGCGCCCCGGCAGAGAGAGGCTGGTGCAGGCGTGAATGGACGCCGTGCACTGAATTGATGCTGGTGAGCGAGCGCTTCGCACCATCCGAGGGCGAGGCCCGCGCCACCCGGGAATGCGCCCGCCGGGCGGCTTGCGTATCCTTGGAGTCAGCCCTATTCCCCTAAGGCCCATTCCACTCAGGAGAGACATCATGGTCAGCCAAGACCGCATCGGCCGCCTGGCCCAGCAGATCGGCGAGCGCCTGCAGGGCGCCTCCCAGGCGCCGGAAGACGTGCAGAAAGGCATTCAGCAGGTGGTGCGCGGCGCCTTCGACCGGCTCGAGCTGGTGTCGCGGGAGGACTTCGACATCCTGATGGACGTGCTACAGCGCACCCGCGGCCGGGTCGAGGCGCTGGAGAAGCAGGTCGCCGCGCTGGAAGAGGCCCTAGACGCCAACCGCGCGGGCGGCGAGGTGCCGGCCGTGGCGGATGAGGCCTCGGTCGATGCGGCCGCCGAGGCGCAGTCGTCCACCCCTGAGGAAGATGCCGGCGCCGGCGAGACCGGGCGCTGATTCCGAACCGTCACCGAGCGGGGCTCGTCGCGCTGAACTAGCTTTAGGACTTACCTGAGGAAAGGAACCGCGCGAGGGACCGCCGATGACCCTGTCGATCGTTCGCACCCGGGCCGGCCTCGGCCTCGAGGCTCCCGAGGTGCTGGTGGAAGTGCATCTGGCCAACGGCCTGCCCGGCATCACCCTGGTCGGGCTGCCGGAGACCGCCGTTCGGGAGAGCCGCGAGCGGGTCCGCAGCGCGCTGGTCAACGCCGGCTTCGACTTCCCGATGCGTCGCATCACCCTCAACCTGGCGCCCGCCGACCTGCCCAAGGAAGGCGGGCGCTTCGATCTGCCCATCGCCCTGGGGTTGCTGGTGGCCTCGGGCCAGATCGCCGCCGAGGCGCTGGCCGAGATCGAATGCGCGGGCGAGCTCGCCCTGGACGGCGCGCTGCGTCCGGTGCCCGGGATGCTGCCGCTGGCGCTGGCCACCCGCGGGGCCGGGCGGCGTCTGATCGTGCCCCGGGCCAACGCCGACGAGGCGGCGCTCGCGGGCGATCTCGAGGTGCTGCCCGCCGATCACCTGCTCGAGGTGGTCGCACACCTGCTGGGCCAGACGCCGATCGAGCCCCATCGGGCGTCGCGCCCCGCCGAGGCGCTGACGACGGGTGCCGATCTCGCCGAGGTACGTGGCCAGCACCAGGCGCGGCGCGCCCTGGAGGTCGCCGCCAGCGGTGGCCACAATCTCCTGCTGGCCGGTCCTCCAGGCACCGGCAAGACCATGCTGGCCAGCCGCCTGCCCGGGATCCTGCCGCCGCTGACCGAGAACGAGGCCCTGGAGGTGGCGGCGGTGCGTTCGGTGTGTGGCCTGCCGCTCGACGAGGACTGGGGGCGGCGCCCCTTCCGCTCGCCCCACCACACCGCCAGCGCGGTGGCGCTGGTCGGCGGTGGCTCGCGGCCCAGGCCCGGCGAGATCTCGCTGGCCCATCGGGGCGTGCTGTTCCTCGACGAGTTGCCCGAGTTTCCCCGCCAGGTGCTCGAGGTGATGCGCGAGCCCATGGAATCCGGGCGCATCCACATCGCCCGCGCCAGCCACGAGCGGCGCTATCCGGCGAGCTTCCAGCTGGTGGCGGCGATGAATCCCTGCCCCTGCGGCCATCTCGGTGACCCTCGCCGGGCCTGCCACTGCACCGCCGCCCAGATCCAGCGCTATCAGGCGCGGCTTTCCGGACCGCTGCTCGACCGTATCGACCTGCAGGTGGAGGTGCCGGCGCTGGCGCCGGAGCAGCTGACCGCCCGGGAGAGCGGAGAGCCCTCGGCGGCGGTACGCGAGCGGGTACTGGCGGCCCGGGAGCGGCAGTGGGCGCGCGGGGCGCTCAATGCCCGGCTGGGCAGTCGCGAGCTGGAGGCCGCCTGCGCACTGAGCGGGACGGATCGGGCCTGGCTGGCCGGGGTGCTGGAGCGGCTCAATCTCTCGGCGCGGGCCTATCATCGGGTGCTGCGGGTGGCGCTGACCCTGGCCGACCTGGCCGGCGAGCCGCACCCCGGGCGCGAGCAACTGGTCGAGGCGATCGGCTATCGTCAGCTCGATCGGCTGCTGCAGGGGCGTTGACGAAGCACGGCCCCCAGCGTCAGAGCGCGGTGGCGTCCAGGGCGCCATCCAGCCGCGTCTGCCACAACGGGGTGGCGTCGCCCGGGCGGCGCAGGGTCAGCTCCAGGCGATACGGCAGCAGGGTCCGGTCGGACAGTGCCAGCCGGGGGCCGGCGCTGACCAGCCGGCTGTCCAGCCGCCACTGGTTGGCCGCGGCGCCCGAGGCCAGCGCGGGCTGCCAGTCGAGCACCTGGGGCCCCTGGCCGAGGCCCAGCAGGGAGCGGGTCAGGCTTTCCAGCAGGCGGTCCTCGCCGACGCCGAGCGCGTCATCGACCTCGGGGGCGGCCAGCAGCAGCACCTCGTCGGAGGACGGTCGTGGCAGCGGTGGCGCCTCGGCCACCCGCTGCGCGGCGCGTTCGCCGAGGCCGAACAGGGCCTGGCGAACCGTCTGGGGAGCGTCCGGCGTGCCGACGGCGCAGCCGGCGAGCGGCAGCACCGTCAGCAGGAGGAGAGGCAGCAGCGGCAAGCGGCGACGGCTCATCGGCGGGAGACCCTGCGGGTGGTGGAAGAGGGAATGTCGGCCTCCTCGAGGCCGGCGAGGAACCGCGTGAGCTCCTCGAACAGCACCCGGCGGATCGGTTCGGCCTCGTTGACCAGGTGATGGCGGGCCTCGGGGTGGCGATGGATCTCGGCCCGCGGGAACTTGCGCGTCAGCACCTCCAGGTTCCATTCCCAGTCCACCGTCAGATCCTGCTCGCCCTGCAGGATCAGCGTCGGCAGCGGGCTGGCCGGCATGGCCAGCAGCCGCGGCATCCAGCGGCGCATGGCGTCCACCCACTCCATGGCCAGGCGGTCCGGCTGCAGCGGGTCGCTCTCGCGAAGGAAGGTGGCGAAGTCGCTGTCGGTGGAGTTCTCGCGGAAGCGGCGCGGCACCGAACGCACGAAGGGGCCCAGCAGGCGGTGCAGCCAGCTCGACTGGTTCCAGCCCCAGGGGCGCACCAGCGGCGCCAGCAGGGCCAGGCCGCTCCAGTGGCCGTCGTCGCCCCGGCGCAGGGCGTCGGTGGCCAGGATCGCCGCGCCGGTGCTCTGGCCGATGCCGACCCAGGGCCGGGGCGCCAGGTCGCGGGCGGTCAACTGGGTCTGCAGGTTGTCCAGGCAGCTGCCATAGTCATCGAAGTCGGCGATGGTGGCGCGGGGGCCGCTGGACAGCCCGTGCCCGGGCAGATCCCACAGCACCACCTGCCAGCCGCGCTCGAGCAGGCACTCGAGCAGGTGACGATAGAGGCCCAGATGATCGTAGTAGCCGTGCACCACGAACACGGTGCCGCGCGGCGATGGCGGGCGCCAGATCTGGGTCCACAGCCGGAAGCCGTGGGCGTCCACGTACCCCACCTGCAGGCCCACCCGCTCGGCGAGCAGCGGCGCCAGGCCGTAGTGGCCCAGGTAGCCCTGGAGCGGGTGGCCGGCGGGGTCGGCCGGGGCGATGGGGCCGAGCGCCTGCAGGGGGGTGAAGTCGGTCATCGAGTCCTCCGTGTGGATGCCCATGCTAGCGTCCCGTCGGGACGGTCACCAGCGTCGCCTTCCAACGTCTCCGGCCTCGTCTATTGGTCGAGTTCCGGGGGTGGTTCGCAGGCTTCGGGTTTACATGTGGAAGTATTTTCCACAATACTGAGGCCACGCAGTCACCATTGCCTGTCCGGCCGATTGGCGCTTGGGGAGCGCCGAAACGCCTCGCATAGGAGAACGACCCATGACCCAACGTATCACTCGCCACCGTCTGCAGGTGGCCGCCGAGCTGGACCGCTTCATCAATGAGCAGGCCCTGCCGGGCTCCGGCGTCGATCCCGAGGCCTTCTGGGCCGGCGTCGACGCCCTCTTTCATGATCTGACACCGAAGAACCGCGAACTGCTCGCCGAGCGCGATGCCCTGCAGGCCGAGCTCGACGCCTGGCACCGCGAGAATTCAGGCCCGGTGCGTGACATGGCCGCCTATCGCGGCTTCCTCGAGCGCATCGGCTATCTGCAGCCGGCCCCCGCCGAGGTCAAGGTCACTACCACCAACGTCGACCGCGAGATCGCCGTGCAGGCCGGCCCGCAGCTGGTGGTGCCGGTGAACAACGCCCGCTACGCGCTCAACGCCGCCAACGCCCGCTGGGGCAGCCTCTACGACGCGCTCTACGGCACCGATGCCATCGCCGACGAGGATGGCGCCGAGCGCGGCGACAGCTTCAACCCGAAGCGCGCCGAGAAGGTCATCGCCTACGCCCGCGGCGTGCTCGACCGTGCCGTGCCGCTGGCCACCGGCTCCCACGCCGAGGCCGTGAAGTACGCGCTGCGCGACGGCCACCTGGTGGTGAGCCTGGAAGGCGGCCGCGAGACCGGCCTCAAGGAGCCGGGCAAGCTGGTCGGCTACCTGGGCGAGACCGACGCGCCGACCTCGGTGCTGCTGGCCAACAACGACCTGCACCTGGAGATCCAGATCGACGCCACCCATCCGATCGGCAAGACCGATGCGGCAGGCGTCAAGGACGTGGTCGTCGAGGCCGCGCTGACCTCGATCATGGACTGCGAGGACTCGGTCGCGGCGGTGGACGCCGAGGACAAGGTCGGCGTCTACGCCAACTGGCTGGGCCTGATGGCCGGCGACCTCGAGGAGCCGATCGAGAAGGGCGGCAAGCGCTTCACCCGCAAGCTGGCGGCGGATCGCACCTGGACCGCGCCGGACGGCGGCGAGGTGACCCTGCCCGGCCGCTCGCTGCTGTTCGTGCGCAACGTCGGCCACCTGATGACCACCCCGGCGGTGCTGGACGCCGACGGCAACGAGCTGCCGGAAGGCATCCTCGACGCGGTCATGACCAGCCTGCTGTCCATCCGCGACCTGCAGAAGGGCGAGGGCGAGGCCCGCAACTCCCGCGAGGGCTCGGTCTACATCGTCAAGCCGAAGATGCACGGCCCGAAGGAAGTGGCCTTCACCAACGAGCTGTTCGGCCGCGTCGAGGACCTGCTGGGCCTCCAGCGTGACACCCTCAAGATGGGCATCATGGACGAGGAGCGCCGCACCTCGGTCAACCTCAAGGCCTGCATCAATGAGGCGACCTCGCGGGTGGTGTTCATCAACACCGGCTTCCTCGACCGCACCGGCGACGAGATGCACACCGCCATGCAGGCCGGCCCCATGGTGCGCAAGGGCGACATGAAGGGCGCCGCCTGGATCGGCGCCTACGAGCGCAACAACGTTCAGGTCGGCCTGGCCTGCGGGCTGCGCGGCCACGCCCAGATCGGCAAGGGCATGTGGGCCATGCCGGACCTGATGGCGGCCATGCTCGAGCAGAAGATCGGCCATCCCAAGGCCGGCGCCAACACCGCCTGGGTGCCGTCGCCGACCGCCGCCACCCTGCACGCCCTGCACTACCACCAGGTCAGCGTGGCCGAGGTGCAGCGCGAGCTGGAGGCCCAGGGCGAGCCGGACCTGCTGGACGAGCTGCTGACCGTGCCGGTGGCCGAGAACACCGACTGGTCCGAGGACGAGCTGCAGCAGGAGCTGGACAACAACTGCCAGGGCATCCTCGGCTACGTGGTGCGCTGGGTCGAACAGGGCGTCGGCTGCTCCAAGGTGCCGGACATCCATGACGTGGGCCTGATGGAAGACCGCGCCACCCTGCGCATCTCCAGCCAGCACGTGGCTAACTGGCTGTACCACGGCGTGGTCGACGAGGCCCGCGTGCGCGCTACCCTGGAGCGCATGGCCAAGGTGGTCGACGAGCAGAACGCCGGTGACCCGGCCTACTCGCCGATGAGCGCCGACTTCGCCGGCTCCTACGCCTTCCAGGCCGCCTCGGACCTGATCTTCAAGGGCATCGAGCAGCCCTCCGGCTACACCGAGCCGCTGCTGCACCACTGGCGCGCCGTCCACAAGGCCGGCTGATCGCCTCTCGCCAGCATGCCGTTCGCCGCCCCCTTCATGGGGGCGGCTTTCGTTGGGGGCGAGAAAGCGAGAGAAGGGAAAAGGGAGATGCCCCGGGTGTGCGTCGCGCGCGGGCTGGGCTATCTTGTGGCCATCGTTCAGCCGCAGGGAGCGCGCCCATGACCGTGATGACCGCCGCCGCCATCGAGGAATTCCTCGACGAGGTGTTTCCCCAGCGTGCCGGCACCATCGAGGGCGTCGGCGAGGGCCGCGCCACCATGAGCCTGGCCATCGAGGACGAGCACCTGCGTCCCGGTGCCAGCGTCTCCGGCCCGACTCTGATGGGGCTGGCCGACGTCTGCCTCTACGTGGCGATCCTGGCCCAGATCGGCCCCGAGCCGATGGCGGTCACCAGCGACCTGCACTGCCGCTTCCTGCGTCGCCCGCGGGGCGATCGCGACTTGATCGCCAACGCCCGGCTGCTCAAGCTGGGGCGACGGCTGGCGGTGGGCGAGGTGCAGCTGTTCTCCGACGGCGAGGAGGCGCCGGTGGCGCTGGTCACCGCGACTTATGCCTTGCCCGATGCCGACTGACTGCGCCAGGCCGCCACGGCCAGCGCCAGCCAGCCGAGGATCAGCAGCCCGCCGCCGATCGGCGTGATGGCGCCGAGCACCTTCACGCCGCTGATCGCCAGGGCGTAGAGCGAGCCCGAGAACAGCGTCATGCCGGCCAGCCACAGGCCAAGGACCCAGCGCTGGCCGGCCAGCGGCCGTGCGGCGCGCCAGGCCAGCACGGCGAGCATCGCCAGGGTGTGCCAGGCCTGGTAGCGCACCCCGGTCTCGAACACCGTCATCAGCCTCGGCGTCAGGGTGCCGTTCAGGGCATGGGCGCCGAAGGCCCCGGCCATCACCGTCAGGGCGCCGCACAGCGCCACTGCCATCCACCAGCCGCGATCCCGCATGCTGTCTTTCTCCCGTTGGGGTGTGTTCCCGTGATGTCTGAGCAGGGGCTGGGGACAGGCCAGAGCGGGGTTTTTGCCAGGGACGGCAAAAGGTAGCGCCCAGGGATGGGGTCACAGCGCCCCGCGGCGGCCTGTTGCCAGATCGGCCCCGCCAGGTCTGCGCCATACCGTACCCGGGGGCGCCCCGAGGCGCTACAATATGGACCCGCGAAATCGCAGCCCCGGAGGATGCCATGCAGATCCAGCTCAACGGCGAGGCGCGCACCCTGGAGGCCGAGGCCTCCGTGGCCCAGCTGGTCGAGACCCTCGGCCTGGCCGGACGGCGCATCGCCGTGGAGGTCAACGAGGAGATCGTCCCCCGAAGCGCGCACGGCGAGACGCGTCTGGCCGACGGCGACAGGGTGGAGATCGTCCATGCCATCGGTGGCGGCTGAGCCGCGAGACCCCCGCATAGGAGCCACAATACAATGACCGACTTCTTCCAGGACGCGCCGCTGCGCGTCGCCGGCCGTGAATTCGCCTCGCGCCTGCTGGTGGGCACCGGCAAGTACCGCGATGTCGACGAGACCGGCGAGGCCATCGCCGCCAGCGGGGCCGAGGTGGTGACCTTCGCCGTGCGTCGCACCAATCTGGGCCAGGACGCCTCGGCGCCCAATCTGCTCGACGTGGTGTCCCCGGAGCGCTATACCCTGCTGCCCAACACCGCCGGCTGCTACACCGCCCAGGATGCGGTGCGCACCTGCCGGCTGGCCCGCGAGCTGCTCGACGGCCACAACCTAGTCAAGCTCGAGGTGCTGGGCGATGACACCACCCTGTATCCCAACGTGGTGGAGACCCTGGCCGCCGCCGAGACCCTGGTCAACGACGGCTTCGACGTCATGGTCTACACCAGCGACGATCCCATCGTTGCCCGCGAGCTGGAGCGTCTCGGCTGCTGCGCCGTGATGCCGCTGGGCTCGCTGATCGGCTCCGGCCACGGCATCCAGAATCCGCACAACATCCGCCTGATCATCGAGCAGGCCAGCGTGCCGGTGCTGGTGGATGCCGGCATCGGCACCGCCTCCGAGGCCGCCCAGGCCATGGAGCTGGGCTGCGACGGGGTGCTGATGAACTCCGCCATCGCCCACGCCCGCCAGCCGGTGCTGATGGCCGGCGCCATGAAGCGGGCCGTGCTGGCCGGCCGCGAGGCCTTCCTTGCCGGACGCATGCCGCGCCGCCAGGGCGCCGAGCCGTCCTCGCCGCTGGCCGGGCGTATCAACGCCTGATCCTGTCTTTCGACCTTCACGAGTTTCAACGCCGCGCATGAACGACGAACAACGCCCCGACACGCCCTCGACCGACGCTCCCGAGGGCCCCGACGCCCCGCTGCATCGCCGCGGGATCAAGAGCTACGTGCTGCGCGCCGGGCGCATGACCGCCGCCCAGACCCGCGGCCTCGAGGAGGTGTGGCCGCGTCTGGGGCTGACCCTCGAGGACGGCCGCCAGGACCTCGAGACGCTGTTCGGGCGTCGCGCTCCGGTGGTGCTGGAGATCGGCTTCGGCATGGGCGGCTCGCTGATCGAGCAGGCCGAGACCCATCCCGACACCGACTTCATCGGCATCGAGGTGCATGCGCCCGGCGTCGGCAAGCTGCTCGACGAGGCCGACAAGCGCGGCCTGACCAACCTCCGGGTCTATCGCGAAGACGCGCTGCTGGTGCTCGAGCAGTGCCTGCCCGAGGGCAGCCTCGGCACCCTGCAGCTGTTCTTCCCCGACCCCTGGACCAAGAAGAAGCATCACAAGCGGCGCATCGTCCAGCCGGCCTTCGTCGAGCTGGTGCGCACGCGCCTCAAGCCCGGCGGCACCCTGCACATGGCCACCGACTGGGAGGCCTACGCCGAGTGGATGGCCGAGGTGATGGTCGAGGCGCCGGGCTACCAGAACACCGCCACCGACGAGACGGCCCCCTACGTGCCGCGCCCCGAGTTCCGCCCGCTGACCAAGTTCGAGCAGCGCGGCGAGAAGCTCGGCCACGGCGTCTGGGACCTGATCTTCCGTCGCGCCGACTGATTCCTTCCCGCGCGCTCAGCCTCGCCGCGTGGTCGGGGCGTTCGGTCGGACCCGTCGACGCGCTTCCCGCTCCGTGACCGGGCGGGCCGTGGCGACATGGCCGCCGGCGCCTCGCCCGCGGCGCCGACCGCTCGCCAGGGCGCTCACGGCGCCGAGCAGCCCGAGGGCCATGCCGGCGGCGCCCAGCATGCCCGGCCATTCGCCGAACATCAGCGCCGTGGCGGCCAGGGTGGCGGCCGGTGTCAGGGCCACCAGCGCGGCGCTCTGGCTGACCCCGAAGCGCTGCAGGCTGGCGTTGAAGAAACCGTAGCCGCCGAAGGTTGCCAGCAGGATCAGCCAGGCCAGGGCCGCCAGGGTCTCCGCCTCCAGCGCCGGGGCGGGCAGTCCTTCGCCGCTCAGCCAGGCGGCGAGGGCGAACACCAGGGTGGCCGCCGCCAGCTGGGCGGTCAGGCGCGTCGCCATGGGCAGGGTCGCCGGCCGCCCGGCGCTCAGCACGCTGCCGAGGCTCACCGCGATCACCGCCAGCAGCGGCAGTCCGTAGGCCCAGAGCGGTGCCCCGCCGACGCCGCCGAGATCGTCCATCACGCTCAGCCCCGCCCCCAGGGTCGCCACGCCCAGTCCCAGCCATTGGGCCATCCGCGGACGCTCGCCCAGCAGGCGGCCGGCCATCAGCGTCGCGGCCAGGGGCTGCAGGGCGCCGATCAGGGCCGCCACGCCGGCACTGACGCCGCTTTCCACCGCCAGCAGCATGGCCAGCAGATAGCCGCCCACCGTGAGGCTGCCGACCAGGGCCTCGTGGGCCAGGGCGCCCGGTGCTCGAGTGCGTTGCGCGCGGGTCGCGATCAGCGTCCACAGGCCGGCCAGCAGGGTGGCCAGCGCGAAGCGCCAGGCGTAGAGCGAGAGCGCCGGCGACTCGGCGGCCACGGCCAGACGGCTGCCCACGAAGCCGCTGCTCCAGCAGATCACGAAGCCCACAGCGATCGCCAGGCTCCCCAGCTGCTGCGGCTGGGGCGGTGCCCACTGAACCCATTGTCTCGCCAGCATGTCGGTCTCCTCCCGCGAACTTGCAGGGGCGAGTCTGCGCCGGCTAATGTCTTCAGTGAATCGCAACTTTTTTTAGTGAGTGTTCAGTATGGTTGAAGTCTCTTCCCAGACCCTGGACCTGGAGGCGCTGCGCAGCTTCGTGGCGGTGGCGCGGCTGGGCTCGCTGGCCGCGGCGGCCGAGCAGCGCCACCGCACCGTCAGTGCCCTGAGCATGCAGATCAAGCGCCTCGAGACGCGCCTGGAGGCCCGGCTGCTGGTGCGCGGTGCCCGGGGCATGACGCTCACCGCCAGCGGCGAGGCGCTGCTCGGCGAGGCCCGGGAGCTGCTGCGCCATCACGACGGCCTGGTGGCTCGGATCAGCGGCCGCGGCCTGTCCGGCCGGGTCAGCTTCGGTATGCCCGAGGACTACGCCAGCCGCCTGGTAGGGCGCCTGCTGCCGGACTTCCTGGCCCGCCATCCTGACGTGGTGCTGGAGGCCGTGACCGCGACCAGCGGCGAGCTGGCCCGCCGCCTGGAGCGGGGCCAGCTGTCGCTGGTCGTGGCGCTGGACCGTCCTCATCGACTCAGCGGCGGTGAGCCGCTGTGGCGTACCTCGCCGGTATGGGCCGGCGCCCGGGACCTGGCGCTGGCGCCGGAGGCCCCGTTGCCGCTGGCGCTGCATCCGGTGGACTGTCCCTACCGCCAGCTCGGCATCGAGGCCCTGGAGGCCGGCGGGCGCCCCTGGCATGCGGTCTTCACCAGTACCAGCATCCATGCGCTGGAGACTGCCGTGGAGGCGGGGCTGGCGGTGAGCATCCTGGAGCGTGATCGCCTGACGCCGGCCATGCGCGAGCTGGGTGAGGCCGAGGGCCTGCCGCGGCTGGCGGACTGCCAGGCCGAGCTGCATTACGGGCGAGGCGTCAATGCGGCCTCTTGGCCGGCGGTGGAGGCGCTGGGAGAGATGATCAAGGCGCGCCTGGGCCAGCGGAGCTGACGCACGCGTGCGGTGAGGGCACGTCATGGTGCCGCGGGCGCTCGGAGCCAGTGCGGAAAGGTCGCGCGCAAAAGAAAGCCGCCCTGGGCGGGGCGGCGAAAGACCGTGACTAGCAATGAGGAGGAGAATCCCCCGCGGAGGACTGGCAGGGCCCCGCGGGTCTGACACGCACCTCGGCGATGCCATGAATGAAAGGTAAATCATTCTCATTTGATGCGTCAAGCGTAACGAGAATATTTTTTATTTGATGTCGCTGGCTAGGCGATCAGGCGCAGCCACAGCGGCAGGCTCAGCATGGCCAGCAGGGTCTGGACGGTAATCAACGCGGCCATCAATTCGGCGTCGCCGCCCAGCTGTCGCGACAGGATATAGGCCGAGGTGGCGGTGGGCAGGGCGGCGAAGAGCAGCGCCACGTCGCGGCTCACCGCGTCCAGGCCGAGCAGGGTGGTCAGCCCCAGCACCAGGGCCGGCAGCAGCGCCAGCTTGATCAGGGTGGCGGTCCAGAGGCCGCCGTCCCGGCGCAGCACCGCCTGGGGGCGGAGCGCCACGCCCACCGCCACCAGGCCCAGCGGCAGCGCCGCCCGGCCGAGCAGGGCCACCGCGTCGTGGCTCCAGCCGGGCAGGCCGATCCCCGAGAGGTTGAGCCCCGCCCCGGCCAGGCAGGCCAGGATCAGCGGGTTGCGGGCCAGGGCCCGGAGGCTGGCGCCCACGCCGCCCTTGCCCAGGGTGCCGGCAGCGAGGAAGGTCAGCACGCACAGTACGTTGACCAGCGGCACCATCAGCGCCACGGCGACCGCCGCCACGGTGGCGCCGGCCGGGCCGTGCAGGGCGGCGGCGCCGGCCACGCCCACGTAGGTGTTGAAGCGCAGCGCGCCCTGGAAGACCGAGGTGAAGGCCGGCATGCCGAGCCCCAGCCGCGGCCGCAGCGTCCACAGGCCGACGGCCAGCAGCAGCAGGCCACCGAGCAGCACCAGGGCGAGGCGGGCGACCGGCACCGCGCGGATGTCGGCCTCGGCCAGGGTGGCCACCAGCATCGCCGGGAACAGCAGGTAGTAGATCAGGCCCTCGAGGCGCGACCAGAAGTCGCCGCCGGGCCAGGGACCACGGCCCAGCAGGGCGCCGAGCAGGATCAGCAGGAACAGGGGCCCGAGGGCGCCGATGATGCTTTCCATGACGATGCCATTCCCTGGTCGAGAGGTGAGCGCGGCGTGTCAGGCCGCGCAACGCAAGGCGGCCGGCCCCGAGGGAGGCCGGCCGCCGGTCGCGCCATCGAGGCGCGCTCGCCGTGGGGCGATCAGCCTTCGGCGTTGTCCGGGTTCACATCGAGCAGCTCGACCTTGAACACCAGGGTCTCGTTGGGGCCGATCGGGCCCTGGCCGCGGCTGCCATAGCCGAGTTCGGCCGGGATCACGACTTCCCAGGTGTCGCCGACGCTCATCAGCTTCAGGGCTTCCTGCCAGCCTTCGATGACCTGGCCGACCTGGAAGCTGACCGGCTCGCCGCGCTCGTAGGAGCTGTCGAAGACGGTGCCGTCGATCAGCTGGCCTTCGTAGTTGACCTTGACGGTGTCGCCGTCGCTGGGCGAGGCGCCGTCGCCGGATTCGATCTCGCGATACTGCAGGCCGGAGGCGGTGACGGTCACGTCGTCCTTCTCGGCGTTTTCGGCCTGATAGGCCTCGCCGGCGGCCTGGTTCTCCTCGGCCAGCTGCTGGGCCTCGGCGGCGCGCTGCTGCATGGCCTGCTGCTGGAAGGCCTGCATGGTGGCGTTCATCTCGTCCTCGGTCATCTCCAGCTCGTTGTCGTCGAAGACATCGCGAACGGCCTGGGTGAAGGCGTCGACATCGAGATCGGAGACGTCCTGCTGGATGCTCTTGCCCAGGGTCACGCCGAGGCTGTAGCCGAGCTTCTCGCCGTCGGTCTCGGGGGCGGCCAGTGCCAGCGGGGCAGCGGTCAGCAGCGCCGTCAGGGATGCGGTGGTCAGCAGTCGCTTCATGAAAATGCCTTGTACTCCGGCGCCTTGGCGCCATCGGTGAATGGGGTTCTTGGGACTCTAACAGGGCCGGATCGGTTCCGCACCCGTCTCGACGGCGCGGAAACCGACCCGGCAGGAGGCGCGCCGGCGGCACTAGACCACGAGGGTTGGGCAGTGGGCCGAGCCCGCCACCCGCTGCGACACGCTGCCCAGCAGCAGACCCTTGTCGCCGTTGGTGCCCTGGGCGCCGATCACGATCAGGTCGCAGTCGCGCTTGCGGGCGAAGCGCACGATGGTGCGCGAGGGGCGGCCCCCCTTGACGAAGGCACGCACCCTGTCGGCGGGCACGCCGAGCTCGGCGGCGTGCGCCTTGGCCTGCACGGCGATCTCGGTGGCGTACTCCTTGAGGGCATCGTCGGGGATGTCGAGCTTCTCGGGCCTGATCATGGACAGCGAGGCCTCGAGCAGGCTGTGATGCTTGAACACGCACAGCAGGTAGAGTTCGGCGCCGGTGAGCCGCTGCAGCGCGACGGCCTTGTCCAGTGCCTTGATGGCGCCCTTGGAGCCATCCACCGGTACCATGATCCGCTTGAACATCATGAGCTCTCCTTTGGGTCCCGGTCAGCCGCTGAAGGCCAGGTCGCGCAGGAACAGGGCGATCTGCGGGAACATGATCAGCAGGGCGGCGGCGAGGATCAGCAGGAACACGAACGGCGGCGTGCCCTTGATGACGTCCAGGTAGGGCCGCTTGAAGATCGCGATGGCGGTGAAGATGTCGCAGCCGAAGGGTGGCGTCGCCGAGCCGATGGCCACCTGCAGGGTGATCAGGATGCCGACCAGCACCGGGTCCAGGCCGGTGGCCTCGATGGCGGGGGCGAAGATCGGCGTCAGCACCAGGATCACCACGATGGGGTCGACGAACATGCAGGCCACGAAGAAGGCGATGCAGATCGCGATCAGCACCCCGGTGGGGCCGGCCTCGTTGATGCCCACCGCCTCGAGGATCGCCTGGGGAATCTGGGCGAAGGAGATGATCCAGGAGAAGCCGTTGCCGACGGCGACCAGGATGAACACCACGGCGGTGATCAGGCCGGTGGACTTGGCGATGGCGTAGATGTCATTGATCTTGAGCGAGCGGAACACCACGAACTCGAGCAGGATGGCATACAGCACGCAGGCCGCGGCGGCCTCGGTGGGGCTGAAGATACCGCCATAGATGCCGCCGACGATGATCACCGGGAAGCCCAGCGGCCACAGCGCCATGCGTACCGCGCCCAGGCGTTCGCCCCAGCCGGCCTTGGGCTCGGTGGGCACCTTGCGGATCACGGCGTAGGCCACGCAGTAGGCGGAGAACATGGCGAGAATCAGCAGGCCGGGCCCGATGCCGGCGATGAACAGCTCGCCGATGGAGGTGCCGGAGATCACCCCGTAGATGATCATGCCGATGCTGGGCGGAATCAGGAAGGCGATGTCACTGGCGTTGATGATCAGCGCCAGGGTGAAGGAGTCCGAGTAGCCGGCCTTGAGCATCCGCGGGCGCAGGGGCGAGCCCACCGCCACCACGGTGGCCTGGGTGGAGCCGGAGACGGCGCCGAACAGGGTGCAGGAGGCCGCGGTGCTGACCGCCAGACCGCCCTTCACGTGGCCGATGAAGGACATCACCATGTTGATCAGGCGCTCCGCCGACTGGCCGCGGGTCATGATGTCGGCGGCGAGGATGAACATCGGCACCGCGATCAGCGAGGCTGGCCGGATGCCGGCCATCATCTGCTGGATCAGCGTCTCCATTTGGCCCAGGCCGTTGAACATCATGAAGAAGCCGATCACCGCCGCGGTGATCAGCGGGATCATCATCGGAAAGCCCAGCAGCAGCAGGGCGATCATGGTCACCACCATTATTGTCGTCATCGTGCGTTCCCCCGGGTCGTGCCCATCATCAGACTTCCGTTTCCGTATCCTTGTACCCGTCGAGCACCGAGGTCGACAGGTAGACGTCGCGGGACGTCATGTTCTTGATGGCGGTGAGCAGGTACTGGATGCCGGTGATCAGAAAGCCCAGCGGCACCCAGACGTAGATGATCCAGATAGGGAAGCCGAGCGCCGGCAGGATGCGGCCCTTGTCGTGCAGGTCGAGGATGTAGAGCACCGAGAAATAGAGCAGGAAGAACATCACCAGGGAGGTGAACAGCGAGATCGCGATCATCAGCGCGCGGCGCCCGCCCACCGGCAGGGCATCGTAGATCGCCGACATGCGGATGTGCCGGCCGTGGCGCGCCGCATAGCCGATGCCGGCGAAGGTGATCATGATGATCAGGATGCGGTTGATCTCGCCGGAGAAGAAGATGCTCTCGCCGAAGACGAAGCGGCCGATGACGTTGGCGATGGTGTTGGCGGCCATCAGCAGCACGCCGAGGGCGAGGATCACCGCCTCGACCTTGCTGATGAAGGTGTCGATGACGCCGAGAAAGCCCGGCAGTCCGGAACGATAGTGCTTTTCGGAATCTTCGTCGGTCATGGGCGTAATTCCCTGGAATCGTGGCGAACGGCATGACGCGCGAGCGACATCCCTATGGAGCAGCGTAACGGCTGGAGGCCATGCCATAGGCCCCGCGGATCAACGTTGGTTGAACGTTGCCCGGGCGGAAACAAAACGGGGGCAGCCAGGCTGCCCCCATCGTGCCGGTCGGGTGATCGCGATCACTCCTCGGCTTGCTGCACGGCCTCGAGGTCGGCCTTGAACTGCTCGAGCAGCGCGGCGCCGTCCTCGCCGGTCATCTCGAGGAAGGCGTCCTCGACCTGGGGCGCGCGCTCCTTGAAGGTGGCGATCTGCTCGTCGTTCAGGCGCGTCACGGTGCACTCGTCGCAGGCTTCCATGATCTTGTCGAGCGAGTCCTCGGCGAGGCCCTGGATGTGCTCGATGGTGTGGTCATAGGCCGCGTCGGTGGCGTCCTGCACCAGCTGCTTGTCCTCGTCGGACAGGCCTTCGTAGAAGTCCTGGTTGGCCATCATGGCGGTGGTGAACCAGCCGTGACCGGTGAAGGTCAGGTTCGGAGACACCTCGTAGAGGCCGCCGGACTCGATCCAGAAGATCGGGTTCTCCTGGCCGTCGATGATGCCGGTCTGCAGGCCGCCGTACACCTCACCCCAGGGCAGCGGGGTCGGGGTGGCGCCGAAGGCGTTGTAGGTCTCGGCGAGCAGCGGGTTGGTCATCACCCGGATCTTCTTGTTGTCGAAGTCCGCGGGTTCGGTGATCGGCTCGTCGGCGGTGACCACCATTTCCCCCTCGGGGAACATCTGCAGCAGCTTCAGGCCGTGCTCGGCGTAGAGCTCGGGGAACATCTCGTTGATGGCCTTGCTCTCGTCGAAGAACTCGAGCACGGTGTCCATGTCGGTCGGCATCAGATACGGAATGAAGAAAATCTGGGCCGCCGGGATCAGGGCGCCGGTGAAGCCGGGGGACTGGTCCACGAACTGCAGGATGCCGTTCTGGGTCTGCTCCATGATGTCGTCGGACTCGCCGAGCTCACCGAAGCGATAGACTTGCACGTTGTGGTCGGAATTCTCCTCCACGTAGCGCTTGAATTCTTGGGCGAAGACGTCCTGTACGTCGCCCTCGTACTCCTCGTGAGCGTAGCGCCAGTTGTCCGAGAAGGCGGACGTCGACATGCCCAGCATCAGGGCACCGATGCCCGCGGTGGCCAGCAGCTTTTGTGACTTCATTGATGCGCTTCCTCTGCAGGTTCTGCCAGCAACATCACGATGATATTGCTAACGAAAAGAACGTTTTGTTTTTGCAGCGTTTGTTCAGGCTAGTGGGGCGATCATGAAGGGTCAAGTTGGTCATTCAACCTTCCTAGCGCCGCAAGATGAGACGGTTTTGTCAGTCGGGAATAAAAAGGCAGTGCATCTCGCAGGTCATCGCCGGGTGATAGAGGCCGATGAGTGGCGTTGTCGTCGAGGCTATGCGCTTCCAGCCGCGCCAGGGCCTCACGCTCGGCGTCGAGCTCGCAGGCCTTGATCCGCTGGCGCAGCGAGGCGACGCTCTCGCGCTCGGTGGCCTCGGCCTTGAGCGAGCGGCGCAGCCGGCGCAGCGGCGCGGTCACCTCGGCCTGCCAGCGGGCCACCGCATCGGGCATCGGGCCGGCGGCCAGCCCGTGGCGGAACAGCCACAGCCGCCACAGCAGCTCGATCACCTCGACGCCGGCGTCGTCCTGCAGGTGCAGGCAGGCGGCTTCCGCGCCGGGGCGGGCGTAGAGCGCCAGGGCGACGTCCCATAGCGGATCGGCGGCGAGCCGGGCCCGCAGAGCGGCCGGCAATTCGGTAGAATCGGGCGTCATGATTCGGCTGTCGTCACGGCGGCGGCCCTATGCCTTCCTGTGGAGCCTTCATGATTGCACTGCGCCAAGTTTCCCTGCAACGCGGCACCCAAGCGCTGCTCGAGGACGCCGACCTGACCCTGCACGCCGGCCACAAGGCGGGCATCGTCGGGCCCAACGGCGCCGGCAAGTCGAGCCTGTTCGGCCTGCTGCGCGGCGAGTTCGCCCCCGATCGCGGCGAGCTCGAGATGAGCGGCGGCCAGCGCATCGCCCACATGGCCCAGGAGGTCGAGGCCCTCGACCGCAGCATCCAGGACTACGTGCTCGACGGCGACCGGGCCCTGCGCGAGGCGGAAGCCGCGCTGGCCAGGGCTCAGGCAAACGGCGATGTTCACCGCGAGGCCGAGCTGCACGGCACCATCGAGGCGCTGGACGGCTACAGCGCCCCGGCCCGGGCGGCCCAGCTGCTGGTCGGGCTCGGCTTCGACCAGGGCGACCTCGCGCGGCCGCTGTCGGACTTCTCCGGCGGCTGGCGGATGCGCGTCAACCTGGCGCGCACCCTGTTCATGCCCTCCGACCTGCTGCTGCTCGACGAGCCCACCAACCACCTGGACCTCGACGCCCTGCTGTGGCTCGAGCAGTGGCTGACCCGCTATCCGGGCACCCTGCTGCTGATCTCCCACGACCGCGACTTCCTCGACGCGGTGTGCGATCACATCGTGCACTTCGATCGTCGCTCGCTGGTGCTGTATCGCGGCAACTACTCCACCTTCGAGCGCACCCGGGCCGAGAAGCTGGCCCTGCAGCAGGCCGAGGCGGCCAAGCAGCAGGCGCGCAAGGAGGAGATCGAGCGCTTCGTGGCCCGCTTCCGCTACAAGGCCACCAAGGCCCGCCAGGCCCAGAGCCGGCTGAAGATGCTCGAGCGCATGGGCGAGATCGCCGTGGCCCACGTCGATTCGCCCTTCCACTTCACGCTGCCGTCCGCCGACCGCACCTCGCACCCGCTGCTGGTGCTGGACGAGGCGCGGCTCGGCTATCGCGGCGAGGACGGCGAGACCGTCCAGCTCGAGGGCGTCGACATGACCCTGCAGCCGGGGCAGCGCATCGGCCTGCTCGGCCCCAACGGCGCCGGCAAGTCGACGCTGATCAAGTCGCTGACCGGCGAGCTGCCGCTGCTCGGCGGGCGTCGGGTGCCCGGCGAGCACCTGGCCATCGGCTACTTCGCCCAGCATCAGCTCGAGGGGCTCGACCTCGCGGCCACGCCCTTCATCCACGTGCAGCGGCTCTCGCCGCGGGCCGCCGACCTGGACATCCGCAACTTCCTGGGCGGCTTCGGCTTCAAGGGCGACGACGCCTTCGCCGAGGTGGGGCGCTTCTCCGGCGGCGAGAAGGCGCGGCTGGCGCTGGCGCTGGTGGCCTGGCAGAAGCCCAACCTGCTGCTGCTCGACGAGCCGACCAACCACCTGGACCTGGAGATGCGCGAGGCGCTCACCGAGGCGCTGGCCAGCTTCGAGGGCACGGTGATCGTGGTCTCCCACGATCGCCACCTGCTGCGCGCCACCGTGGACGAGTTCTGGCGGGTCGCCGACCACCGGGTCACGCCCTTCGACGGCGACCTCGACGACTATCGCGCCTGGCTCAAGACGCGGCTCGAGAACGAGCGCCGCGAGGCCCGGGCCCAGAAGGTCGAGCGTCAGGAGGCCGCCGAGGCGCCGAAGGAGGATCGCAAGGCCGCGCGTCGCGCCGCCGCCGAGCTGCGCGAGAAGCTGCGCCCGCTCAAGCGCGAGCGCGATCGCGCCGAGCGCGAGATGGAGAAGGTGCAGGCCTCGCTCGGCAAGGTGGAGGACGCCCTGGGCGACGCCGAGCTCTACACCGACGAGGCGCGCAAGGACGAACTCTCCCAGCGGCTCGCCGAGCAGGCCGAGCTGGCGTCGCGGCTCGGCGAGCTGGAGCAGGCCTGGCTGGCGGCGGAGGAATCGCTGGAGGCGATGGAAGCGGAGCTGCGCGAGGCGACCTGAGGCGCCGGTTCAGCTCTCGAGCAGGAAGGTCACCGGACCGTCGTTGACCAGCGCCACCTGCATGTCGGCGCCGAACTCGCCGGTGGTGACCTTCGGCCAGGCGACCCGGGCGCGCTCGACCAGCGCCTCGAACAGCCGCTGGCCCTCGGCGGGCGGCGCGGCGCTGGAGAAGCCGGGGCGCAGCCCCTTGCGGGTGTCGGCGGCCAGGGTGAACTGCGACACCAGCAGCAGGCTGCCCTCGGCCTGCTGCAGGTTGAGGTTCATCTTGCCGTCCGGGTCGGAGAACACCCGGTAGTGCAGCAGCTTGTGCAGCAGCCGCTCGACGCTCTGCTCGTCATCCCCCTTCTCGACGCCGATCAGCGCCAGCAGGCCGTGGTCGATGGCGCCGGTCTCGCGGTCGTCGACGGTGACGCTGGCGTGGCGAACGCGCTGGATCAGGGCTTTCATGGTGCCTTCCTTCTTCTTCCCGCCCTCGGCGGCTGGCAAAAGCCGGCAGCCTAGCACGCCGGCGGTCAGCGCCCCAGCAGGTCGTCCCGGAAGCCGTCGCCCAGCGGCGCCTCGCCGAGCCAGATGCCGAACAGGGCATCGGCCAGCGCCGGCTCTGGCCGCGCATAGAGCGACTCGCCGTTCAGGGCCAGGCTCAGGGTCTCGCCGTCCCAGGTCAGGGCGTAGCGGTCGCCCGGCGAGACGTCGCGGTAGCGGGCGTTGAAGGCCGACAGCGCCGGCTCGAGCGATCGGAAGTCGGCCGCGCCGAGCTGGTCGCGGAGGGTATCGCGGGTGACCTCGGCGAAGTCGCCGGCCTCGATGGCGTGGAAGTACTCGAGTTCCAGGCGCCGCGGCACGTTGCCCGACTGGGGCGCGGGCCGTGGAAAGCCTTCGGCCTGGTAGTAGGCGCCGGCGTAGGCGTCCCAGATCATGTAGCGGAACAGCCCGTGGCCGATCATCCGGAAGGGGCGCCCGTCGACCTGCTGGACGGCGGCGAAGCGGGCGTTCTTGACCACCACCTCCGCGCCGGCGGGCATGGCGGCAAGGCCCGTGGCCAGCGCCAGGGCAAACATGAGGGCGGCGAAGGGCAGGCGCAGCATCGGCATGAAGACATCCTCCAGAGTGGCTATCGCTCATACCGACACCGCTTTTCTGTAATGGTTCTGTATAACTATGGCCCTTCGCGTGAGGCCGTTACCAGCTGCGGCACAGCATGACGTCACAGTGCGGCTCGGCCAGGAGTCGCTCGGTGATCTGGCTCTGGCGGCCGAGCTGGCCGCGGCTGCCCAGCGCCAGCAGCTGGGGCGGCTGGCGGCGCAGGCGAGTCAGCAGCACGTCCAGCGGGTCGCCCTGTTCGAGCTCCAGCTCCACCTCGGGCACGCGCTCCAATTCGCCCATCAGCTGCTCGGTCTCCTGCTCCAGGTGGCGGCGCAGCGTGGCGACCTCACGGTCGCGCCAGCGGGCGTAGTCGCTCGACGAGCCCAGCTCCCGCTCGCCGGGGATGTTCCAGGCGTGCAGCAGGGTCAGCCGGCTCTCGGGGAAGCGCTTGAGGGTCTCGCGCAGGGTGCGGCGGCAGGTCAGCGAGAAGTCGACCGGCACCAGGATGTCCTGCCACGACTGGGTGGCGGGGTGGCTCACCGAGAGCACCGGACAGGGCGCGCCGCGTAGCACTCGGGCCAGGGTGGTGCCGGTGACCAGGTCCGGCTGGCCGCGCTTGCGGTGGGCGCCGAGGATGATCATGTCGGCCTCGCGCTCGTGGGCCTCGCGGATGATCTCGGCGTAGGGCGCGCCGGCCACGGTCTGGATCAGGTTGGCCGGCTCGGCGAGGGCGTAGTCCTCGCGGATGTCGGTGAGGGTGGCGGCGATGTCCGCCACCACGGCTTCCTCGAGGTCGTGCAGGACCCGCCGGGGCAGGTAGGGGTCGAGCACGTGGACGACGTCGAGCCGGGCGCCGGTCTCGTTCGCCAGCCGGATGGCGCGGGCGAAGGCGGCGCGGTTCTCGGCGGAGAGATCGCAGGCGAACAGCAGGGTGCGGGACATGGCACAACCCTCGTACGGCCGGAAGATGACCGTTTCAGGATGGGTGGCTGCCGCCGCCCCTGCAAGCTGGGTTTTTCGGTACTGCCCGGTTGCGCCTCGTTACCACAGGGCGTGGAAGTGATGCACCGGCCCGCGGCCCTGGCCCACCGTCAGCTGCGGGCTGGCATCGAGGGCGGCATGCAGCCAGCGCTTGGCCTCGCCGATGGCGCCGACGATGGCGTCGCCGTCGGCGCCGGGCGGGAGATGCGCGAGCTGCGCGGCGATGGCCGAGGACAGCGCACAGCCGGTGCCGTGCAGGTTCTCGGTGGCGATGCGCGGCGCCGGCAGCCACTGGCTGCGTTCGGGCGTGGCCAGCAGGTCGGGGCAGGTCGCGCCGCTCAGGTGGCCGCCCTTGAGCAGCACGTAGGGCGCCTCGAGGGCCTGCAGGGCGGGCAGCATGGCCTCCATGGCGTCCGGGCTGCGCGGCGTCTCGGCGTCGAGCAGCACCGCGGCCTCGGGCAGGTTGGGCGTGATGACATCGGCCAGCGGCACCAGCACGTCGCGCACCGCGGCGATGCCGGCGGCGTCGACCAGGATGTCGCCGCTCTTGGCCACCATCACCGGGTCGAGTACGATCCAGCGCGGGCGGCGGCGGCCGAGCACCTCGGCCAGTGTCTCGGCCACGGCTCGGTCGGCGACCATGCCGATCTTCACCGCGTCGATGCGCACGTCGTCGAGCAGGTTCTCGAGCTGCTCGCCGATCACCGTCGCCGGCACCGGGTGGACGGCGGCCACGCCCCGGGTGTTCTGGGCGATCACCGCGGTGATGACGTTGGTGGCGTAGGTGCCCAGCGCCGAGAGCGTCTTGAGGTCGCCCTGCAGGCCCGCGCCGCCGGAGGGGTCGGAGCCGGCGATGGTAAGCGTATGGGGAATGGAGGACATCGTATGTCGTCTCGTGGCGTGAATCCGGCGCCTAGCATACGCCAGCGGCCGGGCAGGCGGCCATGCTGAGCCTCTTTATGATCGCCCTGGCCAGTGCCACCCTGCTGCCGGGCGGCTCCGAGGCATGGCTGGCCCGGCAGTGGTGCCAGGGCGGGGCGCTGCCGGCGCTGTGGGCGGCGGCAACCGCGGGCAACGTGCTGGGCAGCCTGATCAACGTGGCGCTGGGCCGCTATGCCCGGCACTTTCAGGATCGCCGCTGGTTCCCGGTTTCGCCGCGGGGCCTGGCGCGGGCGGAGCGCGGCTACCGGCGCTTCGGCGAGGCCAGCCTGCTGCTCTCGTGGGCGCCGGTGATCGGCGATCCGCTGACCGTGCTGGCAGGCATCTTCCGACTGCCCTGGTGGCGGGCCACGCTGTGGATCCTGGTCGCCAAGGGCGGGCGCTATGCGCTGGTGCTGGCGATGGCCGAGGCCTGGCTGGCGTCCTACTGCGGATAGTCTGGACCCTTCAAACGCAGCAGGGCCGCCCGAAGGCCGCCCTGCTGGGAAGAGGTGTCATCAGGACGGGCGCCGGGGACAGGTTGTAGAGGGGGTTTTTGCCATGGGTGAGGCGAGCCTCGCCGAACGGGCTGGCCACGGATGGCCAGCACCGGTCTTGCAAGCGAAGCAGGATGCGAGAGCGTCGCAGGGCAAAAGTTAGCGCCCATGGACGGGTTTACAGCGCCCCTCGCAGACCTGTCGCCGGATCAGCCCGTCTGATGCGCCCGGTCGCCGTGATGGTGACCGGGCCGGCGGCCTTACTCCGCGCTGGTGGTGTCGCCTTCCGGGTTGCGGGCGTTGTAGTAGGCCTGCTCGGAGATGGTGTGGTAGTTCTCCACCTTCTCCTGGAAGGCACGGTAGGACTCGTAGATCTTGCCGGCCATCTCGCTGGACTCGGCCAGCTCGGCGACCACGTCCGCGGAGTGCTCCTTGGCCTGGGCCAGCACGTCGTCCGGCAGACGGCGAAGCTCGACGTCGTGCTCGTTGATCAGCGTCTCCAGGGCGTCGTTGTTGCGGGCGGTGTACTCGTCCAGCACGTCGGCGTTCACGTCGCGGATGGCGGTGCGCAGGATCGCCTGGAGATCATCCGGCAGCGATGCCATGGCCTCGTCGTTGACGATCGCCTCGAACATCACGGTCGGCTCGTGCCAGCCCGGATAGTAGTAGTAGTCCGCGGCCTGGTGGAGGCCGAAGGCCAGGTCGTTGTAGGGGCCGATCCACTCGGTGGCATCGATGGCGCCGGACTGCAGCGAGGTGAAGATCTCGCCGCCGGGCATGTTGACGATCGCCACGCCCATGCGGTTCATGACCTCGCCGCCCAGGCCCGGCATGCGCATCTTCAGGCCGTCGAGATCGTCGACCGAGTTGATCTCCTCGTTGTACCAGCCGCCCATTTGCACGCCGGAGGCACCGGCGGCCATGACGTCGACCCCGAACGGCTCGTAGAGCTCGTTCCACAGCTCCAGGCCGCCGCCGTAGTGCAGCCAGGCGTTCATCTCCTGGGCGTTCATGCCGAACGGCACGGCGGCGAAGAACTGGGCCGCCGGCGCCTTGCCCTTCCAGTAGTAGGAGGCGGAGTGGCCCAGCTCGGCGGTACCCTCGGACACGGCGTCGAAGACCTCGAAACCCGGCACCAGCTGGCCGGCGCCGAACACCTCGATGGTCAGCCGGCCGTCGGACATCTGGTCGACCAGCTCGGCGAGGCGCTCGGGGCCCTGGCCGACGCCGGGGAAGTTCTTCGGCCAGGAGGTCACCATCTTCCACTCGAAGGTCTCCTGGGCCTGAGCCTGGGCTCCGACGAGCAGTAGGCCGGTGGCGGCACCGGCGAGGGTAATGGCGTTGGCGAGTGACGTGCGTTGCATGCTTGCTCCCTAGATCTGTTGTGGCGTTGTTGAACCGGGGATTCCGGCAGGGCAGGGCTTGCACAAGGCTCGGCCGGGCCGAGCCGTCGTGGGAAGGACGGTGAGTCGCTTCCGACACTGTAGTCGTCGGCGCCCGCGTCTCGTCCACGGGGCGCCAACGCTGCGCTGGGGCCGGTGCCGCTAGAACTGCTGCGGCAACCAGGTGGCCAGCTGCGGGAAGAACGACAGCGCGATGAGCATCGCCAGCTGCAGGGCGATGAACGGCATCACGCCGCGGTAGATGGCCGAGGTCGGCACCGAATCCGGGGCCACCCCGCGCAGGTAGAACAGCGCGAAGCCGAACGGCGGCGTCAGGAACGAGGTCTGCAGGTTGATGGCGATCATGATGCCCAGCCACACCGGGTCGAGGCCCATGGCCAGCAGGATCGGGCCGACGATCGGCACCACCACGAAGGTGATCTCGATGAAGTCGAGGATGAAGCCGAGCAGGAAGATCACCAGCATCACGATGATGGTGGCGCCGACCACGCCGCCGGGCATGCTCTCGAACAGGTGGGTGACCAGCTCCTCGCCGCCGTAGGCGCGGAACACCAGCGAGAACAGCGCCGCGCCGATCAGGATCAGGAACACCATGGTGGTGACGTCCACGGTGGAGCGCAGCACCTCCTTGAGGGTGGCCATGTCCAGGCGGCGATAGGCCAGGGCCAGCACCAGCGCGCCGAAGGCGCCAACCGCGGAGGCCTCGGTGGGCGTGGCGAAACCGCCGAGGATCGAGCCCAGCACCACCACGATCAGCACGATCGGCGGCACCAGCCCCTTGAGCAGCAGCAGGCCGAGGCCGCCCTGGTGGCCGAGCTCCTCCATCAGGTCGCGGCGATCGACGGCCGGGGCGGAGGCGGGCTTGATCCAGGCGGTCACGGCGACGTAGACGATATACAGCCCCACCAGGATCAGGCCGGGCACCAGCGCGCCCATGAACAGGTCACCCACCGAGACGGTCTTGGGACTGAAGATGCCCATCGACAGCTGGGCCTGCTGGTAGGCGGAGGACAGCACGTCGCCCAGCAGCACCAGGGCGATGGAAGGCGGGATGATCTGGCCCAGGGTGCCGGTGGCGCAGATGGTGCCGGTGGCCAGCGGCATGCTGTAGCCGCGCTTGAGCATGGTCGGCAGCGACATCAGGCCCATGGTGACCACGGTGGCGCCGACGATGCCGGTGGAGGCGGCCAGCAGCATGCCGACCACGGTCACCGAGATGCCGAGGCCGCCGCGCAGCGAGCCGAACAGCAACGCCATGGCCTCGAGCAGCGTCTCCGCGACCCGGGATTTCTCCAGCAGCACCCCCATCAGCACGAACAGCGGCACCGCCAGCAGCGTCTGGTTGCTCATGATGCCGTAGAGGCGGTTGGGGAAGGCGGCCAGGTAGCCGCCGTCGAAGTTGGCGTCGACGCCCAGCGCCTCGAGGCCGAAGCCCAGGCCGGCGAAGGCCAGGGCGGTGCCGGCCAGCGACAGGGCGACCGGGTAGCCGAACATCAGGACGGTGCAGATCACGGCGAACAGCACCAGTGGCATGAACTCCAGCATCACAGGTGCTCCTCGTGGTGGTCGGGGACGTCGGCCTCGGGATCGATGCGGCCGATCAGGATCAGCAGGTTACGCGAGGCCTCGACCAGGCCCTGCAGGATCATCAGCCCGGCGAACACCGGGATCAGGGTCTTGAGCAGGAAGATGCCGGGGATGCCGCCGGTGTCCGGCGAGGTCTCGAGGATCGCCCAGGACTTGCTGACGTAGCCCAGGCTGGACAGGATCACGAAGGTCATGAAGGGCAGCAGCAGGAACAGCGTGCCCAGCAGATCGACCAGCGCCTTGCGCTTCGCCGTCATGGCCCGATAGAAGATGTCCACCCGTACGTGGCCGCCGTGGCGCAGAGTGTAGCCGGCGGCCAGCATGAACACCGTGGCGTGCATGTACATCACCGATTCCTGCATGGGGATGCTGTTGATGCTGAAGGCATAGCGCAGCACCACGATCAGGAACTGGACCAGCATCATCAGCAGGATCAGCCAGGACAGGCCGCGGCCGAGCCACTCGGAGAAGCGGTCGAGCCGGGCCAGGAGGCTCGGGAGCTCGTGGGTGGAAGGCATGGGCGATCGCTCGAGGTTGCAAGGATGTCGAGATATTAGCGCCGTGCGTTGAAACGGCCCAGCCGACTATACGGGAATTGGTCAACGCCTGTCAGAAGGCCGGGTGGGACATTGGTCTTACCCCTGTCCCGATGCCGGGGCGCTAGGCGCGGCCCAGGCTGGTGCGGCAGGCGTCGGGCAGCTGGATCTCGATCGCCACCGGCAGGTGGTCGGAGAACAGGTGCTCCAGCACCTCGACCCGGTCGGCCTCCAGGGAGTCGGAGAGCAGGATGTGATCCAGGGCGCGGCGGGGCTGCCAGGAGGGATAGCTCAGCGGTGGGCGCACCGGATGCAGCGGCAGGGCCTCGCGGAAGCGCGAATGGGCGTGGATCTGGTCCGGCGTGCAGTTGAGGTCGCCCATCACCACCACGTGGCGCAGGGGCTGGATCAGCTCGCTGAGGTAGTCGAGCTGGCGCACGCGGCCGCGATGGCTCAGTGCCAGGTGGGCGACGAACACGTGCAGGGCGTCGGGGCCGTCGCCGAAGCGGGCGTGGATGGCGCCGCGGCCGGGCAGGGTGCCGGGCAGGCGGTGCTCCTCGATGCGCGCCGGGGTCAGCTTCGACAGCAGGCCGTTGCTGTGCTGGGCCACGCGACCCAGGTTGCGGTTCAGCTGCTGGTAGTGGTGGGGGAAGCCGGCGTGGCTGGCCAGGTATTCGACCTGATTGACGTGGCCGGAACGGAAGCTGCCGCCGTCCACCTCCTGCAGGCCGACGATGTCGAAGCCGCCGAGCACCTCGCCCATGGCGTCGAGGCGCTCGCCGCGGCGGGGGTGGGGCAGCAGGTGCTGCCAGCCCCGGGTCAGGTAGTGATGGTAGGCCGAGGTCTGGATGCCCACCTGCAGGTTGAAGGTCAGCAGCTTCAGGGGCTTCCCCTGCAGGGCCAGGCCCCTGTCCTCGGCCGGATGGGTCATGTTATTCGGCCCGCTCCTCGCGCACCTGGTCGACCAGGGCGCCGGCGATCTGCGGCATGTTGTCGAGGCTGCCGGCGGTGCTCGGGCTGACCACGAAGCGGCCGTCGACGATCAGCGCCGGCACGCCCATCAGCTTCATGCTGCGCATCCGCGCATGGGCGCGGTTGACCTGGGACTTCACGCCGAAGGCGTCCAGGGCGTCGAGGGCCTCGTCCTCGCTGACCCCGTACTGGCTGAAGAAGGCCGCGATGTCCTCGCTGTCGGTCAGCTGGGCGCCCTGCTCGTGGATGGCGTCGAAGAAATCGCTGTGCATCTGCTGCTGAATGCCCAGCTGCTGCGCCGCATAGAAGGCGGTGGCGTGGCGGTTCCAGGCGCCGCCCATGGTGGCCGGCATGCGCTGGAACTCGACGTCCTCGGGCAGTTCGTCGACCCAGGCGTTGAGGCTGTCTTCCAGGGCGTAACAGTGCGGGCAGCCGTACCAGAAGGCCTCGGTGACCTCGATCTTGCCGTCGGCGACCTGGGTCTGGACCGGCTCGTCGAGCACGGTGTAGTCCTGGCCGGCGACCGGCGCGGCGGAGGCGAAAGTGGACAGGCCGAGGCCGGCCACGGCGACCATCAGTGACTTGAGCATTCGGGGAGTCTCTCCTTGATATGACGTGTGCCTGGCGCCGTCGTTCGAGAACGGCGTTCGCGACCTTGGAGTCGCCGCCGGGCCAGGGGTTCCCTGGCGCCGGCGGTCTCGACGCGGCCAGGCTCAGTGCAGCCCGTGCACGTAGTTGGCGACCGCCTCCATGTCGCGCTCGCTCATCTTGGCCGCGATGTCGCGCATGATAGCGCTTGGATCGTTGGCGCGCTCGCCGGCGGCGAAGGCCTGCAGGGTGGTGACGACATAGTCGCGCTGCTGGCCCGAGAGGGCCGGGTAGCCGGCGCTGCCGATGCCCGCGCCGGTCGGGGTGTGGCAGGCCGCGCAGGCCGGCAGGCCTTTCTCCATGTCGCCGGCGCGGTACAGCTCGCGGCCGCGCTCGACCAGGGCGGGATCGGGGTCGGCCTGGCCCAGCGCCGGCTCCATGCCGGCATAGTAGGCGGCCACGTCCCAGGCGTCCTGATCGGAGAAACCGTCCACCTGGCCAACCATCTGCGGCACCTGGCGGTTGCCATCGCGGATGTCCATGATCTGCTTGGCCAGATAGGAGGCCTGCTGGCCTGCCAGGTTGGGAAAGGCCGGGGTGATGCCGATACCGTCCTGGCCGTGGCAGGCGGCGCAGGCCGCGGCCTTGTCGCGACCCGCGGCGGCGTCGGCGTCGGCCAGGGACGCGGCATGGGTGGCGCCGGAGGCGCCCAGGGTAATGGCCAGGCTTGCCAGAAGCTTTCTCATCGCGAATCCACACTGCCGTTTTGGAGTGGAGCGGGCGGGGTCGCCTGTCGCTGGCGTTGGGTGCACGGTGTATACTGCCGCCCCCGGCCGCAGACAAAATCGACTGCAGTATAAAAGGAACACCGGAATCGCGGAAATGCAACCCGCGACGCCCTTGATCGACGTCAGGAACCCCGCCATGTCGCGCCTCAATTATCAGGCAGCCAGCTTCATCACCAGTGCGCCGACGCTGGCGAAATGTCCCGCCGATGCCGGGGCCGAGGTCGCCTTCGCCGGCCGTTCCAACGCCGGCAAGTCCAGCGCCATCAACGCCCTGACGCGCCAGAAGGCGCTGGCGCGCACCTCCAAGACCCCGGGCCGTACTCAGCTGATCAATTTCTTCTCGCTGGACGAGGGCGACGAGCATCGCCTGGTCGACCTGCCGGGCTACGGCTATGCCAAGGTCCCCGAGCAGGTGAAGCTGGAGTGGCAGCGTCACCTCTCCGATTACCTGCGCCGGCGTGCCTCGCTGCGGGGGCTGGTGCTGCTGATGGACGTGCGCCATCCGCTCACCGAGTTCGACCAGACCCTGCTCGGCTGGGCCGACGAGGCCGACATGCCGGTGCATATCCTGCTGACCAAGGCCGACAAGCTGAAGCGTGGCGCGGCCAAGAACGCCCTGCAGCAGGTGCGCTCGCGGCTGCGCGAGTGGGAGGATCTGGTGACCGTGCAGCTGTTCTCGTCGCTCAAGAAGGACGGCATCGAGGAGGTGCATCAGCGCCTCGACGACTGGCTCTTGGCCGAACCCCGGTAAAAACGGACTGCGCTTGGCCAGGCGGCGTTAACCGCCGCCTTAGAATGCTCATTGACTGCTCGTAAACTCCGCTTCTGCGGCGTCGGTTGCCTTGACCCACAGGGAGGTGGGAAATGCGTATGTCCGCCGGGAGCGGACATAGCCCTGGCCGTCACTCGCCGCGTTTTTCCTCGGGGTTCCCATTTCCCGCGCGGATCACGCTCGCCCCAGCCTCTCCAGCAGCGCCGGCAGCTCGCGGATATGCGAGAGCCGGTGCACGCCGGCGGGCATCGCCTCGCCGTGGGGCGTGTCGCCGGCGATCCAGGCCGCCTGCATGCCCAGCCGCACCGCCGGCAGGATGTCCTCCTGCCAGGAATCGCCGATATGCATCGCCCGCTCGGGTGTGGTGCCGAGCTTGGCCAGCGTCATCAGGAAGCAGCGCGGGTCCGGCTTGGGCGCGTGCATCTCGCCGGCGGCGATCGAGACCTCGAAGTGGCGCGACAGCTCGAGCCGGTGGAAGGCCAGGTTGCCGTTGGTGATCGAGGCCAGCCGGTAGCGGCTGCGCAGGTCCTCGAGCATCGGCTCCACCTCCGGATAGGGCGAGACGCGCAGGCGCAGGTGATGGAAGTGTTCCATGGCCGCCAGCGCCCACATCCAGGCCGCCGAGCGCGGCAGGCCGAATTCCTCCAGCAGTGCACACAGCGCCTGCTCGCGAATCCAGGTGAAGTCGCCACGCCGCAGCGGATGGCGCTCAGCCAGCTCGCGCCGGCGGCGCTGGTAGGCCTCGATCGGCATGCGCTCACTGAAGCGGCCCAGTTGATGCTCGCCGTGTTCGGCGAGCCAGGCGGCGAGAGACTCGTCGAGCCAGGCGTAGTGGCCGTCCTCGGTGAGGGTCATCACGCCCTGGTTGTCCCACAGGGTGTCGTCGAGATCGAAGGTCAGGGCCTGTAGCGGGCGCTGGCCGGGGTGGTGGCCGGGGTGGTGGAGAGGGCGTCGGGTCATGGGGAAGTGTCGCTGTCGTCGGGGCGGCGTCGCGCCCGGGGGTGTGCCGCGTCGTACCCGGTGGCCAGATGCTGCCAGTCCAGCCGGGTGTAGACCTGAGTGGTAGACAGGTGGGCATGGCCCAGGAGTTCCTGGACCGCGCGCAGGTCCTGGCTGGATTCGAGCAGGTGGCTGGCGAAGGAGTGGCGCAGGCGGTGCGGATGCAGGTGTTCGTCGAGGCCGCGCCGGCGGGCCAGCTGGGCCAGGCGCTGCTGGATCGCCCGATGGCCGAGGCGACGGCCGCGGGCGCCGACGAACAGCGCGCTCTCGCCGTCGCCCGCCAGGGCGCCGCGCCCGCTTAGCCAGGCGTCCAGGGCCTGGCGGGCGCGTCCGCCCACCGGCACCTGACGCGGCTTGCCGCCCTTGCCCAGCACCCGCACCCGCTGGGGCTGAAGGTCGCTCAGGTCCAGCGCCGCCAGTTCGGCCAGGCGTAGCCCGCTGGAGTAGAACAGCTCGAGCATGGCCTGGTCACGCACCGCCAGCGGCGAGCCGTCGTGGGGCGTGTCGAGGAAGCGCGCGAGGGCGTCCACGTCCACCGGGCGCGGCAGGTCCTTGGGCGCCTTGGGCGTGCGCACCAGTTCCGTCGGGTTGTGGGCCAGCCGGCCGTCGCGGCGCAGCCATTCGGCGAAGCGCGCCACGGCGGCACGGCGGCGGGCCAGGCTGCGCGGTGCCAGGCCGCGGGCCCGCTCGCCGCCGAGGAAGCGCCGCATCAGGGCCACGTCCAGCGCGCCGCCGTCGTCCACGCCCTGGGCGTCGAGGAAGTCGGTCAGCGCCGCCAGGTCCTGCCGGTAGGCGCTCACCGTGGCCGGGCTCGCGGTGCGGGCGAGCTCGGCGAGACAGGCCGCGACCTGACGCGCCAGCAGGGTGTCGTCAGCCATGGCGGGCGGGTGCCAGCTGCACCAGCAGGCGGGCGACCACGTCACCGACGTACTCGGTGAACAGGGTGTCCATGCTGGCGCGGAAGTGGTCCGGGTCGGGGCTGGCCAGCACCAGGTAGCCCATGGGCTCGCCCAGGGTCAGGCGCGCCAGGGCGCAGGAGCCGGCCTGTTCGGGCGCCGGCGCATGGGGCAGCAGGCGCTTCCAGTCGCCGGGCGTGAGCCGTACACAGCGGCTGGTGCGGCCGTCGAGCAGCGCATTGAGGCGCCGGGTCGCGTGATCGTCGAGCACCTGGCGGGGGGCCTGGGGCGGGGTCGGCTCGTCGTCGGTGAGCGAGGCCGGGCACCACAGCGCCAGCGCCGGGGTCTGGAAGCGTTCGCTGAACTGGGTCGCCAGCGCCTGACCGAGGGCGTCGCCGTCCTCGGCCTCGAGCAGCGCCAGCACCAGCTCGCGGGTGCGCCGGTACTGGGCCTCGTTGTGGCGGGCCGACTCGAGCAGCTGCTCGAGCCGGTCTTCGGCCTGCTCGGCGCGGCCGCGCAGGTCGTGCACCAGGCGTTCCAGCAGGGAGGTGGCGCCCCGGGCCTCGGGATGCGGCACCCGGAGCTGCTGCAGCAGGCCCTCGCGGCCGACGAAGAAGTCCGGATGGCGGGCCAGCCACTGGGCGACGACGTCGGGGTCCAGGGTCTTGCGCGGCTCGGGGGCGGCTTGGCTCATGGGCGATCTCTCCTCTGCGTTGGGCGCGCGGTGTTGTCGGTCTTTATGCCAGGGGCACGCGTCCCTCGAAGACCCGCGTGGCGGGTCCGGTCATGGTCAGGTGGGCGTCGTCGCCGGACCAGGCGATCTCCAGGTCGCCGCCGGGCAGGTGCACGGTGACCGGGCTCTCGAGCCAGCCCAGGCGGATGCCGGTGGCCACCGCGGCGCAGGCGCCGGTGCCGCAGGCCAGGGTCTCGCCGCTGCCGCGCTCGTACACCCTCAGCCTGATGTCATGCGGCGACACGACCTGCATGAAGCCGGCGTTGACCCGTTTCGGGAAGCGCGGGTGATGCTCGATGAGCGGGCCCAGGCGCTCCACCGGGGCGCCGTCGACGTCGTCCACCCGCAGCACCGCGTGAGGATTGCCCATTGATACCACGCCGACCTCGAGGGTCTCGCCCTCGACGGTGAGCGCGTGTCGCGGGCGATCCTCGTCGGCCTCGAAGGGCAGCGCCTCGGGGGTGAAGCGCGGGGTGCCCATGTCGACGCGCACCCGCTCGTCCTCCTCGACCACCAGGGTCAGGGGGCCGCCGGCGGTCTCGACGCGGATCTCGTGCTTGTGGGTCAGGCGCTGGTCACGCACGAAGCGGGCGAAGCAGCGGGCACCGTTGCCGCAGTTCTCCACCTCGCTGCCGTCGGCGTTGTAGATCCGGTAGCGGAAGTCCATGTCGGGGTCGCGCGGCGGCTCGACCACCAGCAGCTGGTCGAAGCCGATGCCGAAGCGGCGGTCGGCCAGGGCGCGGATCTGTTCGTCGCGCAGCCGCGCCCGCTGGCTGATCAGGTCGACCACCATGAAGTCGTTGCCCAGCCCGTGCATCTTGGTGAACTGCAGCAGCATCAAGGCGTCTCCGCGCTGTCGTCCGGCAGCACCGCTTCGCCGGCCCACAGGTCCTCGAGCCGCTCGCGGCGGCGCACCAGGTGGGCGCGATCGCCGTCGACCATGACCTCGGCCGGGCGCGGGCGGCTGTTGTAGTTGGAGGCCATGACGAAGCCGTAGGCGCCGGCGGAGCGCACCGCCAGCAGGTCGCCCGGGGCGATGGCCAGCTCGCGGTCCTTGCCGAGGAAGTCGCCGGTCTCGCACACCGGGCCGACCACGTCGTAGGTGTCGCTGGCGCGCTCGCCGGTGGTGTCGACCGCCAGGATCGCCTGCCAGGCCTGGTACAGCGAGGGCCGGATCAGGTCGTTCATGGCCGCGTCGACGATGGCGAAGTTCTTGGTCTCGCCGGGCTTGAGGAACTCGACGCGGGTCAGCAGCACGCCGGCATTGGCGGCGATCGAGCGGCCCGGCTCGAACAGCAGGGTCAGGCGCTCGCTGCCCGGCCAGCACGACAGCCGCTCGAGCAGCGCGGAGGCGTAGTCGAACGGCTGCGGCGGGCGCTCGTCCTGGTAGGTCACGCCGAGGCCGCCTCCAAGGTCCAGATGCTCGATCTCGATGCCGTCCTCGCGCAGCTTCTCGAGCAGCACCAGCAGGCGGTCGAGGGCGTCGAGGAAGGGCGTGGTGTCGGTGAGCTGGGAGCCGATGTGGCAGTCCAGCCCGGCCACCCGGACGTGTTCCATGGCGGCGGCCTGGCGGTAGACCTCGTAGGCCTCGTCCACCGGGATGCCGAACTTGTTGTCCTTGAGCCCGGTGGAGATGTAGGGGTGGGTGCCGGCGTCGACGTCGGGATTGACCCGCAGCGAGACCGGGGCGACCTTGTCCATGCCCCGAGCCACGGCCTCGAGGCGCTCAAGCTCGGCCCGCGACTCGACGTTGAAGCACTTGATGCCCACCGACAGCGCGCGCTCGAGCTCGTTCTCCTCCTTGGCCACGCCGGAGAACACGATCCTGGCCGGATCGCCGCCGGCCACCAGCACCCGCTCCAGCTCGCCCACCGAGACGATGTCGAAACCGGCACCGAGCCGCGCCAGCAGGTTGAGCACCGCCAGGTTGGAGTTGGCCTTCACCGCGTAGCAGATCAGGTGCGGGTGGCTGCCCAGGGCCTCGGTGTAGGCGCGGAAGTGACGCGCCAGGGTGGCCTTGGAATAGACGTAGCAGGGCGTGCCGAATTCCTCGGCCAGGCGCGGCAGGGCCACGTCTTCCGCGTGGAGCACGCCGTCGCGATATTCGAAATGGTCCATCAGTCTTCCTCGGCGCTGCGTGTGTCGTCGGCGTTGGCGTCGTCGCCCTGGGCATCGTCGTTGCCCTGGGCGTCGTCCTGCGGGTCATTCTGGGGCGCGTAGCGCTCCGCGGCGGCCTCGTCGCCGGGCAGGTAGAGCGGGCCCTTCTGGCCGCAGCCGGCCAGCAGGGCGAGCGTCAGCAGGGCGAGGGGGGCGAGGCGGCGCATCAGCCCTCGCCTCCCGGGGTGTCGGCAGCGGTCAGCGCGGCCAGGGCCTCGCGGGCCCGCTGGGCGGCGGCGCGTACCTGGTCCGGGGCGGTGCCGCCGATGTGATTGCGGGCGGCCACCGAGCCCTCGAGGGTCAGCACCTCAAACACGTCCTGCTCGATGACGTCGGAGAACTGGCGCAGCTCCTCGAGGCTCATGTCGGAGAGGTCCTTGCCCTCGCGCAGCCCGTAGGCCACGGACTGGCCGACGATCTCGTGGGCGTCGCGGAAGGCCACGCCGCGGCACACCAGGTAGTCCGCCAGGTCGGTGGCGGTGGAGAAGCCCTTGCGCGCGGCCTCGCGCATGCTGTCGGCCTTGGCCTCGATGGCCGGCACCATGTCGGCGAACGCCTTGAGGCAGTCCTGCACGGTGGTCACGGCGTCGAACAGCGGCTCCTTGTCCTCCTGGTTATCCTTGTTGTAGGCCAGCGGCTGGGACTTCATCAGCGTCAGCATGCCCATCAGGTGGCCGTAGACGCGGCCGGTCTTGCCGCGCACCAGCTCGGGCACGTCCGGGTTCTTCTTCTGCGGCATGATCGAGGAGCCGGTGCAGAAGCGGTCGGGCAGGTCGATGAAGTCGAACTGGGCGCTGGTCCACAGCACCAGTTCCTCGCTCATGCGCGACAGGTGCATCAGCAGGGTGCTGGCGAAGGCGGTGAACTCGATGGCGAAGTCGCGGTCGCTGACGGCGTCGAGGCTGTTCTCGGCGGGGCGGTCGAAGCCCAGCAGCTCGGCGGTCACGTGGCGGTCGATCGGGTAGGTGGTGCCGGCCAGGGCGGCGGCGCCCAGCGGCAGCACGTTGACCCGCTTGCGGCAGTCGAGCAGGCGTTCGTGGTCGCGGGCGAGCATCTCCTGCCAGGCCAGCAGATGGTGGCCGAAGGTCACCGGCTGCGCGGTCTGCAGGTGGGTGAAGCCGGGCATGATGGTGTCGGCCTCGCGGTCGGCCAGCGCGATCAGCCCCTGGCGCAGGCGGGCGAGTTCGGCGGCCACGGTATCGATCTCGTCGCGCAGGAACAGGCGGATGTCGGTGGCCACCTGATCGTTGCGCGAACGGCCGGTGTGCAGCTTCTTGCCGGTGATGCCGATCTTGTCGGTGAGCCGCGCCTCGATGTTCATGTGCACGTCCTCGAGGTCCACCGACCACTCGAAGGTGCCGGCCTCGATCTCCGCCTGGACCTCGTCGAGGCCTGCCAGGATGGCGTCGCGCTCGTCCTCGGTGAGCACCCCGACCCGTGCCAGCATGGTGGCGTGGGCGCGCGAGCCCTGGATGTCGTTGTGGGCCAGACGCTGGTCGAAGCCGACCGAGGCGGTGAAGCGGGCGACGAAGGCGTCGGTGGGCTCGCTGAAGCGGCCGCCCCAGGACTGGTTGGTGCTATCGTTCGTCGGGGTTTGGCTCATCGGGCTGGCATCCTGCATGACGGTAAGAGGGAGGCGGCGAGCGGCGGGCCGTGCCGGCTTGACATGGCGGAAAGTGTACCAGAGTCCGCGGGTCAGGCGAGGGGGCCGGGCGCTTCCCCGGCCGTCGCCCCGGCGCCCCGCGCATGCCTGGCGGCGACGATCGGAAGGCGGTCCTGGCGGGGCGGCGATTTTCCTGGCCTGCCGGGTCCTTTATGATGAAGTGATATCAGAGATCACCGGGCGCCCGCGCGATGGGAGGCGCCGGCGCTATGAACCGGGACGGAGAGAAGCCTGTGCAAGCCATGACAACGTTGCGTATCGCCACCCGCAAGAGCCAGCTGGCCCTGTGGCAGGCCGAATACGTCCGTGACCGCCTGATGGCGACGCACCCCGAGCTCAAGGTGGAGCTGGTGCCGATGTCCACCCGCGGCGACAAGATCCTCGACACGCCGCTGGCCAAGGTCGGCGGCAAGGGGCTGTTCGTCAAGGAACTCGAGGAGGCGATGCTCGACGGCCGCGCCGACATCGCGGTGCATTCCATGAAGGACGTGCCGATGCATTTCCCCGAGAGCCTGGGGCTGTCGGTGATCCTCGAGGGCGCCGAGCCCACCGACGCCTTCGTCTCCAACCACTACGCTTCCCTGGACGAGCTGCCCGAGGGTGCGCGCATCGGCACTTCCAGCCTGCGCCGCGGCCTGCAGATGCGCGAGGCGCGCCCCGACCTCGAGGTGCTGAGCCTGCGCGGCAACGTCCAGACCCGCCTCGGCAAGCTCGATGACGGCGAGTTCGACGCCATCCTGCTGGCCACCTCCGGGCTCAAGCGCCTGGGGCTCGGCGACCGCATCACCATGGAGCTGCCGCCGGAGGTCTGCCTGCCGGCCTGCGGCCAGGGCGCGCTGGGCATCGAGTGCCGCATGCACGACGCCGAGCTGATCTCGCTGCTGGCGCCGCTGGACGATCCGGCCACCGCCACCCGAGTGCGCGCCGAGCGCGCCATGAACACCCGCCTCGAGGGCGGCTGCCAGGTGCCGATCGGCGGCCATGCGGTGTTCGAGGACGACGGCCAGACCCTGTGGCTGCGCGCCCTGGTCGGCAACCCCGAGGGCACCGAGGTGCTGCGCGCCGAGGGCCGCGGCTCGATCCACGAGCCCGAGGCGCTCGGCATCCGCGTCGCCGAGGAGTTGCTCGAGATGGGCGCCGGCGACATCCTCGCCGAGGTCTACGGCGCCGGCTGATGGCGAGCGCGCCGGTGCTGATCTGTCGCCCCGGCCCCCGGGCCGCGGCGCTGGCCGAGGCCATCGCCTCGCGGGGCTTCGCCGTCGAGCACGGCGAGGCCATGGCCCTGGAGGCTCTGCCGGAAACCGCCGAGCAGCGGGCCGCCTGGCTGGACTTCGATCAGTTCCGGCGGGTGGTGGTGGTCAGTCCCTTCGCCGCCGAATGCCTGGCCGAGGCGCTGGACCGCTACTGGCCGCAGCTGCCGGTGGGCATCGACTACTATGCCGTGGGCGCGGCCACCGCCGAGGTGCTGCACCGCGAGCTGGGCGTGCGCGTGCATGTGCCGCCGGCCGGCGGCGGCGATACCAGCGAGGCGCTGCTCGGCCTGGGGTCGCTCGCGCGACTCGACGAGCAGAAGGTGCTGCTGGCGGCGGGCGAGGGCGGCCGGGCGCTGCTCGGCGAGACGCTCGCCGAAAGGGGGGGGCGACTGACCCGGCTGGCGCTCTATCGCCGCCGCCTGCTCGACCCCGACGCGGCGTTCGCCGGCCGGCTCGCCACGGGCGACTATCGCGCCCTGGTGGTGACCAGCGGAGAAATCCTCGAACATCTGGCAAGATGGTGCTCGCGCGCCGCCTTGCACCAACCGCTAATCGTGTCCAGTACCCGGTTGGCTACACTGGCCGGCACGCTGGGGTTTCGTCGCCCCGTGGTGGCGGCGGGAGCCACGCCCGCCACGCTGGCGAAGGCCGTGGCCGAGGCAGACCCGGAGAGGGCCGATGTCGATCATGACGATCTCGAAAAGGGCTAGCGACAGATGAGCAAGCAACAAAACGATCAGGACGAACAACAGACGCCCTCCGGCGCCGGGAATGGCGCCGACTCGTCGCCCCAGGTCGAGGCCGAGGCGAACCCGAGCAGCGGCACTTCCTCACGCCGGTCCCGGCGTCGTGGCAAGGGCGGCGGCGCGGCCAAGGGCAGCGAGTCGAACGGCGACAAGGCATCTTCTCAGCAGGCGTCCGCCAAGCCCGACGCGTCCGGTGGAAGCAAGGCCGATGCCGCCGCGCCGGCCAAGGACACCGCCTCCGCCGGCAAGAGCGGCGGGGCTTCCTCTTCAGGCAGTGCGAAGACGGGCGCGGCAAGCAGGCCGGCGTCGGGCAAGTCCGGCGGCAACGGCGGCGCGGCCAAGGCCGCCGGCGGGAGTGACGGCTCCGGCAAGGGCGGCGGCAAGGCCGGCGCCGTGGCGCTGGGCCTGGTGATCCTGCTCGGCGCCGGCGGCGCCTACTTCGGCTGGCAGGTCTGGCAGCGCCTCGACGCCCAGCGCCAGGACCTGGCCGCGCTGCCCGAGCAGCCCGCGACCCAGGGCGCGCTGGATGACCTGGCCTCGCGGCTGGAGAACGGCCAGAGCGAGCGCGATGCCGCCATCAGCGACCTGCGCAGCGAGTTCTCCGACTACCGCGGCAGCGTCGACGACGCCCTCGACCGGGTGCTCGAGGAGCTGGCCAGCGAACAGCAGACCGACGAGCGCGACTGGCTCCACGCCGAGGCCGCCTATCTGCTGCGCCTGGCCAACCAGCGCCTGCAGCTCGAGCGTGACGTCGAGGGTGCCATGGCGCTGCTGCGCACCGCCGATGCCCGGCTGCGCGAGGCGGACAACCCGGCGCTGCTGCCGGTGCGCCGCGAGATCGCCTCCGAGCTGGCCGCGCTGGAGGCCGTGCCCCGGGTCGACCGCACCGGCCTCTACCTGGCGCTCAACGCCCAGCAGGAGCGGATCGCCGGGCTGCCGCTGGCCCAGGACATCGAGGAGATCGCCGCCAACTCCACCATCGAGGAGGCGCCGAGCGGCGGCTGGCAGCAGCAGCTCTCGCGCTTCGGCGAGGAGCTCAAGGACCTGGTCACCGTGCGCCAGCATGGCGAGGCGATGGAAGCGCTGATCACGCCGGAGCAGGAGTCCTACCTGCGCCAGAGCGTGCGGCTGATCCTCGAGCAGGCCCAGCTGGCACTGCTCAAGGAAGAGCAGGAACTCTACGACGCCAGCCTCGACAAGGCGTTGACCCTGATCGACGGCTACTACGATACCGACGACGAGGGCGTGCAGGCGGTCCTGAACCAGCTCGAGGCGCTCCAGGGTCGCACCATCCGCCCCGAGCTGCCGGACATCAGTGCCTCCCAGCAGGCGCTGGCCGAGTTCGTCGATCGTCGCTTCGAGGCTAGCGGCAACGGCCAGGGAGGCGCGTCATGAGAAAGCTGATCCTGCTCATCGTCGTCGGGCTCGCGGTGGGGGCCCTGTTCGGCCAGCTGATGATGTCGGTGCCCGGCTACTGGCTGGTGCGGGTCGGCGACACCTCCTACCAGACCTCCTTCTGGTTCGGCCTGGTGCTGCTGCTGGCCGCCTTCATCGTGCTGCACTTCGCGCTGCGCCTGCTGATGCGCCTGTCGCGGCCGGTGTCGCGCTTCAAGGTGTGGAACAGCCGCTCACGCAACCGCACCGCCATGAAGCGCACCGTGCGCGGCCTGGTGGCGCTGGCCGAGGGCCGCTGGAAGCGCGCCGAGAAGTCGCTGGTCAAGGCCGCGGACGATTCCAGCACGCCGCTGGTCAATTACCTCTCCGCGGCGCTGGCGGCCCACTACCAGGGCCGCTACGAGCAGGCCGACACCCTGCTCAAGCGCGCTCACCTCAGCACCGAGGGCGCCGACACCGCGGTGGGCATGATGCAGGCCCAGCTGATGCTGGATCGCCAGCAGTACGAGGAGGCGCTGGCCATCCTCACCCGCCTGGACCGCCATCTGCCCAATCACCCGCAGGTGCTCAAGCAGCTCAAGCAGGCCTACATCAGCCTCAGCGACTGGGACGGCCTGCGCCGCCTGATGCCGCGGCTGGGGGCCCAGCAGCTGATCTCGCCGGAGGAGCGCGATCAGCTCGAACTGCAGGCCTACCGCGAGCTGATCGGCCGCGAGGCGCGTCAGCCGGGCGATATCGAGCGCGTCCGCAACCTGTGGGCCGACATGCCCGAGCCGCTGCGCAACAACGTCGAGCTGATCGTGCTCTACGCCGAGGCGCTGGTGCGCGGCAACGAGCAGGGCATCGCCGAGCGCCTGCTGCGCCACTCGCTCAAGGAGCAGTGGGACAGCCGCCTGGTGCTGCGCTACGGCCTGCTCGAGGTGGACGCCGCCCGCCAGCTGGTGGTGGCCGAGAAGTGGCTGCAGGAGCGGCCCAATGATCCTGACCTGCTGCTGACCCTGGGGCGCCTGTCGCTGCGCAACGCCTACTGGGGCAAGGCCCAGGAGTACTTCGAGGCCAGCCAGCGTCAGCGTCCGAGCGGGGTGGTGTGCGCCGAGCTGGCGCGGCTCTACGCCAACCTGGGCGAGCATAACAAGAGCCAGCTCTACTACCGCCAGAGCGTCGAGATGCTCGACAAGTCGCTGCCCTCGCTGCCTCAGCCCACCGAGCCCGAGGACACCCTGGCGCGCAACGGTAGCCGCCAGGCCTCCTGAGCGAGGTGCCACCCGCCGGCCGGTGTCGGCGGGGCAGGCAACAATAGAGCAGGAAACGAAAGAAGGGGCTGCCGATCGGCAGCCCCTTCTTCGTGGTGCGTTCTGCAACCTGTAACAGAGCGCGGGTAGGGCCCGGGCGGCGTCCGTGGACGCCGCCCGGGGATCACTCCGTGTCGTCCTGGTTGTGGACCTCCTGGGAGGCGCCGGTATCGGCCGGGCCGAAGTGGGCGTCGTGCTGACGCTCCTCGGGCTTGGCGACCTGCTTGTCGAGGATGCGCAGGTTGGCCGGCGGCGCGCTGCCGTCCTTGTTCTCCCCGAAGTAGAGCGTGGTGTGCGGGAAGGGGATCTCGATGCCGGCGGCGTCGAAGTGCAGCTTGACCAGCCGGTTGTAGGCGCGGCCCACGGCCCACTGGTCGCCCGGGGTGGTCATCAGGCGCACGCGGATGTTCACCGAGCTGTCGGCCAGCGCGATCACCCCGGCCACTTCCAGCGGCTCGAGCAGGCAGGGCTTGATGTCCTCGTCGTTGGACAGGTCGTCGAAGGCATCGCGCAGCGCCTGGATCGCCTCGTCGATGTTCTCGCGGTAGGCGATGCCGTACTCGCCGACGTGGTAGGCGAAGTCGCGCATGTAGTTGGAGACGGTGTCGACGCTGGAGAAGGGCACCACGTGATAGGTGCCGGAGAGGTCGCGGATGCCCACCGAGCGGATGCTCAGCTTCTCGGCCACCCCGGTGATGCCGCCCACCGTGATCACGTCGCCGGTGTTCATGGCGTTCTCGATCTGGATGAAGACGCCGGTGATGATGTCCTGCACCAGCTTCTGGGCGCCGAAGCCGATGGCCAGGCCCAGCACCCCGGCGCCGGCGATCAGCGGCCCGATGTTGATGCCGATCTCGGACAGCACGATCATCGCCGTCAGCGTGACCAGGGCGATGGCCAGGGCGTTGCGGAACAGCGCCAGCAGCGTCTGGGCGCGGGCCGAGGGCACGCCGCCGGTCTCGGGGTTCAGCTTGTGCTCGATCAGGCTGGCCAGCCCCAGCCAGGCGGCGGCGGCCACCAGCAGAATCACGAACACGCTGAGCAGCTTGCCGAGCAGGCTGCGGCCCGCCTCGGAGGCGTACCAGGCGGCGAGATCGAAGGCGCCCCAGGCATTCAGCACCAGCATCACCACTGCGACCAGGATCACCGCGCGTATCACCCGCAGGGCGGTGGGCACGTAGCTGTTGAGGCGCGCCTCGAGCAGCGGCAGCTTGCGGCGTAGCTCGTCGCTGAGCCGGATGCGGCGGCCGATGGTCTGGGTCAGGAAGGAGGAGATCAGCATCCCCGCCAGCACGGTCACCAGCGTCTTGAGCGTCGCCAGCATGACGAAGGGCAGGGCGGTCTCCGGCTTGGTCAGGGTCAGCACCAGCACCACCGTGAAGTAGGCGAGGGCGAACAGGTGCCAGGTGCGGGCGAACAGCTGCAGCGAGACCCGGCTGGCGGTCATGGTGGTCTGGCCGGCCTTGTGGTTCAGCGCCTGGCGCAGATTCTGGCGATTGCGTATCACCACGGCCACGGCGTAGACGTAGGCGCCGAGCATGATCAGGGTGCCCACGGCGCTGCCCAGCGACGGCGACAGGTAGGCGTTGACCAGCGGCACCACCACCATCAGCCCGTAGCCGGCCAGGCCGATCAGCCGGGCGATCCAGCGGTTCCAGTAGCGGGCGCTGTCGGCGCCGATGGGCAGCAGCCGCAGCCCCTCGTAGTGCGAGGCGAACAGCATCCGCACCGCGGCCTTGAGCAGCTCGATGACCAGGAAGGCGTTGAGGAACAGCGAGGCGCGGGTCGACAGCTCGCCGCTCTCGCCCACCGCGAAGGTCGCCACCAGGTTGCCGCCGACGTAGGCCAGCGCCACCACCAGGGCGTCGATCAGCGCCGCCACCGCAACGCAGATCACCAGCCGCAGCAGCGGCTGCAGGCCCTGGCCGTTCAGCGACCACTGGCTGAGCCGAGTGAAGAATGGCCGGGCGAGGCGGCGGATGGCGAGGAACAGCACGAAGGTCGCCAGGATTACCAGGCCCAGGTTGATGGCGGCGCTGGTGACGGCGCTCATGTCGAAGCCGCCGTCATCGACCAGGTTGCCGCCGAACAGGCCGGCCAGGGTATCGACCGCGCCGCCGATCTGGCCGCCTAGCTCATCGACGATGTGGCTGGTGGCGTCGGCCAGCTGGCGGGGCAGCGAGGGCTCGCTGGCGACGTCCTGGGCCGCCTCGGTGGCGGCCTCGGCCGGCGCCTGGGCCTGGGCGCGCAGCTGGTCGATCAGCTGCTGACGGGTCTCGGGGTTCTCCAGCAGGCTGGCCAGGGTGGCGTTGGCCGCCTGCTGGCCCTCGGGCGACTGCGCCTGCAGCGGGCCCGAGACCAGCAGCAGGCAGGCCAGCAGCCAGCCGCTGATCAGATAGAGGGTTCGTCTGGGGAGCGTCACGCGATGGGCCTCCTTGTCGTGGCGTGGGTGTGAAGCATGGCAATAGTCGGCATCTTCCCAGTCTGGGGGAAAGGCGTCGAGTCTCGGCGGTATTACAATGGTGTACGAGAGTTGTACATATGTCGAATATTGTGTCACCTTGGTCTTCAAGCCTGAACGGCGACGTTTCCTGCAAGCAAGCATGACGTTGCGCCATCCCTCCCCGGGGTGGCGTTTTTTGTGGTGCCTTCTCGGCTCGGCTAGCATGGTCGCGAATTCACGCGGAGACGCACCATGAGCGTCGGTATCCTGGGGCTGGGCCTGGTGGCGATGGGAGGCGCGCTGGGCGGCATGGCCCGTCTGGCGGTGGGCGAGCTGGCGGCACGCTGGCTGGGGCGCGGTTTCCCCTGGGGCACCCTGGCGGTGAACGTGCTGGGCTGTCTGGCGATCGGCGCCCTGGCGCCGGCGCTGGGCTGGCCGATGACGGCATCGCCCGCCTGGTCGCTGCTGGCGGTCGGCGGGCTGGGCGGCTTCACCACGGTGTCGTCCTTCAGCCTGCAGACCCTGACCCTGTGGCAGGAAGGGCGCCCCGGCCCGGCCGCGGTCAACGTGCTGGTCACCCTGATCGCGGGCGTGGCCGCTGCGGCGCTGGGCTGGTGGCTGGCCGGAGGCGGCGCATGACGGGCTGGCGGAGCTATCTGGCGGTAGGGCTCGGCAGTGGTCTGGGGGCGCTGGCGCGCCATCTGGTGGGGCTCGGCGTGATGCAGGCGCTGGGCAGCGCCTTCCTGTGGGGGACGCTGGCGGTCAACCTGATCGGCTCCTGGCTGATCGCCGCCTTCGCCGCCCGGGCGGCCCGCCGCCTCACCGGCCATGCTGCCCGCTGGCAGCCCTTCCTGGTGGCCGGCTTCTGCGGCGGTTTCACCACCTTCTCGCTGTTCGGCCTGGAGACGCTCTATCTGCTGGAGACGTCGCGCCCCGGGCTGGCGCTGGCCTATGGCGTCGGCAGCGTGCCGCTGTGGCTGGGCGCCGCCTGGTGGGGGCAGCGGGTCGGGCGCGGCGCTTTATAGGCGCCCGCCCCCCGCGTCTGAGGTTATAGGCGCCCGAAGCAACGCCTCAGGTCACCGGCGTTCGCCCCATGTCTGAGGATCATAAGCGCCCGAAGCCCTGCTTCGGTTCATCGCGGCATCAGCTCGAGGCCTTGTTGCGCTTGGGTTTCGGTTCCGGCTTGGCCTTGGGGGCCTCGCCGGCGTCGGCCTGGCGCTTCTGGCTCGGGAAGTGCTCGCGCACCAGGGTCAGCAGGCCCTGGGTGGAGCCGTCGAAGTCCTGGCTGTGCTCGTCGATGCGCTCGCTGATCTCGCCGGCGATGCGCTTGCCCAGCTGCACGCCCCACTGGTCGAAGGAGTTGATGTTCCAGATCACCCCCTGGACGAAGACCTTGTGCTCGTACAGGGCGATCAGCGCGCCGAGGTTCTTCGGCGTCAGCTCGTCGAGCAGCAGGGTGCTGGAGGGGCGGTTGCCCGGGCAGCTGTAGGGGTCCAGGTCGCTGCCCTTCTGGCTGCCCTCCATGAAGGCGTTGGCCTGGGCCAGCATGTTGGTCAGCAGCGCGAAGTGGTGGTCCTCCATGCCGGGCTCGGGCTTGAGCGAGGCGATGAAGTCGATCGGCACGTAGCGGGTGCCCTGGTGCAGCAGCTGGAAGAAGGCGTGCTGGCCGTTGGAGCCGGTCTGGCCCCAGACGATCGGCCCGGTCTTGTAGTCGACCGGATGCCCGAAGATGTCCACCGACTTGCCGTTGGACTCCATGTCGAGCTGCTGCAGGAAGGACGGCAGCTGATGCAGCGCCTGATCGTAGGGCACGATGGCGTGGGTCTCGGCGCCGGCGAAGTTGATGTACCAGATCCCGATCAGCGCCATCAGCACCGGCATGTTGGCGTCGTGGGGCGCGTTCAGGAAGTGCTGGTCCATCTCGTAGGCGCCTTCGAGCATCTCCATGAAGCCCTCGAAGCCCACGGCCAGGGCGATCGGCAGGCCGATCGACGACCACATGGAGTAGCGCCCGCCGACCCAGGCCCAGAATTCGAAGACGTTCTCCTCGCGGATGCCGAACGCCATCGCCGCCTTGCGGTTGGTGGAGGCGGCGACGAAGTGCGCGCCCACGTCGGCGTCCTCGCCGGCGTGCTCCAGGAACCAGCGCCGCGCGGTCTTGGCGTTGAGCAGCGTCTCCTGGGTGGAGAAGGTCTTGGTGGAGACGATGAACAGCGTGGTGGCCGGATCGAGACCGCTGAGCACCTTCTGGATGTGGGCGCCGTCGACGTTGGAGACGAAGTGGAAGTTGAGCTCCGGGTGGCGGTACTTGAGCAGCGCGCGGCAGGCCATGTTGGGGCCCAGGTCGGAGCCGCCGATGCCGATGTTGACCACGTCCTTGATGCGCTCGCCGCTGTAGCCCTTCCACTCGCCGCTGCGTACCGCCTCGGAGAAGCGCTGGATCTGCTCGCGGGTGCGCTGGATCTCCGGCATCACGTCCTGGCCGTCGACCATCAGCGGCCCTTCGCCGACGTTGCGCAGCGCGGTGTGCAGCACCGGACGGTCCTCGGTGACGTTGATGATGTCGCCGGAGAACATCTGGGCGCGGCGCTGGACCAGCGCCGAGTGATCGACCAGCTCGAGCAGCTTCTCCAGCACCGCCTCGGAGATATGGTGCTTGGAGTAGTCGAGGAACAGGCCGCCGACGCGCAGGCTCATCTTGTCGAAGCGCTGCGGATCGGCGGTGAAGTAGTCGGCGATGCGATCATGGGCTGTGTCGGCATGCAGACGCTTCAGGGCCTGCCAGGTGACGCTGCGGGTGAGCTGAAACATGCAAGGTGTCCTCGTTATGGTCGTTCTCGTGTCGCTTCTTGGCGGCGATTAGTCGGTGCGCGCGGAGATCCAGCCGCCGGCATCGGGGATGTCGATCTCGACGTCGCGGTCGAGCGAGGGCGAGCTGAGCAGGAAGTCCGCACTGGCCGGGTTGCAGGCCACCGGCACGTTCCACAGCGCGGCCAGGCGCAGCAGCGCCTTGACGTCCGGATCGTGCGGCTGGGGCGCGAAGGGGTCCCAGAAGAATACCAGCAGGTCGAGGCCCTGTTCGGCGATGCGCGCGCCGATCTGCTGATCCCCGCCCAGCGGCCCGCTCATCAGCGGCTCGATCTCGAGCCCCAGCTGCCGGGCCAGCCGTGTCGCGGTGGTGCCGGTGCCGACCAGTTCGTGGCGGGCCAGGGTGTCCTGCCAGCGCTTGGCCCAGGCCAGCATCTCCGGCTTCTTGCCGTCGTGGGCGATCAGCGCGATGCGCTTGCGGGCCGGCAGGGTGCGGCGGATGTCCCGCCGCGGGCGTGTCTCATTCATGCTGGGCTTCCACCTCGAGAATCCTCAGGGTATTGGTGCCGCCGTGGGCGTTCATGTGATCGCCGCGGGTGAGGATCACGTGATCCCCCTGGGCGGCGATGCCCTGAGCCACCACCCGGGCCAGGGCCTGGTCGTTGAGCTCGTCGGCCGACATCTCGCTGGTGTCGAAGGGCAGCGAGATCACCCCACGATACAGCGCCATGCGCCGCTGGGCGACGGGGCTGTGCGCCAGCCCGACGATCGGCAGCCCGGAGCGGATGCGCGAGGCGATCAGCGGCGTATAGCCGGTCGAGGTCATGCAGGCGATGGCGGCCACGCCTTCCAGGTGGTTGGCGGCATACATCGCCGACAGGGCGATGGTCTCGTCGATCTGCGAGAAGCCCTCGTGGATGCGGTGGCCGGAGGACTGGGCGATTCGCTCGCGCTCGGCGCCCAGGCACACCCGGGCCATGGCCTCCACGGTCTCCACCGGGAAGTCGCCGGCGGCGGTCTCGGCGGAGAGCATCACCGCGTCGGTGGCGTCGAGCACGGCGTTGGC
>NZ_PYUQ02000016.1:0-323783 GCF_003030865.2 Halomonas sp. SL1 | reverse complement strand
CACGGCGGTAACAGGGGTTCGAACCCCCTATGGGACGCCACTTCGCAGTGTCACCAGGTGTAAGCGGGAATAGCTCAGTGGTAGAGCATCGCCTTGCCAAGGCGAGGGTCGCGAGTTCGAATCTCGTTTCCCGCTCCATCTTCTTTCGGGATGATGGGTTTTAGAGTAGGGCCTGCGAGGGTCGCGAGCTGGTACGCCAGCCCGGTCGAATCTCGTTTCCCGCTCCATTTGCTCATAGAGCAATGATTGCGTCCCATTCGTCTAGTGGCCTAGGACACCGCCCTTTCACGGCGGTAACAGGGGTTCGAACCCCCTATGGGACGCCACTACGTAGTACCTCCTTCCAAGCGGGAATAGCTCAGTGGTAGAGCATCGCCTTGCCAAGGCGAGGGTCGCGAGTTCGAATCTCGTTTCCCGCTCCATTCGAAGGTTTCTCTCCACCGGTCAGGCTAAGGCTCGCGTCACGAGCTGGAACGCCAGCCCGGTCGATCTCGTTTCCCGCTCCAGTAGGTCTCTAGGGAATATCATTTGGCCAAGGCTCGGATCACGATCCGGTGTGCCGGTCCAATCGAATCTCGTTTCCGCTCCATTCGAAGATTTCTTTCCACCGGTCAGGCCAAGGCTCACGTCCTGAGCTGGAGCGCCAGCCCGGTCGATATCGATTCCCGCTCCAGATTGTCTTAAGCACTTCTCTGATCACCGGTCCGGCCTGATGCGCCTGTCCGGGATGTCGTGATTGTGCCCCTGGGGTCTTTCCTCGCCATGCCGCAAGCGCATGCTTCCTGCAAAGCCACCCGACTCGTTCGCCCGCGATTGAATTTGGCGGAATCGTCCCCATGATAGTGGGCCTTCGACGACATTCACCCAAGTACACAGGACTGCTCATGGCCGAACCGGCGCTGTCCATTCGTGGCCTGACCAAGGTCTACGGCAATGGCTTCCAAGCCCTCAAGGGCATCGACCTCGATGTCGAGCAGGGCGACTTCTACGCCCTGCTGGGCCCCAACGGTGCGGGCAAGTCCACCACCCTCGGGGTGGTCTGTTCGCTGGTGCAGAAGACGGCCGGCAAGGTCTCGATCTTCGGCATCGACATCGACAAGGACTTCGCCAAGGCGAAGTATCATCTCGGCGTGGTGCCCCAGGAATTCAACTTCAACCAGTTCGAGAAGGTCATCGACATCGTGCTGGCCCAGGCCGGCTACTACGGCATGTCGCGCCGCGAGGCCCTGCCGCGTGCCGAGGAGCTACTGCGCGATCTGGGGCTGTGGGACAAGCGCAACGGCAGCGCCCGCATGCTCTCCGGCGGCATGAAGCGCCGGCTGATGATCGCCCGCGCCCTGATGCACCGCCCCAAGCTGCTGATCCTCGACGAGCCGACCGCCGGGGTCGACATCGAACTGCGCCGCAGCATGTGGGAGTACATGCGTCGCATCAACGAGAAGGAAGGCACCACCATCATTCTCACCACCCACTACCTGGAAGAGGCCGAAAGCCTGTGCCGGCGCGTGGGCATTATCAACCACGGCGAGATCATCCGTGACACCAGCGTGCGCGACCTGCTCGCCGAGCTGGACACCGAGACCTTCCTGCTCGACCTGGCGCATCCGCTCGAGGAAGCGCCCGCCATCGACGGCTTCGACGTGCGCAAGTCCGACGACGCCCAGCTGGCGGTGATGGTCCATCGCGGCCAGCGCCTGAACGACGTCTTCGACGCCCTGGGTCAGCAGGGCATCGAAGTGGTCTCGATGCGCAACCGCGCTAACCGACTCGAGGAAATGTTCGTCTCCATGGTGGAAGAGGGGCAGAAATCCGCTAAATCCGACCAGGAGGCCCGTTCATGAACGCCACCCAGATCGCCATTGCCCTCTGGACGCTGGTGTCCAAGGAGATCCGCCGCTTCACCCGGATCTGGCCGCAGACGCTGCTGCCGCCGTCGATCACCATGACCATGTACTTCATCATCTTCGGCAACCTGATCGGATCGCGCATTGGGGCCATGGATGGCTACAGCTACATGGACTTCATCGTGCCCGGCCTGATCATGATGGCGGTGATCACCAACAGCTACTCCAACGTCGCCTCGAGCTTCTTCTCCAACAAGTTCCAGCGCAGCGTCGAGGAGATGATGGTCTCGCCGATGCCCAACTGGGTCATCCTCGCCGGCTTCGTGCTGGGCGGCATGGCGCGCGGCCTGGGCGTGGGCGTCATCGTCACCTTCGTGTCGCTGTTCTTCACCCGCATCGACGTGGCCCATCCGCTGTTGACCATCGTGGTGGTGGTGCTGACCGCGGCGCTGTTCGCCATCGGCGGCTTCATCAACGCGCTGCTGGGCAAGAAGTTCGACGACATCTCCATCGTGCCGACCTTCGTGCTGACGCCGCTGACCTACCTGGGCGGGGTGTTCTACTCGATCTCGCTGCTGCCGGCCTTCTGGCAGGGCGCCTCGATGCTCAACCCGATCCTCTACATGGTCAACGTCTTCCGATACGGCTTCCTGGGCGTCTCCGACATCCCCGTGGGCTGGGCCCTGACCGCCATCCTCGGCTTCATCGTGGTACTGTTCGGCATCGCCCTGTGGATGCTCAACAACGGCAAGGGCATCAGGAGTTGACCATGGCACACCAACGACCCGAGACGCTCGCAGAGGCCCCGCTGGGCCGCGAGTCCGCCTACCCGGAGCACTACGACGCCGGGCTGCTGTACCCGATTGCCCGCGCCGCCAACCGCGCGCCGCTGGGCATCGAGGAGGGCGCGCTGCCGTTCGTCGGCGAGGACGAATGGCACGCCTTCGAGGTCTCCTGGCTCAATGCCCGCGGCAAGCCCATCGTCGCCGTGGCGCGCTTCCGGCTGCCGGCCGAGTCGCCGCGGCTGATCGAGTCCAAGTCGTGGAAGCTCTACCTCAACAGCTTCAACCAGACCCGCCTGGCCTCGCAGGACGAGGCCCGGGCGATCATGGAGCGCGACCTCTCCGCCGCGGCCGGCGCGCCGGTGGCCGTGGAGCTGTTCGGCGTCGACGACGCGGCGCTCGCCCCGCGCCGCCTGCCGGGGGAGTGCATCGACGAGCGTGACATCGAGGTCGAGGACTACACGCCCAGCGCCGAGCATCTGGCCACCGGCGACGAGATCGTCGAGGAAACGCTGCATTCGCACCTGCTCAAGTCCAACTGCCCGGTCACCGGCCAGCCCGACTGGGGCAGCGTGATGATCCGCTACCGCGGGCCGCGCCTCGATCGCGACGGCCTGCTGCGCTACCTGATCGGCTATCGCCAGCATCAGGACTTCCATGAGCACTGCGTCGAGCACATCTTCATGGACCTGATGGAACGGGCGAAGCCTGAGCGGCTGCTGGTGCTGGCGCGCTACGTGCGCCGCGGCGGCCTCGACATCAGCCCCTGGCGCGGCACCCCCGGGGAGCAGCCGCCGACGCCGCTTCGTCTGGCGAGACAGTAGGGCTTTTCCGCCACCAGACTCGGCACGACAGCCATCGAGCGGCTTGATAGAGTATCGAGAACCTTTCTCGTCTGACCTCGGCAAGGAGACACCGATGGATGCGATGACGCTGCTGCAACAACGCAGCTCCATGGGCAAGCTGATGGCCCCGGCCCCCAACGCGGAACAGCTCGAGGCGATGTACCGGGCCGCGCTGCGTGCTCCGGACCACAAGGAGCTCCGGCCCTGGCGCTTCATCGAGTTCTCGGGCGACGGGCTCGACCGCCTCGGCGAGCTGTTCGCCGAGGCCGAGCGGGTCGAGAACCCCGATGCCCCGGAGGCCGTGCTCGAGGGCGCGCGCAAGAAGCCCAGGCGCGCACCGATGATCATCGCCGTGGTCGCCAGGGTCACCCCGGACGAGCCCAAGGTGCCGCGGGTCGAGCAGGTGATCTCCGCCGGCTGCGCCGCCCACGGCCTGCTGCTGGCCGCGCACGCCCAGTGCCTGGGCGCCATGTGGCGCACCGGCAAGTACGCCTTCGACGCCACCGTGCGCGAAGGGCTCGGCCTGGCCGGGCAGGACGAGCTGGTCGGCTTCCTCTATCTGGGGCAGATCGGCGGCCGCCACCGCCCGGTGCCCGAGCACGACCTCGACGCCTTCGTCGAGCGCTGGAGCTGAGCATGCGCGAGCTCGGCGTTCCCCATCCGCGCCTGCCGCTGCCGTCGGCGGGCGGGGAAGACGATCCGGCGGCCTTCCTGGCCTGGCTGCGCGAAGCCATCCCGATGGTCGAGCATCTCGGTATCGAGGCCATGCGGCGCGACGGCGAGGCGCTGGAATGGCGGCTCGCCATCGCCCCGAGCCTCAACGACAAGGGCACCGGCTTCGGCGGTGCCCTGACCGCCCAGACCACGCTGCTCGGCTGGTGCTGGGCCACGCTCTGGCTGCGGCGTCACGGTGTTGAGCGCGACGTGGTGGTGGCCGAGGCCAGTCAGCGCTTCCTGGCGCCGGTGACCGGCGACTATAGGCTGGTCTGCACGCCGGAGAGCGATGACGGCCCGGCGCGCCTCGAGGAGCGTCTGGCGGAGCGGGGCAGGGGGCGCATCGCCCTGGTGCAGCGCCTGTACTGCGGCGAGACCCTGTGCCTCGAGGCCCGCGGCGACTACGCCGTGCGCCCGGCAGGCTGAGCCACCGGGCCCGATCTGCAAGAAATCGAAAAAACCACTTGCGTACACGGACTTAAGTGGATAATATACGCCCCGTTCTCGAGGCAAAGGCAGCAAGCCAAACGGTTCGAGAGCCAAAATGCGGAGGGGTGTCCGAGTGGTCGAAGGAGCACGCCTGGAAAGTGTGTAAGTCGAAAGGCTTCGAGGGTTCGAATCCCTCCCCCTCCGCCACCGAATTTTAAAGGGGAATCAACATCTTATGTTGATTCCCCTTTTTCGTTTCTGGCCGTTGGGAAGGGTTTTGGGAACAATCCTGGGAATGGTCAGAGCTCGAGCAGCTTCTCGATCATGCTGGGCACGTCCTGGCCGTCGGACTTGATCCATTTGCCGTAGCGGCGCTGGATCATGTTGATGGTGGAGTGGCCGACGTGGTTCGAGATCCAGTGCAGCGGCACCACGCCCAGCGACAGCATCTGGCTGATGAAGGTGTGCCGGCACTGGTTCGGGCTGCGGTATCTCACCCCCGCCTTCTCCAGGTGGGTCTTCCAGAAGCGTTGCCGGATCGCGTTCTCGTAGAAGGGCTTGCCGCTCTGGGAATTCAGGAACACCAGCCGCAGCTTCTCCTTGCGCACGGTGCGGTTGTCACGATCGACGATCTCGTAGGGCTGCGCCGGTAGTTTGCCGGTCAGCGCGTACTGCTCCTGGAGCGCTTCCCGCGCCGGTTTTAGCAGGTGGTGGACGCGCGTCGATCGCTTGGTCTTCGTCACCTTGAATCGTCCGCGCACCACCGCCCGCCGGTACCGAATGATGCCTTTCTCGACATCGAGCACGTCTTCCCACGCCAGGGCCTGGGCTTCGGAGATCCTGGGGCCGTCGTAGAGCGCGAACTGGATCAGGTTGAGCTCCTGGACGCGCTTCGTCGGCGTGGTCAGGATCTTGTCGATCTCGCTGCGGCTGAACGGGTCGGGATCCTCGTCGTCGGGCAGGCGGATGGTGATGCCCAGCGTTGGATCGAAGGCCTTCTTGTTGCGTGTGGCGTAGAGCCGGAAGGTCTGCCGCATGATGCTGACGATCTCCTTGATCGTCTTGTTCGACAGGTGCTTCGCCAGGTCTTTTTGGATCCAGTCCTGGAGCTCGATGTGGTCAATCGCATCGGCCTGTTCATTGCCCCAACGCGGGCGCACGTGCGTTTCGGCCTTCGACTTGATGCCTCGAAAGCTGGAGTAGGCGAGCTCGTTCTCCTTGATGGCTAGCCACAGGTCCAGGTAGTAGCCGAACCGGCTCTCGTGGAGGCGCTTCGATTCCGGGAAGTGTCGGGCGTAGTCGAAGGTGCCGGCCTCGATCTCGTAGTTGATGATGGTCGCCAGCCGCCGGGCGTGCTCGATGTTGCGCTCCGTCGCCGTGCCCGGGAGCGGCTCGCGGCAGAGATCCCCCTGCCACCGGAAGTAGACGCGCACGGTGTTGCCGCGTACCTCGACGCCGTCTGCCATGATGTGCCTCCTTGATACTGTAATCTTATACAGTCTAAGGCAATCTTAGACTACTTGGCAGGGGCGGAAGCACGGTGGATTTCTTTCTTATACCGTTATTTATGGAAACGAATTGAGCCGCCCAGAGGGGGCGGTGTGGCTAGTCCTAGTCTTGGTGCCGGGCTTGCCAGCGAGAGAAGCGGTTGTAGATCTGCAGGAAGATCTCGGCGGCTTGTGGGTTTGTGTCCAGCTCTGACCAGGTGCGAACGCCACATGCCTGACAGAGCCAATCGCGTGCCTGCAGGCCGTCATGGGTTCCATCCGGGCATTCCTTCTCAGACTTGCCGAATTTCCGGCGTTGTCGCTCATCGAGGTAAAGAGGGAAGGCGTCGCCCTGACACATCTCGGCGGCTAGGGCGGCGACGCTATCTTCCTGCCGGACATTCGTGGACGAGACGGATTTCATCTCGCTTTCTTCTGCCTGGATGGGTGCCCCGAGAAGCCGCTCGAAAACAGGTCGCACTGATGGGTGAGCGAGCGCGCTGTCCGGGGAAACCTTGTATGGATCGCGGTGCATGCTGCCCTCCATGGCTATCATGATCCACTATGGTGTGAGGTTGCTTCTATCATCAGCCTGATTATTACAGTGGGCTGAGAAATATTTCTAGCTATGTTCGTAATTGGTTGAGGTTCCTCTCCAGCTCGGCTTTGGCTTCAAGAGCTGACACTGCCCTCCACTTCCAGTAACCACCGCGATCTAGCGCTTCTACCTGCTGGTTATCGAGGCAGTGAAAAAAATAGCCGATATCGTTTATCAGAGAGGGCATTTCTGACTCAGGAACCAGGCGGAACTCATTGTTTATTCGGGAAACAACGTATGGAATATCAACGTTTCCTGATTCTTCTCGCAATGCTAGGCAATAGTCTGCAATGCACATCTTGGCTAGGCGTAAGCGCTGACCTTCGATTTTTCCCCACATGTCTGCTCACCTCATTTCAGATTGCTTTTCCCCCGCTGCTCGGTAGCTGACAGGGCGCGGCACTATCGTTTCTGCCTAGTGCCGAGATTTCAGAGTGGCAACGTTTCTCTGTACTCGCCAGCGGCCATAGCGCCGGTGGATGCTCTGGAAGGTGTCGGCAGCCTGTCGATCGTGATCCAGCTCTGCGCGGCTATGGATGCCACAGGCGGCGCACAGCCAGTCCCGGGCGTCCTGCTCATCGTGAGTGCCGTCGGGTAGCTGGCTCTCGGTGAGGGCGAACTTGTGGCGCCGGCGGCGATCCAGGTAGAGCCGGAAACACTCATCTCTGCACAGCATGGCGGCTTGGCGGGCCAGCGGCCCGCCTTTGGTTGGCTTATCGGACATGGCGGCCCCTGCGCTCTCTGATCCCCTGGCACTCGATGCAGGTGGTGGCCCAGGGCGCGGCCCGGCGGCGGGCGGCAGGGATTTCATAGCCGCAGTCGTCGCATTCCTCGGCGTCGGCGACCGCATGCAGGGCGGGGCGGTTGGCCAGGGCCGCTTCCTGGCGGCGTTCCATGATCTCGGCAGCTACGTCGGCACTATCAGCCATTGTTCAGTCCTTTTCCTTGTGGGTTTCGAGCAGCCAGAAGCGCTGCATCAGGCGGTCGCCGTCGTCCAGGTACTCGTGAAGCTCTCGGCCGGAGTAGGTGGCCCACTCGATTACGACCAGGGCAGCGTCCTGCAGGTCGCGGTCAATCACGCGAAGCCGCGTGAGCTCGAGCGGCCACTCGGGGCCGTTGTAGACGGCCAGCAGCAGGCGGCGGCAGTGGTGGCTTTGGCCACTGTCGCCCTGGGCGACCTGGGCCAGGCGGTTCAGGGCCGCCGGGCCGAGCTTCTCGATCTGGGCGAGGCGCCGTTCGGCATCCGCCTCGGCGGCGTGCATGGCTTCCAGTGTCTGGCGATTTCGCTCGCTCAGGCGCTGGGTGAGGTTGGGCATGGTCATGAGGCGCTCCTTGCGTGGTGGGTTGCTGCTGCCCGGCGGGCGTGGTGCGCAGGCAGGTGGTCGATGGTGATGCCGAGCCGGTCGGCCACGTGGTCGAGGCCGGCATCGGTGAGTTCGGTGCGTCCGTAGTGGGTCCAGCCGCAGATGGGGTGCCAGTAGGTACCGGTGGCCACCAGCACCAGGCAGGTGTTGCCCCGGTAGCGACCGGCCGGCAGGTTGTCGTCGCCCAGTACACCGGCCTCGCGCAGCCGGCGGGCCAGGGTGTTGCGTCCCAGGTTGAGCAGCGGGGCGGCCTGGTCGAGGGTGTAGGTGCGGTGGCGCATGGCGATCTCCTCTCTGGTCAGGCCTGGAACACCCAGCACTTCACGCTGGCATTGCCCAGGCGGATCTGGCTGCGGACGGTGCGGTTGGCGTCGACGAACTTTCGGGTCTTGCTGGACTTGAGGTAGCGCTTAAGCTCGCGTACCTCGGGGATGCGCAGCTTGTAGTCGGCGCAGCGGCGCTCGAAGTCCTTGAGGTTGATGGCCACCAGGTCGCTGTTCTTGCCGTAGTGGTTGAGCAGCGGCTCCTCGGAGAGCCCCTCGAGGTACTCGACGGCCTCCCAGAACTCGGCGACCAGCGGGTGATCGGCATTGATGGACTGCTGACGCTCGCGGCCCATCTCCCGCACGTGGCCGCAGGCCATGTCGATCGTCTGGGCGTCGAACAGGCCCAGCCCCTCGGGACCGAGGCACTCCACCAGGGCCATCAGCTGGCCGTGGCACTTGGCGATGCGCAGCACCTTGATGTCGGGGTCTTCGGCGAGGCGCTCGGCGTAGGTGCGGGCGCGCTGGGTGATCAGTTCGAGCAGCTCGGCCTCGCGCTTGGCCACGTCCAGGGCGAACTGGCTGACATGCTCGAGCTCGGCCTTCTCCAGGGCCTCGGCCAGTTCCTTGGTCTGGCGGGTCTGGCCTTCGCGGGTGAAGTGCAGGTGGCAGATGCGGGTCTGGATCGCCTCGCCGGCCTGCACGGCGGCGTTCTGGCTGATCACGATGCTGCCGCGGAAGGGCGGCTCGTAGGTGTCGTTGCCGCCGTTCTTCACGCCCCGGGCGCGGATCGAGCGGCCGTTGAAGGCGGTCTTGAGCTCATCCCAGTCGAACTGCTTCTGCTTGGCGCCATCGCCCTGGTCGCGGTCGGACTCGATCAGCACCACCGGCAGGTTGGCCACCTGGGCGAAGTTGCGGGAGCGCGCCGGCATGGTGGCCTTGCTGGGGTCGAAGCCTTCGTAGTCGCGCCGGCCGACCAGCTTCCACAGGAACTCGATGAGCGTGGACTTGCCCGCGCCGGCCTCGCCGACGACCTCCAGGAACGGGAAGCTGCCCATGGCTCCGCGGATCTGCTCGGCCAGCAGGCTGCCCAGCCAGTAGGCGGTGGCCACCACGCCCTTGGCGCCGAAGGCGCCGAGTAGCTGGCGGGTCCAGTCGGTGCGGTAGGCCTCGCGGTCGGGGTTCAGGTGCAGGGTGACCGACTGGCTCAGCGTCTTGAGGTGCTTGGTCGGGCTGAGCTTGAAGTAGTCCTCGGCGTTGATCGGCACCACCTTGCCGCCGGCCACGGCGAGGTCGCCGAACACATAGGCCCCGTGCTCCTTGCTGTAGCCGATGTAGTCGATCGTCTCGACCGTCTTGATGTTGCCGATCTGGTCCTGAAGCAGGGTGTCGAGCTGCTGGCTCGTGCCGGTCCATACCGCGCCCGGCGCCACGCCGAGCAGGCGCTTCTTGTACTCGCTGGCACTGGCCAGTTGGCCGCCGCTGAAGGTGTTCTTCACCGGCGCCCGGCCGTCAGGGAACTCGATGCGGTAGTAGTACCAGCTCTCGTCGGTAACGGCGTTGGCCTGGTAGTAGAGGGCCGAGGGGAAGCAGGTGCAGATGCGCTTCACGCTGCCGGCCTGTTCCAGGGCGGCGTCGCGCTGGGCCGGGTCCAGGCTCTGCTGGTCGTCGCCATCGGCACCCTCAGCGCGCACCGCGCGGTCGAAGGCGTCCACGTCGAGCTTCCACCACCAGATCTGGCGCTTGTACTCGAACCAGCACTCGCGGCGCTCGGTGCGCTTGTAGAGGATCAGCGCCTTGGCCATGGCCGACGGGGCCAGCAGCAGATCGCCGTGATAGCGGTAGGTGGCGTAGTGCTCGTCGGTCAGCTCGCCGCGTTGGTGGGCGTCGTTCCAGTCGTGCCGGCCGCCGCAGGGGATCTGCGCGGCTCGGCACTCCCAGCCCTCGGCGCGGGCGCGCTTCACGTGCTTGAGGATGGCATTCTGGCCGGCGCGGTTGCTGTCCAGCGCCCACACCAGGGTGGGGCGGGCGACGCCTTCGGCGTGGGCGGCATCGGCCAGTGCCTTGAGGGCGTGCTCGGGGTAGTTGGCGCAGCTCATCGCCGAAACGGCGGCCTTGCCGTGGTGGTAGTGGGCGATGGCGTCGAAGATGCCCTCGACGATCCACACCTCGTCACCGGTGGCGAGATCGGTCGTGGTCAGCGCCTTTGGCTGCCACCAGTAGCCCTTGTAGCCACCGACGAAGTTCGCCTTCTGCTTGCCGAAGCGCTCGGGCCTGTCGAGCAGCCGCTCCCAGTAGGCGCCACCGGGCAGGGCGAAGCGCACCGTGGCGGTGCCGCCGATGCCGGGTTTCCAGTAGCTCTCCTGGGTGTACCAGCCGCGGATACGTTCCAGGTCGAAGCCGCGGCCGTCGCGCAGATAGCCATCGGCCACCGGCGTCTCGCTTTCGGCGCGCTGCTCGGGCACGTCGTAGCGTTCCGTCCAGCTGGAGAACAGCTCCGGGAACAGCGACTTCACGTGCACCTGGCTGCCGCAGTTGTTCTCCCGCCCGCACTTGAGCATCCACGGCGCTTCGGCGGCGATGTAGGCCTCGCGCTTGCCGCAGTCCGGGCACAGTACCTTCTGCAGGTACGGGCCGCGTTCCTCGGCGCGGTAGTCGCGCTGCAAGCGCGCAAGAATGTCCTGGCGCAGCGATGGATTCACGCTGGGCCTCCTTTTACTCGTGAACGGGGAGGGTGTTGCGGGGCGACGGGCGCCGGGTCAGTGCTCGAGGACGACGGGGCGGCGCCGATCGCGATCGACGACCACGGCGCGATCGTCCTGGCGGGCCTGCTCGAGCACGCGCATCAGGTCGGTGACGGTGAACACCACCGGGCGGCCGCCCTCGGTGCGCAGCACCACCACATGCGAGGTGCAGGCATCGATGTCGATGCGGGCGGTCTGGTTGGTGGCTTCCAGATCGGCGTAGGCCTGAATGGCCACCAGCTCGGCGTTTTCCTCGGTCATCTCGTGGTCGACGACCAGGTGCTCGATGCAGTTGGCCAGGGCGTTGGCCCGATTCTCCCAGCGGTCGCGGAACAGCCGCGCGGCGGCGATGTTGTGCGGGTCCTGGTGCTGGGCGATGGATGTCACGTTGTTCATGGCGATCTCCTTATCGTGGAATCAGTAGCTGCCGGCCAGCAGCTGCTCGCGCAGCAGGCGGCGAAGTTCCGGGTCGGCCGGAATCTGCACGTCCGGCTGCGGGTTCTGGCTGGGGGCCCGGGTGGTGACGAACTCGATCTGGATTTTTCCGCCCCAGCCGCATTCGGGATTCACACACTGGGCGTAGGCCCAGTAGAGAGCCGCGTTGGGACGGACACTGGAGCGCGTGGCGACGCTCTCTCGGCAATGCGGGCAGGTGATCCTCACCGGTTTTCTCCTTTCACTTCGTAGAGCGCTCGACCGCGGCCGGTGAGCCCCTGGGCGCCTCGGCGGATGCGCCGGCGCAGCAGCCACTCGGCGGCCTGCTGTCGGGTTTCCAGGCCCTGCTGCTCGCGGGTGGCGTCGAGCACGGCCGTCATCTGCGGGTCGAGCTCCATGGGTTGTTCCGGCATGGGGAACCTCGAATGCACGGTGGATGTGGTGCTGGTTTCAGCCCGCGCTAGCGGCGACAGTGTCGGTGAGCGTGGCGAGGTCGATGCCCAGTACCTCCTGGGCCTCCTTCATCATCATCTGGCGCATCACCTCGGCCTTCGGGACGCCCAGGTAGTTGGCCAGCGCAGTGATCACGTCCTGCTCGTACTGATCGAGGTAGACGGTGGCCTTGGAGCGAATGCGCTTTGGGTCCTGGTACATGGCGGAATTCCTTATGCGGCAGAACAGGACGGGAATGGGTCAGGAACGAGACGCCTGTTCGGTTTCGGCGTCGTACTGCTCGATGCCCTGGATCAGCAGCATCCGAGTAGTGCTGGACAGCGAGCGCATCTCCAGCTCGGCGATGTCCTCCAGCTTCTGGCGTTCCTGCGGGGTGATCTGGGTCATCACGTGGGCGGTGCAGCCGCGGGGAGAGCGGGACACCACGGGGCGAGGACTGTTGTCGTCATGGCTCATCGGGTAGGCTTCTCTAAGGTTGTCTAAGACTACGTTTGGAAGAATGGAATCAAATGATTCCATTGTCAATGGAAAAGTGAAATCTAATGGATTCTATTGGGATGCGTTTGCGTGAAGAGCGGACCCGGCTAGGTCTTTCGCAGACCGAGCTCGGGGATATCGCCAGCATCACGAAAAACACCCAGATGCTCTATGAGAGCGATAAACGCAGTCCTAAAGCGGACTACCTGTCGTCAGTGGCATCGGCGGGGGTAGACGTGAGGTATGTAATCGAAGGCATTCGTTCGGATTCATCTTCGGGGCAGTCGTCGGCTGCCTTCCGCGTCGCGGACGGAACGCCGATCGGGTTGGGTAGCCCGACGCCGAGCGACGACGCGGTGCCGGTGGCCATGTACGACATCGAGGCCGCTGCCGGTGCCGGCCGCAGCCTCGAGGCCGAGCCGATCAAGACCACGCTGTACTTCCCGCCGGAGCAGCTCTCGGCGCTGGGGCTTTCCCCGGGCCGGGTGGCCGGCGTGCAGGTCCGCGGTGATTCGATGGAAGGCACCCTGGAAGATGGTGACTGGACGCTGGTCGATCTGGGCAACACCGACCCGCGCCAGGAAGGGGTGTTTCTGCTGCTGATCAGCGGCGAGCGGCGCATCAAGCGGGTGCAGCGGCTGGCAGGTGGTGCACTCTACTTGATCAGCGATAACGAGCATTACCAGCCCGAGATGATCCCGCCCGAGCGTATGCGCGAGGTGGAGATACTGGGGCGCTGCGAGGTGCGCATCGGGCGGATCTCGTAACTGTAAAACGGCATTCCTGCAAAGACGGGAAGCTATAAGCGCGGCAGGTGGCTGCCGCGCTCGATAAGAAAGCCCGAAAAGGGCGCTACAACGCAGACGCAAGGAGGCGTAGGGATGAAGCGTGCACTGTCCGCTCTCACCATGGCAGCACTGGCCGGGTGCTCGAGCTCAGACGAGCCGGTGACCCAGGAAGGACTTGTCCAGGCGCTGCAAGGTGCCGATCTCGGTATCGTCGAGGTGATCGACGAAGACCCCAGCGATAGCAGCATGGTGCCAGGCGAATACCAGCACCACGTCACCATCGTGCTCGAGGAAGTGGCTCCGAAGGGTGGCCAGTTCTTCATCTGCAACGATCCCGCCGAATGCAGCGAGGTAAAGGGCTACTTTGATGGCCTGGCAAATCTTGCTGGTCCCCACCGTTACGCATCCGAAAGTGGCCATATCGTCGCACAGCTGAATCGCGGCGTTTCTCAGGAGACCGCCGACCAGGTTGTGACCGTTCTGGAGGAGATGTGACATGCGGTTTCTGATGACGGTACTCATTGCTTTGCTCCCCCTGGCAGCCAGCGCCGCCGAGATGCCGCGTTTCGATGTGGAGGCCCACTGCGAGCAGGTGGCCAGCATCAGCGGCGACTCCAGCAACATGCTTTACAACAGCTGCATCGACATGGAACAGACCGCCTATAACGGGCTTAAGGGCCAGTGGTCGAGCCTGCCGGCTAACATCCAGAACCATTGTCGCGACGTGGCCAGCGTTACCGGACCGGGCAGCTACAGCCTGCTAGAGAGCTGTGTGGACATGGAAGTGTCCGCCGGCAACAACCGCAGCGAATTCAGCTTCGATTGAGCCTATGCGCCTGACCTATATCGGCCCGGTGCTGCCGGGCCATGACCATCCCGTGCTCGAGGAGCTGAATGCTCGGCGGCTGCCGCCGAGCTGTTACCTCGTGGAAGTGGGTGAGGACGCCGGCGTCGACGGCGAGATCATCGAGGGCGACGTGCTGGTGATCGACGAGGCCCGCCCGGTGCAGCACGGCGACCTGGTGGTGGTGCAGGGCGAGGACAGTCTGCGCCTTTGCCGCAGCCACAGGGTCGGCGGGCGCTTTCGGCTGATGCGCACGTCGGGGCCGAAGGAGTCGTTCTTTGCTCGGCAGCCTGATTGCCGGGGCGTGGTGATTAATTTAAAAAGAAGTGCGGCTTTTTGAGAGGGCTCTGAGGTGCTTTCGTGAGGTTCGCATTCTGTAAAATTTGTGGCAGTTCGGACGTTATTTTTTAAATTTTTTGCGACAAAAGGAATAAGAGATGGTGTCGTTAAAGGCTCAGAATCGGCCGCTTCTTTTCTTGGTTTTTGTTGGTCATTATGCGGTTTATTCATATTTCTCTTCTGGAGATTTTACTTTGACTTCTTGGGGCGATGTGGCCTTGCAGCCAACGGTGTATGCTCCATTTGCTGGGGTTGTCGCAATTTCAATTGCGCTGCTGAATTCTGTTTTTAAAAATAACTTAAAAGAGGTTGCGGTGTTTTTTAGGTTGCAGGACCGCCTGCCTGGTCATAGAGCGTTTTCTGAGCACGTACATGATGATCCAAGGGTGGATGTTAGTTCTCTGTTCGGAGAAGTAGGCGAGTTCCCCAAGTCTCCAAAAGACCAGAATTCCACGTGGTACTCGCTTTACAAGCAAGTGAAAAATGATGCTTCAGTTAAGGAGGCTAATAAAAGTTATCTGTTTTTTAGAGATGGAGCATGTTTGGTCCTGAGTGTTGGGGTTTTACTCTGTGCTTGGGGAGTGTATGACGGTGTAGGTTTAGAGCCAGTTGCTTTGTATGGAGCTGCAACAATAGTTGCATGGCAGCTTTTTGCTTTGGCTGCAAGGAATAATGCTGAAAAGCTGGTGAGAAACGTACTTGCTCAATTTTGAGATTCCTTGTTGGAGGGGTGTGATGACTGCTTATTATGAAGTTGATTTTCTTCCCGTGTCATCTAAGAAAAGTGGTGATGCGATCACTTTAAGATATGGGGATGGTGTTGGGAATGAGGTTGTGCATGTTGTAGATGCTGGTTTCCAGACTACTGGGGAGGATGTTGCTAAACATATCAGGAAATATTATGGCAACAAGGATGTAATTGATCATGTTGTAGTTACTCACCCCGATGGCGATCACGCCGGGGGAGTTAGACAGATTTTAGAGGAGTTTGAGGTTGGGCGCTTGTGGATGCTTCGTCCATGGGAGTATGCGGAAGAGCTATTACCTCGTTTCAAACGGTTTAGCACAGTAGAAGGCCTGACGAAAAGGCTTAAAGAAAAGTATCCTAATATTACCAAGCTGGAGGAGATGGCTTTAGAAAAAGGGGTGCCTATTTGCGAGCCTTTTCTGGGGACTTCAGTAGGTGAGTTCAAAGTTCTTGCTCCATCCAAGAATCGTTATCTGGATCTTGTTGTGACTTCAGAAAAGACACCTGAAGAGCATGAGGGCCAGAAAGCTTTGGATGAGGCCCAGGGTGGGTTGATTGCTGCCATAAAGTCTATGGTGAAATATGTGAAGGCCAAGTGGGGGGAAGAGCAGTTTTCATCAGAGCCCACGAGTAATGAAAATGAAATGAGTGTTGTTCAATATGCCGAGCTTGCTGGTGAAAAGATTTTGCTGACCGGTGATGCCGGTGTTGAGTCTTTGCGGGAAGCGATTGACAATGCACAGGGTGTGGCGGGTCTTACTTTGCCTGGCCTTGATAAAGTTCAAGTTCCTCACCATGGTTCCCGAAGAAATGTTTCCAGTGAAATACTTGATGATCTCTTGGGTGACATAATTTTTCCCGCTCCGTCTAAAGGTGAGGAGCGCTTCTCAGCTGTAATAAGTGCTTCAAAAGAAGATGAAAAGCATCCCAGGAATTCTGTCGTGCGTGCATTTCAGCATCGTGGTGCAAAGGTCGTTAAAACTGAGGGTAGCTCTATCTGCTTTCGACGTAATACGCCGCAGAGGGAGGGTTGGAGTGCTTTGGAGGGAGAGCCTTACCCTGAAGAGCAAGAAGTGTGATTTGAATATTTTCTTCAGTTAAGTCCCAGGTTTTCTTGGGGCTTTTCTTTGGCTTTAATCTTTCTTTTTTTATATTGCCATGCCTTTTTTGTACGTGGTTTTTAACTAACTGTTTTTTGTATGTCTTCATCTTCACCTGGCCGTCAGCGCGCGGTCGTTGAGGTCGTGGCTGACCTTGGTGGACAGCCAGGCGGTGGCGACGATTTTGCGCACCCGGCCGTTCAGCGTGACCGTCGTCTCGGTATAGAGCTCAGGGCGGCCTTCGGCGAGGTCGAGCGTGAATGAGGTGCCGCCGCGCTTCCGCCCGAGCTGCTAACTGGTGGAGGTGAGCGAAGACGCCGGCGTGGACAGCCCGCTGATGAAAAGCGGACAACCTTCATTGGCGTTGACACGTGGAACTGGACGGCGAGCAGCGGCTGTTCAGCAGCCACCGGATCTGCGGGGTTTGGTGGTGAAGCGGGCGAGGGTTGGCGCGGAGTAATCCCTGCCTATGACATGACGCGCCCCGGCTCAGGGCCGGGGCTCCTCCTTTCGTGAGAGCGGCGTCTTATGCCTCAACCGTTCCGTGAACCCCTGTCTCGTTGTTGGCCAATACCATCTGGTCATCTCGGAAAATGCCTTCAGGGTAGTTTTTATGGGCCTCCAGCCAAGGGCTGAAAACTATATAATCCATTCCAGGCTTAATGGTGTCGCCGAATTCCAAGATTCCCAAGGAGGTATCTTTCAGCTTAATGGAAAGTCCGAATGGGAATACTTTTATAGAGCTGTATATTTCTCCGCCTTGGCTTAGCTTCTCCATGGTTGTAGTTGATGCGATAGTTTGTACTATAACGGTCTTTCTAGTTCTGAAAGGCCATATTTTAACCTCATGGTCGCTTAGATCTTCCCTTTCTCCTAATACAAATTCCCGCAATGGCGTGAAGTAGTTGGTTTCTTCAAGCGGGTTCTTGCAGCTTTCTTGGTTGGAGATAGCCAGTAGGTGCCCAATGGTGGCTCTTAGGAACTTACTTGAGTCACAGGGTATTCTTTGTTTTTCTATTATTTCTCCACCCCTGTTGATGAATTTGTACGAGTCGTTGATTCTTCTTTTTATGTCTTTGTAGACGTCGTCTATCCCTCCTAGTGTTTTCCCATTGCATTCTTTACACAGGGTCTTGAAGTAAATGCCTGAAAGCCCTGGCTTCCTTTTTATTTCTTTGTGCATCGTGCCTTCAAACAACGAGCAGTAAAAGCTTTTCCCGGCTGTCATGAGTGCTTTTGGTGGAACGTGATCTCTTGTAAGTTCTCCATAGCTACCACATATCCTGCAATACCCTTCGGCTATTCCCCTGTCATTGAAATACGAAGTCCTTTCCTGCATTGCTTCACTCCCTTATGAATACTTCATTCTGATAGTTAAGCATCCCAACATCATCGCACGCCACCCCATGCTATTGGGTTTCCCTCACCTCCATCTCCACCGAGCTGGTCAGCGCGCGGTCGCTGAGCTCGTGGCTGATCTCGGTAATCAGCCAGGCGGTGGCGTCGATCTCGCGCTTCCAGCCGCTGAGGGTGACCGGGGTTTCGGGATAGAGCTCGGGGCGCCCTTCGGCGAGGTCAAGCGTGAACGAGGCGCCGCCGCGCTTCAGGCGCTGCCATTCGCTCTGGGCCGCGGCGAGGGCGTCGTTCTCGCTGGCGTAGGTAGGGCGCAGGCGCTTGGGCTCGTCGTCGCTGCCGGTGACGACTTCGCGGGGCTCGGCGTTGGCCGGGTCGTGCCACTGGGCGACGACGCCGGTGTAGGCGTCGCGGTCGGTGACACTGTAGCGGTGCTGGTCGCCGGCCTGGCGGGTCAGGCGGATCGGCGGGATCTCGGTGCCGCCGGCGGTGGTGCCGGTGCCCTCGGGGATGAACAGCAGCCGCCCGGCCTTCACGGTGGCGATGGCATCGAAGCGCTCGGCCAGGCGGGTAAGGAAGTGAAGGTCCGATTCCTCGGTCTGGTCGATGTGCTCAAGGTAGATACCCTGGAGGTGCTGACCGGTCTTCGGCTCCAGGCTGTGGCGGCCGGCGATGGTGGTGATGATCTCGCCTAGGGTGATGGCGTCCCAGCTCTGGGTGCGCTTGCCGGGCAGGCCCTGGCGCATGTCGGCCGAGCGGGCGCGGATGGTGATCATGTCCGGCGCGCCGGAATGCTCAACCTCGTCGACGATGTAGGTGCCGCGGTCCACCAGCGGCTGGCCCCGCCAGCCCATGGCCAGGTGGAGCTCGGCGCCGCGAGGCGGCAGGGCGAGGCGGCCGTCGTGGTCCTCCAGGGTGAGGTCGAGCTGGTCGGCCTCGAGGCCGCGTCGATCGGTGAGGCGCAGGCGCTGCAGGCGGGCGCCGACCTGGGGGCTGATGCGCTGGCCCATCAGGGTGAGGCGGTAGTCCGGCGTGAGGGCGGCGCGGCCCGGCTCTCTGAGCAGGTTCATGCCAGGGCCCCGTTCAGTCCGGTGGCCAGGGCGCGCATGGCAGCGGTGCTGGCCAGCTGCGCGCTGTCGTCCTCGTCGATGCGCTCGAGCTTGAGGTCGAACTCGATCTGCTGGGCGGCGCCGTCGCGGAAGAAGTCGGACTTCCGCTCGTTGAGCGAGACGATGACGTAGAGGCCGTAGTAGGTGCCCGAGCCTTCGATCAGCGGCCAGGCGGCGCCCTGGTTGGCCATCTGGCGCAGCTGATCGAGGTTCTGCTGGCCGCCGGTGAACTGTGGCAGCAGGGTGCCGGTGAGGGTAATGGTGTCCTCGCCCGGGCCAAGGAACTGGCGGGCCGGCCGCCGGCCGATGCGGCCCTGGCTCTGGTGCCGCCAGGCGGTCTGGCGCTGCAACTCCTGGTAAGCGGCGGTGCTCAGGCCGAACACGAACATGCCGAACGTCATCATCATGGGCAGGGCTCCTGGTGGGCGAGGGGTTCAGTCGATGTCGTAGAAGGACGAGCGCCGACGGGCGGCGGCCTCGCGGCTGGCGTCTTCCAGGGCCCGGCGGACCCGAGCATCGACCATCCGGGCCAGCGCCTGCTCGTCCATTCCCGGGGCGGCATGGACGTTGATGCCGCCCTCGATGGTGATGTGCACGTCGCCACCACCCCCGGCGGCCTGGAGCGGCGGGCGGTTGTCGATGGGCACGTCGGCCACGGCGGGCAGGCTGGCGGTGCCGATGGCCAGGCCGGCGCCGGCCTGGCGCACGCGCCGGGCGATCTCGCCCACGCGGCGGGCGGGCTCGTCGCGCTGGGCATCGAGGCCGGCATTCAGGCCGTCGACGGTGTGGCCGCCGAGCTGGGCGAACACGCGTGAGGGGGAGTTGATGTCGAGCTTGTTGGCGAACCAGTCGCGCACGTTGCCGGCCATGCCGGTGACCCGGTCGCGCAGCTCGCCGAGCTTGCCGGTGAGGCCGTCGATCATGCCGTCGATCATCGCGCTGCCGAGTGAGCCGAACTTCTCCGGGATCTCGACGCCCAGGGCCTCGAGGCCGGCGGTGACGCCGCGCCAGATCAGCCCGATGGGCGACCAGTCCAGCAGCAGCCGCATGACGCTGCCGATGCCACCCGCGAAGGCGGCCTTGATGTCGGCCCATCGTTCGCCGAACCAGGCGCTGATGCCATCCCAGTTGCGGTAGATGAGCGTGGCCCCGACGGCCAGCGCGGCCACGGCGGCGACGATGCCCATGATGGTCAGGCTCACTGGGTTGAGCGACAGCAGGGTCAGGACGTAGTTGACCAGGGCGATGGGGCCGAGCACCGAACCGAGCAGCACCATGAAGCCGCCGCCCACGGCGACCAGGGCGGCCAGGCCGGCGGAGACCTTGACCAGGGTGCGGGCCAGCTCGGGGTTCGCGTCGATCCAGCCGGTCACCGCGCGGGCGATGGCGATGATGTCGTCGTCGACCTGATCCAGCACGCCCATGAACTCGCCGGCGAGGACCCGCTGCACGCGCTGCAATGCCTTGCCGGCGTTGTCGTCCAGGGTGGTGGCCATGTCGTCGACTGCGCCGGTCACGTCGCCCAGCCCGCCCTGGGCGCCGGTCAGCGCCTGGAGGAACTTCGGGATCTGGTCGACGGAGAGATCTTCGATGGGCGTGCCGAACAGCGCGATGGCGGTGTTGGCGCGCCGCGCCGGGTCCTCGATGTCGAGGATGGCCCGGGCGGTGGTGTGCATGGCCTGGCGCGCTTGGTCGCCGCCGCTGGCGATGGCGTCGGCCATGGTCTGGGCGTCCAGCCCGACGGCCTCGTAGGCCTCGCGGCTGGCCTTGCTCATGTCCGAGCCGCGGATGGTGAACTCCTTAAGAGAGTCGCCGGTCTTGTCGAGCGCGAACTTGCCCTGCTCGGCGGCGGCCACCAGCAGGCCCATGGCCTCCTGGCCGTCGAAGCCGAGGGCGCGGAAGTTGGTGCTGTACTCGTGGAGGATCTCGGGCAGCTCCTGGCGCATCTGCTCGGGCACCTGCTGGAAGCTGCGGCCGATCAGGTCGAACGCGGCGCTGGCGTTATCGGCCAGGCCGTTCTGCACCATGATGTCGGCGGTCTGCGCGGCCTCGGTGATGTCGATGCCGAACACATCGGAGAGCGTGAGCGCCTGGCGGGTGATCGAGGACAGCGTCTCGTTCGAGACGTCTTCCAGCGAGCCGAACGACGCCCCGATGGCGCCGACGGCCTGGGTGACCTGGTCGAGCCCTTCGCCGCGGCCGCCGCGATAGACCTCGGTGATCACGTCGCGGTAGCGCGTCGCCTCCTGGTCGCCTTCGCCGAACTGCGCGGCCAGCCGTGCGCCGCTCATCTGGTTGCCGAAGGCCTGGTGGGTCATGGCGGTGAGGGCCACGCCACCGGCGGCGGCACCGGCTGCTCCGTTGCCGGCGATGCTGGAGGCGCGGCCGGCGGCGCGCTGGTAACGCTTGGCGGCGTCGGCGGCCTGGCGCTGCCGCTGCGCCGTTTCGCGCAGCTGCCGTTGCTGGGCCTCGAGCTGGCCGTTGGCCTCGCGAATGCGCCGGGTGAGTTCGCGCTGCTGATCGGCGTGGCTGCCGGTCACACCCTCGACGCGGGTCATGTTGCGGCGCAGGTAGTCCAGCTGGCGTTGCTCCTGCTGGTACTGCTCCTTGAGGCGCTGGGCCTGGCGCACGGCCTTGTCGCGCTGGCGGCCCAGGGCCCTGGTGTCGCCCTCGGCGTGGTTCATCTGGCGGGAGAGCTCGCGGATCTCTTGCTGCTGCTCCTCGAGGGCGCGGCTGCTGCTCTCGCTCTGACGCTTGAGGTCGCGGAAGCCGCGCAGGTCGCGCTGGGCGCGCTCCAGGGTCTTGAGCTGCTCGCGGCTGGCTTTCAGGGCCTCGGCCGTCCGGCCGCTGCCCTGGGTGATCTGCTTGAGGGGCCGCGTGGCCCGGTCCACGGCGTCCAGGACGACTTGCAGCTTGAGGTCGCGGGCCATCAGCGTTCCTTCCTGTCTTGGATACGGTCAGCGGGACTTCTTGGGCGGCTCGGCGCGACGGCGGGCCCGCTCGCGCCAATCCATCAGTTCCTCGAGCTCCATGGGGTCCATCTCGGCCGGGCCCCAGTGGAACACCATGGCGAGGTCCGCCATGGCGTCGTCGACGTGCTCGGGGAGGGTTACTGCTCGCCGGCCTTGGCCTTCGCCGGCAGCAAAAAACCGCTCACCACGCCGCCGCACTGGACCAGGTCGGCCGGGTCCATGTCGCGGATCTCGGCCTCGGCCAGTGCCGGCTCGGTGATGCGCGGCAGCACCTTGGTGAGGGCGTCTACCTGCATCTGCAGCACGTCGGTGAGGGCCACGCCGCGCAGGGCGCCGCTCTTGGGCTTGCGGATCTGCAACTCGGTGACGGTCTGGCTGCCGCGCTGGATGGGGGAGTCGAGCTCGACGGTCTCGGTGACGACCTTGGGCAGCTCGGCGGGGGTGGTGGTCTTGTCGGTCATGGATCAGGCTCCGGTGCGTGTCTTGGGCCGCCCCGGCAGGGCGGCGGTGTAGTGATTGGTGAGGGGATGGTGATCAGAGGCCTGTTTTTAGAGACCCAGCGCGGTGCGGCGATCGGCGAGGCGGTCTTCGCCGCGGACACGGAACACCATGCCGGGCTTGTCCATCTCGATGATCTCCTCGCCGTCGACGGTGAGCTTGTAGTAGCTGAGCGTGGTGGTGACCTCGCCGGGGGAGTTGTCGCCCTTCTGGGCCTCGCCCATGCCGATGGTCTTGTGGCGGCCGCGCACGACGATCTCGACGGGCACGACCTGGCCGGTCTCGTCGCTCTCGTAGCTGCCGGTGAAGCGCAGCTGGGCGGCGTCGTGGATCGGCGAGCCGTAGGTGTCGAACAGGCCGTCGACGATCAGGCCGCCGGGCGTCCAGGTCATCTCCTGGAGCTGGTTGCCCATGTCGACCTCGATGGGGCCGTCCATGCCGCCGCCCTCGTACTCGACCATGCGGCGGGCGAGCTCGGGCGGCGTGATGGACTGGATCTGTCCCTGCCAGTCGTTGCCGTCGCCGAACAGGTTGAAGTCCTTGAGGATCTTGGGGAGTGCCATCTCGTTCTCCTATCGGGCTCAGGCGGCGGCGACGCGGTCGGCGAACTCGACCAGGTAGCGGTCGGTGATGCGCTGCTGGAGCATCAAGTTCTCGAGCGGCGGCACCGGCGTGTAGTCGTAGTCGATGTAAAGCTTGCCGGCCTTGAGCACCTCGGGGGTGTTGATCTCGGCGTCGAACCAGGCCACGCCGTCGATGAGGTAGCCCAGACGTTTCCACTCGCGGAATTTGGCGTTGATGCCCTCGACGATGTCCTTCACCAGCGAGGGGTGCATCGGCTTGTCCACGGCCCAGAGATGGGCCTCGGCGATGGTGTCGGCGATCACCTGGGCGGTGCGTGTGTAGTTCTCGAAGGCGAACAGCGGATCGACGCTGCAGGTGCGCGAGCCCCAGAAACGGAAGCCGCCGCGGTTGATGAGGGTGGTGATCTCGTGGCTGTTGAGGTAGCCGGCGTCGGTGTTCGGGTCCTGGAGGTCCCAGAACACGTCCTGACTGATGCCGGTGACGCCGTTGACCGGCATGTTGGAGAGCGTCTTGTGCCAGCCGATCGTCTGGTCGGCCTTGGCGCGCAGGCCCAGGGCCCGGGCCACGGCGGAGAGCTGGCGGGTGGCGCTGATGGCGGTGTCCCAGCCGGTCCAGTCGGGCCAGATCACCATCACTTCGCGGGCGCCGAAGTTCTGGCGGTACATGGCCGCCTCTTCCTTGGTGGTGCTGTCGCCGGCGGAGGCGTAGACGAACGCCCGCAGCTTCTGGGCCACACCGATCAGCTCGCTGGTGACGTCGGCGTCGTCCAGCTCCGGTACGCCGAGGATGCGCGGCTTCACGCCCAGGCGGGCCTCGGCGGCCAGCAGGGCCTGCACGCCAAGGCGCTTGCTGTTCTCGTCGACGCCGCCGATGACGTTGGTCTTGGTCTCGGCGTCGTCGGCGCCCTCGGCCACGCGCACCACGACCACCAGAGTCTTCACCTGGTCGGCGATGGCGTCCAGCGAGCGGGCCAGGGTGCCGGTGTCGCCGGCGTCGCCCTGTGCACCGAGCGGATCGGTGATCAGTACCGGCGTATTCAGCGGGAACGGCTCATCCTCGCCGCCGGTAAGGTTGGCGAAGCCGGACGCGGCGACCACGCCGGTCCCGGCGCCTTCCTCGGCGGCGGTGACCAGGGCGCTGGCGTTGGCCTCGCCGTTCACGGCGGTGGCCACCTCGGCCGCGGTGCTGGTGATCGCGCCCTCGGTATCGGTGGCGAGGGTGACGGTGATGTCCTGACCGCTAACGGTGACGGCCAGCGTGGCCGAGGCGCTGCCCGGGTCGACATAGCGCACGCGGATGGCGTTGCCGGTGGTACCGGCGGTGGCCGCGGTGTAGGTGACGCCGCTCTCGGCGGCGGCGGATTCCTTGAGCAGCGAGGCGGCGACGGCCGCCGCGGCATCGGGGGCGGTGGCCACCAGGCCGATCACCGCCGTGGCGACGGTGCGGATCGGCCGGGTGCCTTCGTTGATCTCCACGACGCGCACGCCGTGGTGGTAGTCCTGGGGCATGGGGAGCTCCTGCACAGGTGAGCATGACGGTCCGGGTCATGCTTGCGCGGGAGCGAAGGAGGGGCGAGCGGTGGGGATTGTGGGGTGGTGATGGCACAAAAACGCCCGCCGGGTGGCGGGGTATTCGTTAGGTGTCTGGACAAGAAGCTGATAACTGGGGAGTGAAAGAATTTTGAGGTAAGATGCCCGGCGGCTGAAAATCATCAATGTCAACTCGACCGCTGAATACGAATGGAGCTAAACCGATAATGGTCTCGCAGAAACCGCAAAGGAATGATATTCAGGGACTGCGAGCACTTGCCGTGCTATCAGTCATCGTTTTTCACGTTGATAGCGGCTGGCTGCCAGGGGGATTCATTGGTGTTGACGTTTTTCTTGTTATTTCAGGCTATCTAATTACCAGTATCGTGCTCCACAAGCGGGAGCAGCGTCGCTTTTCCTTCGTTTCCTTTTATGTCGCACGTGTGCGACGGATTGTACCAGCGTATGTTCTAGTACTTGCTGTCACATCTGTAGTGATGGCTGTTCTTCTGATTCCAAGCGATTTTCAAAGATTTAAAGAGAGTCTTAGTTCGGCGCTGTATTTTAGTAGTAATAACTATTTTTCAGGAAGTGAGGGTTATTTTTCTCCTGAATCGTACGAGCTCCCATTGCTTCATACTTGGTCTCTGGCAGTTGAGATGCAGTTTTATCTTCTTCTTCCGGTGATTTTGGTAGTGGTTAGAAGAGAATTTCTGCCCTGGGTATTGTTTTTTGTTTCAGTGTTGCTCCTTGGATATTCGGCTTTTCAGTTAGCCGCTGGCCAAAACGAAGCTGTCTACTTTTCCCTGAGTGCTCGTATCCCTGAGTTTCTAGTGGGTAGTCTGCTTGCTCTGAGTGGGCTGGGAGAGACTTGGTCGCGAGGTAGAAGTAATATGACGGCCTTTTTAGGCTTGGCAATGGTTCTGGGGAGCTTTGGGTTAATCACAGAGGAGATGCCCTTTCCTGGACTTCTCGCTTTGCCGGCCTGCATTGGTGTGGCCATGATAATCGCTGCACGCAATAGCAACTGCAATGAATTTCTTTCTAGGGATTCATTGGTCTGGGTCGGAGCCTTGTCCTACTCGCTCTATCTATGGCATTGGCCGATTCTTGCAGCGTTCAGATACTTCTTTGAAAGTTATCAACTGTCGGGTGAATTGATAGCCTTGGTTTTGCTGCTTACCTTAACCTTGTCTTACCTTTCATATCGCTTCGTAGAGGTGCCTTTCCGAACTAGTTATTTTAGACTTGGCAATTTGCTACGATATGCGACCTTAGTGCTCTTTGTTTTGATTTCTTTAGGTATTTCAGGATCGCTGAATTCAAAAATTATTGATCCTTTGTCAAAAGAGTATACCCGTTATGCACCTAAAGACGATATTTGCCATGGTAAGGTCCTGGAAAGCTGTGTTCGTGGAGCGAGTAATGCGGATAAAACGATTTTGCTTATGGGGGATAGTCATGCCGCACAACTAAACTATTTCGCTAATTTTGTAGGCAGGGAGATTGGTGTTCGTTTTGAAGTGGTTACCGCGAGTAGCTGTGTTCCGATTGAAGGGTTTGATGTTGCACGCATCAGTGATTTTGCGCATGAGCCCTGTCGTGAGCAGATTGCGGAGATCAAAAAGCGGATTAGCCATGTTGATGGGGTTATTCTTGCAGGGATGTGGGTTTATCATACTCCTAGTGAAATATTTATGAGCGCCCTTCGGGATTTTTTTGAAGAGATGAAGTCTTCTGATATGCCGTTGCTGGTGTTGTCTCAAGTTCCGATGTTGGAAGGAGATGTACAGCGCGTGCGGCGTTTCAATGGGCTGGGCCTTTCAAGGGATGTGGGGGTGGTTAATGAACTTGATTCTGCTAATGGAATAATAGAGCGTTTGGTTAGTCAGTATGATAACGCTGATTTTTTAGACTTTTCGTCACTTGATCTTTTTAAGGATGCTCCCTTAAGTGGAGGTGAGCTTATTTATTTTGATAGCCATCATCTGAATGAGGTCGGCTCAATGAAGTACGGCAGGATGGCGTCTTCATATATGGATGAGTGGGTCAAGAGTGCCTTGTGAAGCAAGGCCTTGGCCTTGCTTACTTACAAATTTGGGTTGATTGGGTATGAGGGTAGCTAGGGTGCGATCTTTTACCACACCACCGCTTCGATCCCTTCCCGGTCACCTGCCTTGAACGCCTGGGTGATGGCGTCCTTGCGGTCCCAGCTGCGGGCTTTGAGCACCTTGTAATGGCCCAAGGCCGCGTCGGTGAGGGCGATGGTCTCGTCTGGCGTCATCGGGTAGCGGGTGTTCGAGAGGCCACGGAACTCTTGGACTGCGCCGGTCTCGTCGGCGGCCTTGAGGTCGCGGGCCTCGATGGCTAGGCCGAGCAGGTTCTGCCGATCCTCGGCTAGCATCTGCACCGTTTCCTCGGTGCCGTCGGGCATGGTGTAGGCCATGCCGGCGGCGAGAGCATCGGCTAGGGCGGCGGCGATCGCGGCGCGCTGGCGGGCGGCGAGAGTGTCGAGGGAAGCGGGAGGCTGCTCGTCCAGGCCATCGGCCGGTGGTTCGACGCCGAGTTCGGTGATCTCGTGACGACTGCCATCGGCGAGCCAGTAGACATGGCCACGCCAGTCCGACACGATCTCCCAGGCTTGTCCCGACCAGCGGGCGGCCTCGCGCTTGCCGGTGGCCGGTGGCTCGCTGCTTGTAGCACCGGCGGGGATGCGTGGCTCGCGGCGCATGGGATCGAGGGGCGCCTCTCGGCCCTTTGGATTTATAACGATGCTGTCGGTGGGGTTAATGTCGTAGATTCGCACGGCGACTTCCTCAGATCTTGGTCAAATAAATGACGGCGTTGTTGCGGGAGCGGGTTTCAGAGTTGCCTGACATCGATGTGTAGCCTTGTACGTATCCAGAGCTCGAGATGTTGCCCGCTGCTCCCCCTATCGCGGTTTCCTTGTTTGGTGGGGCAGGCTGTGAGAGATAGATGCCATATTCAAATAGTGCTCTCACAGCATCTACCTCCGAAGAGCTTCCACTACCCTCATCCCAGCGTTCGCCTTGCAAGTGATCGTGTGCCTGAAATGCATCCATTTGATGCTCAGCTAGCCCTCGGCCCGGATCAACGCCACGCCCACGATCTAATCCTCGCTTGAACTCGCCGCGATCCTGGGGGATGCCGAACGTTGTACTACCGTCCCCAGCACCATGGGTTGTACCCCAGGCCGCAAAGATACGGCGGTAGTCCTGGCGCGGTGCGTCCTGCCAGCCGTCGTTTTCGATATAGCCCTCGGGCAATACTTCCGAGCGCCACTCGATGACAGTGCCGGGGCGTACGCCGTCCCACACCATCCAGATATGTGGGCGGTTCGCGCCATCGGTTGGGTCGACGCCCTGGACGGTGCCGGCCTGGTCGCGGTCGTAGAACTCGTAGAACTGGCCGTCACTGCCGCGTACCACCTCGCCGGTGGTGTAAATCCGTTCGGCGTCGAAGTTGGCGAACTGGTAGCCAGCGCCACCGATAGCCTGCTCGATCGCAGCTAGCATCGCCTTGTCGCCAGCATCTGAGTACTCCCGCGTCGCCAGCACTACGCTTGGGTCTACCTTGAGCGTCACCGCTGCGGTATCGCTAACCTCGAGCACGAACCTGACGGTCTGTGTGCGCGAGCTGCCCTCGGCGAGCACCGGCTTGTAGGTCTCGGGGTAATTGCCGATGCCGATCAGGTCGCCGTCGACGTCATAGATGCCGATCTCGCGGATCGTCCAGCCGCCGACGTCGGGCGGGAGCACCTGCTCGACAACGATCCAGGAGGGATTGTCGGGGTCGGTCTGGCTGGCGTTGATCGGCGCGCGGCGCACCTCGTTGACCAGGGCCTCGGCGCTGCTGTCCGGGGTGGGCAGGCTGCCGCTGCCGTCGCCGACGGCCAGCTCGGTAATCTCGATGGTGCCGCCCAGGGCCACGGCGTTGGCGAGCTTGGCCTGGCCAGTGTCGGTGAGCAGCGTATAGAACTGGGGCATATGGGGCTCCTCTCGCTATCAGAGCGGGTAGACGGTGGCGGTGTCGGTGCTGTCGGTGGCGGCGCCCAGGTACATGAGCCCGGCGACCTCGGTTTCCTCGGCGACGAAGGGCATGACTGAGGTGACGTCGCCGTCATAGGCGGCGGTGGCCACGTAGGCGGTGCCGCGGCTTTCGCCGGCGAGGTCCAGGCCGCTGACGTGGCGGGTGACCGGCTTGGCGTCGTCGATCAGCCGCTCGAGCTCGGTGTACATGGCCTCGGTGATGCCGGTGTCTAGCACGCCGATGCGCAGGGCGAAGGTGCCGGGCACGCCTTCCGGGCTCGTCTCCCACCACTCCACCACCTCGAGCAGGTAGCCCAGCGGTTCGACCACGCGGCGCAGCGCCGAGATGGTGCCCTTGCGCTGGTGGACGTAGAACGCCGAGGCGATGACGTCGCGCTTGGCGGCCTCGCTCCAGCACGGGTCCCAGCGGTCGATGCTGAAGGCCCAGGCGAGGTAGGGCAGCAGATGGGCCGGGCAGGTCGCCGGCCGCCACAGGTCGCGCAGCGGTACCGGCACGCGCTGGATCTCGGCCAGGGCCTCGGCGGCGGCGCGCTCAAGGGGCGAGGCGTTGGGCGGCAACAGGGGCGTGCGGCTATCAGGCATCGCTGCCTCCGATCGTCACCGTGGTGCCGGTGCAGTGGGCGGCCTGGGTGTCGTCCAGAACGACGTCGGCGGCCGGCGCGGCCAGCTCGACGCGCTGCACACCCTCGACGTGCAGGGCGGCATGGATGGCCGAGATGCGGATGTCGCGGCCGATGCGGCGCTGGGCGGTGACATAGGACGTCAGCGCGGCCCGGGCCGCGGCGAGGATCGGCTCCTGCTCGGGGCCCGGGTAGACGTAGAGGGTGGCGTCGACGCTGTAGTCGATGATCTCCGCCGACTGCACGGTGAGGCGGTCGCCCACCGGGCGCACGGTCTCGGCGGAGAGCGCGGCGTCGACGACGTCGATCAGTTCCTGGCTGGCGGTGCCGTCGCCCTCGGTGCTGAGCAGGGTGACCAGGGCCTCGGCCGGGGCCGGGCTGGTGGCCGTGGCGTCGGCGACGCGGCCGTCGGCACTGAGGGCGTGGAACTCGTAGGCGGCGCGCGGGCCGGCGACGCTGAGCCCCTCGAACGCCCGCTGGGCGCGCAGGCGCAGGTCGGTGTTGCTCTCATAGGTGGGCGGCACCGGCGGCGTGGCGCCCGGGTCGCCCGGGTCGATCGTCAGCCGCTCGACCTCGAAGTTGGCGACGAGGTGGTCGAGATCCTCGTCGGCGGCGTGGGCGATCATCACCGCGCGGGCGGCCTCGTTGACCCGCTGCCGCCAGACCAGCTCCCGATAGGCGTTCTCTTCCAGCAGGATGGTCAGCGGCTCGCTCTCGAGTTCGAGGGTGGTCTCGACCTCGGCGCGCCGGCTCTCGCCGACCCGATCGAGCAGCGCGGACTTGCGCTCGGCGAGCATGGTCTCGTAGTCGAGGGACTCGACGACGTCGGGCGCGGGTAGCTGGGACAGGTCGATGGTGCCGGTCATGCGATCGGGGCCTCCACGCTGATGGCCTGGCCGTCAGTGGTCTGGCCCTGAATCTCGAGCGTGGCCCGGCCGGGCTGGGTGGTGCTGACGCTGCGATGCACGGCGGCGACGCGCAGGCGCGGCTCCCAGCGCAGCAGCGCCATCACGGTGGCGGCGTAGGCCTGGAGCAGCAGGGCGTCGGAGAGCGGCCGGTCGATCAGCTCTGGCAACAGGCTGCCGTACTCTCGGCGCATGACGCGGGTGCCGATCGGCGTGGTGAGGATGTCGCGCACGCTCTGCTGGATGTGCTCGAGGCGTTCCAGGGAGCGGCCGTTCTCTGCATTCATTCCCGGGGCGTTCATACCGTTCATTGGACGGGGCCTCCGCTCTGGCCGCTGCCGGGCACGACGCCGGTGTGCGGGTGGTCGTGGCCGACGTTCACGTCGTTGTGGGTCAGCGTGCCGCCGTTCTGGGCGTAGCTTCCGGCGCGGGCCATGTCGCCCTGGTGGTCGATGTTGCCCTTCCAGGAAGTGCCGCCCGGGGCCTCGATCTCGATGGAGCCGGGCAGCTTGATGCGTAGCATGCTGTTCTCGTGGTCGTACTCGAACAGGCCGCCGTCCGGGAACAGGCGGCGGCAGAGGTCGGACAGGTCGGCCGGGGCGGGGTGGGCGTCGGAGAACAGCCCGACTAGCACCACGGCCCCGGCGGGATCGCCGCCGGGGGAAAACAGCACCGCCTGCTCGCCCACGCTGGGCGGATTCCAGTCGCGGGTGGTGCCGGCGCGGCACTCGATCCAGGGCCGCCAGGCGGTCAGCAGCTCGCCGGCCTTCACGCGAACGCGCGGTGGACGCTCGCCCACGACCCCGTGATCTACCTCGGCGATGGTGCCGAGGCGAATCAGGTTATGAATCAGGCGCAGCAGCTCGGCGGCGCTTTGCAGGGGGTGTTGGCTCATGCCGCGATGGTTGCGCGGCGAGGCCCGGGGCTCTAGCGGTGGCGATTGTGCGAGGGCGGGGGCACAAAAACGGCTCAGTCGGCGGTGAGGTGGCGCAGCACCGAGTCCTGGATCAGCTGGTGATCGGCGTCACTGAGGCCGAGCAGGCGCCGCTCGGGATAGCTGACCCGCGGGCCGTCGCGATCGACTCGGGCGCGCAGGCCCTTCTGGTGCACCCGGGCGATATGGGCGACGCGGCCGACGAAGCCGACCTCGGCGCCCTCGGCGGTGCCGCGGGCCTTGAGGTACTTGGCGGTGCGGATCTTAGTGAACATGGTGCGCCGGCGGATGGCGCCCTGCTGGGCGCGGTGCTGCGGCTTGCGCGGCGCGTAGGGCGTGCCGTCGGGGTTCTGCTGGGCCTTGATGCGCTCGCGCTGGGCGCGGCGCAGGTCCTGGGCGACCTTGCGGGCCAGGGTGCGCCGCGCCTTGCGGTCGAGCTGGGCCAGCATGGGCGTGACCCAGTCCTCAAGGGCCTGGAGGTCGTCGGCCATCAGGGCGACTCCCACTCGCTTTCGAGTGCGTGGTCGTCCTCTCCCGGCCCCTTGGCGTAGAGCTTCCAGCTGGTGGCCGGGCAGGCCTCGATCGGGTACCCCGGCAGACGGTGCTCGCTGGTGATGGTGCCGGTGTCACAGTCCACCAGCGCGACCACGCGCTCGGTCAGGCGCACGGTGATGGCCAGATCATACGCCTGATTGCTGAGCAGCTCGGCCTCGAAGCGCACGCCGTCGTCGGGATCGAGGTCCGGCTCGTAGTGGGACAGCCACTGCAGTAGCGGGATCATCAGGGTGTCGAGGCTGCCGCCGTAGTCGGTGACCACCAGCTGGGCGTCCATGCGGTACTCGTGGCTGAGATGCTGGCCCCGGTGGAAACGGATGCTGCCATCCTGGACGAAGGTCAGCAGCCGCTCGGGGCCGCGCTTCAGCTCGGGCACGGCGTCCAGCAGGTGGGCGCGCAGGGACTGGAGCTTGTTCATTGGGCGTCGACCTCATCCATCAGCCGCCCGCGGCGGCCGCGCAGGGTGCCGGCGATCTTCTCGCCGGAGCGCCCGGCGATGTAGCCGCCTACGCCCAGGGTCATCAGGTTCCAGAGCTGCTCGGGCAGCTCGAGCTGAAGGCCGACGCCGAACATGGCGCCGAGGTAGGGCGCTAGGAGATAGTTGTTGGCGACGATGGCCACGATCACGGTCATCAGCAGCGGGCGCCAGTTGCGCTGGAGCCAGGACTCGCCGGTCGCCTCGGCCAGGATGACCTTCATGCGCGCCTGGAGGGCGGCGTCTTGCTGGTCGATCAGGCGGCGGCGCAGTTCGGCCTTGAGCCGGTTGGCCTGGTCCTTGTCGGTGATGGCCTGGTCGATGATCTCCATCACCGGGCCGGCGACGGTGCCGAGGATGCTCTGGATCAGCTTCATGCGGCGATCTCCAGCTGGCGGGTGTGCCGCCGGTAGGCGGCGGCGAGCTTGGTGTCGTAGTCGTTGCGCTCGAAGGCGGGGCCGTTGTAGCGGCGGGCGAACTCGCGCCAGTCGTGGCGGCGCAGGGCGACGAGCAGGCCCTGGTCGGCTTCGATGAAGCGCACGAACGCCTCGAGCTGGTCGCCCTCGCTGGTGGCCATGGCCTCACGCCAGGCGTTGGCCGAGTCGTAGCCCAGGCGCTGCCAGTGCATCCCCATAATCTGGAACAGCCCCCAGCTGGCCGCTTCTATCGCGCCGTGGTCGGTGGCGGCGCTCGCATCCAGCGTGGCGGCGGCCTCAAGGCGGGCGTGCTCTCGGGGACCGCCGACGTAGCCGCCGGGCTTGTCGTTGACCAGGTCGGGCCGGCGCTGCTGATAGGGCATGGGGGCGACGCCGTGATGGATCAGCCGGCGGCGCATGATGTGCCGCTCGAACAGGATCACCGGCTGCCCGCCGCGCGGCCCGCCAATATAGAGGCCGCTGCCGCGGCTCTCCACCTCGTTGACCGCCATCACCGCGGCGAGCTCGACGCCTAGGCGCTCGGCGGCGTGCACTAGGTCAATCTGGCGCAGTCGGCGGGGATCGGGGCGGCCGCCGAGGGCCTCGCGAGTCTTCGGCCCGGCCAGGCCGTCGATCACCAGGCCGTGCTCGCGCTGGACGGCGCGCACCGCGGCCTCGGTCTCGTCGCCGAACCAGCCATCCACCTCGATGGCATGACCGGCCTGGACCAGTGCGCGCTGCAGGGACTCGACGTGATAGCCGGTATCGCCGTGGCCCAGGGCGGGTGAGCGTTGCATCATGAGCCGTTCTCCAGGTCAGTGACGCGGGCCTCGAGGCTCGCGATGTCGGATTTGATGTCGCCCAGCTCGCGAGCGGCGTCACCCTTGCGGTAGTAGAGGTCGCTCCAGTTGCGCAGCTCGCGGCGCAGGCTGGCGAGCTGCTCGCTCTGGTAGGTCAGCCGCTCGCGCAGCACGGCGGTGTTCTCGCCCAAAGTGACGAGTTTGAGACCGGCCCAGCCGAGCAGGGCGACCAGCAGCAGCTGGATGCCGGTTTGCAGGTGCCGCTCGAAGATCGATCGGCTGTTCGAGACGGTGTCGGATTGGGCCATGGGGTCCTCTAGGTCCAGAGCTGGATGGTGTCGGCGACGGCCGGCTCGGCGGCCTGTTCGTCGGGCAGGGTGACGAGGGTGCCGTGGGGCAGCACCGGGCCGAGGTCGGCCAGGCCCGGATTTAGCGCGAGGGCATGCTCGGTGACACCGGCGGTGCGGCCGAGCACCCGTTGGCAGAGCGCGTCGAGGGTCTCGCCCTGGTGGGCGCGCACGTCGGGCATCTCAGATCAGCTCCACGGTGGTGTGGTCGCGGCCCTCGATCTCGGCCACGGCCCAGCGAGCGTCGCGCCGCAGGTCATCGGCGGACTCGTCCTTGGCCTCGCCGCGCTCGTCGCCCTCATTCGTCGCGGAGACGTCGCGGTAGCGCTCGAGCAGACTGGCGTGGGCGGTGGCGTAGACGGCGCGGCGGTAGAGCAGGGCGTAGTGATCGGGCAGCGCCCAGACCGGAGCGGTGACGTCGCCCAGAGTGGCGGCGCTGTCGTCCTGCTGCTCGGCCTGCCAGTCGGCGAGCTGGCGGTTGATGTCGGCCATGGCCACCTGCAGCGCCTGGACCAGCCGGGGCGCGGTGACGGTGCCGTCCAGCCGGGTGGCCTCACGGAAGTCCGCCGGGGTGATGGCCGGCCAGAAGCCGTTGTTCTCCAGCGTCTCGGGGTCGGCGGGGGCGGTGCCGGTACCGGCGGCGATCAGGGACATGGCGGCGGCTCTCGCTCAGGTCGGAATAGGAAGGGGGTGGACCGGGTGTCGAGCCGGGCGTGGCCCGCTCTCGCCCGGTGCCCCCTTGGCGTCGGCGTGCGACTCGGTGTCAGGCCTGGGCGCTGCTGTTCTGGGCAGTGCCCTGGCCGGCGTTCTTGAGCTCGCGTTCGAGCTTCTCGATGTCCTTCTTCACCCCGACGCGGTCGTTCAGCGCCAGGGCGCGGCGCAGGTGCTCCAGGGCCTCGGCGGCGTGGCCGCCGCGGGCGCGCTGGGCGTAGCCGAGCGCCTTGTGCAGCTTCGCGCGCACCGGGTCGTGCATGTCGGCGTCGTGGGTCAGAGCCTCGGCGCGGCTCAGGTGCATGGCCAGTTCGGCGGCGGCATTGGCGGCGGCGGCGCGGCCTTCGTCGGTATCGGCGTGCGGTGCCTCCAGCTGCCGGATGGCCTCCTCGGCGAGCTGCTCGGCGACGATCGCTGGGGTGTCGCGCTCGAAGCGGTCGGGGGCGTCCAGGCCGTGGCGCAGGGCGTACTCGGCGATGGCCAGCGCGCCGGCGAGATCGCCGACGTCGAGCCGCCAGATCATGACGGTCATCACGACGTCGTCCTGGGCGCCGGTACCGGCCTCGAGCACGCCGGCGACGTAGGCGTCGAACTCCGGCAGAAGCTCGCGCTTCTTGGCGACCTTCTGCTCGGTGGACTTGATGCCCTTGAGGGTGCGCCGGGCCTCCCACAGCGCGGCGGCGTGCAGCTCGTACTGCTCGCCGGTCTGGGGGCGGCCGGGATCGGCGGTCCCCGCCGCCTGGGCGGCGGAGACGCGCTGGTAGTGCTTGCGGGCGGGACTCTGCATCTGGCTCTCCTTATACGCTCCAGTCGCCGAAGATGATGTTTTCCACCAGGCAACCGGCGCCGAAGTCCTCGACCACGTAGGCGTCGTTGGATGACTCGTAGTTCTCCACGCGCTTACGCTTGGGCTCGTCCTTGAGGTAGCGGCGGCGGCTGCCGCGCTGCCAGTAGATGGAGAGGTTCTCCGGCGGGGTGATCAGCAGGCTGCCGGCGGGCATGAAGGGCACCCGGGCCGCCTGCTGGCCGCCCATGCGCTTCTGGCTGATCAGCATGTCCAGCGCGCGGGCCTCGGTGGGCGTGCCGGCGTGCTCCTGGAGCAGCGGGAAGTACTTGTCGGCAAGCAGCTCGCGGCCGGTGATCGCGCGCAGGTCGGTGGACTCGCGATGCCAGGGGTCGATCATCTCGTTGACCACGTCGTAGACCAGAGCGTCGAGGTTGGCGTAGTCGCCGCCGGGGCCGACGCGCACCTCGCCGGCGGTGGCGCCACCGGTCATGACGCGGGCGGCGGCGTTGTCGCGGTACTGCTGTAGCCAGCCGATGTTGACGTCCTGGAGCAGCGGGTTGGTGCCGCGATCGGTCGCGACGGCGGCACTGGTGCCATTGAAGCCGATCATGATCCGGTCCAGTGCCTGCTGGCGGATGATCATGTTGCGCACCCGAGCCTGGAAGTCGCGGAACTTGGCCCAGGCGTCCAGCTTGCTCCAGGGCAGGTAGGTGTCGAACTCGGTGGAGCGGCACTCGTAGCCGTTGGCGTCCAGGGTGCTCAGATCGCGCGGGGTGCGGTCGTTGGCCGTGGTGTCGGTGCGCCCGGCGATCGGGCCGGACAGGCCGAGGCCGAGCTTCTCGCCCTTGAGCTCGTCGACACCGATGATGTTGATGCTGGCCAGGAAGGCGCTGGTCTCCTGCATCTTGGTCTCCAGCGTCTGTTGGACGCTGGGGTCGACGGCGAAGGACTCGCCGGCGCTGGGCACACCCGACAGCTGGGCGACGCGCTCGGCGAAGTTGTTGAAGGCAAGGCGGGTATCGTTGCGCATGGGATCGGGTGTCCTCAGCAGTCGGTGAGTTCAGCGCCGGCGTGTTCGCCCAGGGCGGGCGGACGTTCCGGGGTGTCGGGGGTGTGGTCGAGCTTGGTGTAGAGCTCGTCGAGGCGTTGCTTGGTGGCCTCGTGGGCGCTCTTCAGCTCGTTGAAGGCGGAGGCGTCGGGGCGGCCTTTGATGTCGTCAGCCAGCGCCTGGTGCTTCTGCACGAACAGCTCGAGGGTCTGCTCGAGGTCGGCACGGAAGGCAGCGAAGCCTTGGTCGGTCTTGGCGTCGTGGCGCTTGAACAGGGCCTTCACGGTGTCGAGCAAGCCGGCGCCCTTCTCGGGTTCCGGCGTCGGCGCGGTGAAGTCCAGCTGGGTCTCCACGGCGGCGGTGAAGACGTTGTGCGGGGTCTGCTTGCGGGCGGCGAGCGGCGAGGCGTCGCCCTGATGGGCACTGAACTGCAGCATGTCGGTGCCGAGGCTGGCCGGGGTGTCGGTGACCGCCAGGCCGACCAGATAGGCTTCGCCGGTGTCGGAGAACTCCGGGTCCACCTCGATCGAGGTGTATACCTTCTGGCGCTGCTCGTTGATCTGCTTGAGCTTGTCGGTGGGGGCGAGTTCCACGAACAGACCAAGCTTGCCTTCCTCGACCTCGCGAGATTCCACGGCGGTGACGTCGCCCAAGGCAGGGAAGGGACCGTCGGCGAACAGGCCGCGCATGTGCTCCATCCACACGCGGGCGCCGTACTTGGCGGGGTCGTAGTTCTTGGCCATCTGCTCGATCCACTGGCGTGTGATCGTGCGGCCATCGGTGGTGGCGCCTTCGGTGGCGACGCGGAACTTGGGCATGGTGGCCTCGCTGGGTTGCGGTCGGGCGATGGCGTCAGGTTCCGCGCCCCGCGTGATTGCCTCAATCACCGGCGGTTGTGCCGCGCCTCTCCCACAAATGGCCGCGCCTTCGCACCCACGGGCGCGCGGGTAGGCTGGCCGCATGACGACACCAGCCCCCGATACCCTCGAATCGCCGCGCCTGGCGGCCCGCCATCTCTACTGGCAGGGCTGGCGGGTCGCGCGTATCGCCGAGTTCCTCGACATCAAGGCACCGACCCTTCACAGCTGGAAAGAGCGCGACGGCTGGGAGGAAGCCACGCCCACCGAGCGCGTTGAGGGGGCGCTCGAGGCGCGCCTGGTGCAGCTGATCGGCAAGGAGGCCAAGGAGGGGCGCGACTTCAAGGAGATCGACCTGCTCGGCCGGCAGATCGAGCGGCTGGCCCGAGTGCATCGGTACCAGGAGACGGGCAAGGAGGGCGACCTCAACCCGAACATCGAGCGGCGCAACGCCGGCGAGAAGAAGAAGCCCCGCCGCAACGCCCTAGACGAGGCACAGATCGAGCAGCTCAAGGCGGCGTTCCTGGAGACCTCCTTCCGGTACCAGCTGGACTGGTACGAGGCCGGGCAGAAGCACCGCATCCGCAACATCCTCAAGTCGCGGCAGATCGGCGCCACCTTCTTCTTCGCCCGCGAGGCAATCGTCGACGCCTTCGAGCATGGCCGGAACAAGATCTTCCTCTCGGCGAGCAAGGCGCAGGCCCACATCTTCCGCAACTACATCGTCCAGTTCGTGAAGGAGGTCTGTGACGTCGACCTCAAGGGCGATCCGATCGTGCTCGACAACGGCGCCGAGCTGCACTTTCTGGGCACCAACGCGAAGACGGCCCAGGGCTATCACGGCGACGTCTACCTGGATGAGTACTTCTGGATTCACCGCTTCCAGGAGTTCCGCAAGGTCACGTCGGGCATGGCGATGCATAAGAAGTGGCGCCAGACGTACTTCTCGACGCCCTCGAGCCTGGGCCACGAGGCCTACCCGTTCTGGAGCGGCGAGATGTTCAACAAGCGGCGCAAGAAGGCCGACCGGCAGGAGTTCGACGTCAGCCACGCGGCGCTTTCCGGCGGGGCGCTGTGCCCGGACGGCCACTGGCGGCAGATCGTCACGGTTGAGGATGCGATCGCCGGCGGCTGCGACCTGTTCGACCTCGAGCAGCTCAAGCTGGAATACAGCCCCGACGAGTACGCGAACCTGCTGATGTGCCAGTTCGTCGACGACAGCCAGTCGGCCTTCCCTCTGACCCTGGTGCACCCGTGCATGGTCGACGCCTGGGAGGTCTGGGACGACTACCGGCCCTATGCGCCGCGCCCGGTGGGCGACCGCGGGGTGTGGATCGGCTACGACCCAACCGGCACCGGCGAGGACGGCGACGGCGCGGGCCTGGTGGTGGTGCTGCCGGCGCGCACCGCTGACGAGAAACACCGCATCCTGGAGCGCCATCGCCTCAAGGGCGAGGACTACGCGGCCCAGGCGGCGTTCATCCGCTCGTTCCAGGACAAGTACCGCATCGAGCACATCGGCATCGACGTCAGCGGCCTGGGCGAGGCGGTGGCCGAGCATGTCGAGAAGTGGTTCCCGACGCTGACCCGCTTCCGCTATGACCCGGCGGTGAAGGGCCGGCTGGTCATGCAGGCCCAGCAGATCATGCGCAAGAGCCGCCTCGAGTTCGATGCCGGCTGGAGCGACATGGCGCAGTCGTTCATGGCCATCAAGCGCGAGCTCACCGCCTCCGGGCGCCAGTACACCTACACCAGCGGGCGCAGCCAGGCCACCGGCCACGCCGACCTGGCCTGGGCCGCCATGCACGCCCTCAGCCACGAACCGATCGACGGCCCCGCCGAGGGGGCCGGCCAGTCACTCATGGAGATGTACGAATGACCGCCACCGAGAAACCCCGCGTCCGCGTTCCGGCCTACTCGTCAATCGATGGCGGCAGTCCGTCAACCGAATCGCCGGCTTTGTCCACGTCGCCGCAGGCCCAGGCGTTCAGCTTCGGCGACCCAGAGCCGGTCACCAGCATGCGCGATGCCTTCTACGAGGGGATCTATCTGTCGGGGGATGAGTGGTACGAGCCGCCGGTGCCGCTGGAGATCCTGGCCAAGTCCTACCGGGCCACGGCGCACCACGGCTCGGCGCTCCAGGTGAAGCGGAACATCCTGCTGCGTACCTTCAAGCCGCACCCGCTGCTGGGTCGCCGGGCGTTCTCGGCGCTGGCCCTGGACTACCTGGTGTTCGGCAACGGCTACCTCGAGGAGGTGCGGGGCCGGCTGGGCCGTCGGCTGCCGTTTCGTCACCTTGGCGCCAAGTACGTGCGACGCGGGCTCAATGATCGCTACTGGTGGGCCCCGAACTATCTGGAGCGCACCGAGCTGCCGCGGGGCAGGGTGGTGCACCTGCTCGAGCCGGACATCGACCAGGGCATCTACGGCGTGCCGGACTACATCGGCAGCCTGCAGTCGGCCTGGCTCAACGAGTCGGCCACGCTGTTCCGCCGGCGCTACTACCTCAACGGCAGCCACGCCGGCTTCATCATGTACGTGAACGACCCGGCCCACGACCAGAAGGACATCGACGCCATGCGCCAGGCGCTCAAGGATTCGAAGGGCCCCGGCAACTTCCGCAACCTCTTCCTCTACTCGCCCAACGGCAAGAAGGACGGGGTACAGGTGATCCCGGTGAGCGAGGTGGCGGCCAAGGACGACTTCTGGAACATCAAGAACATCACCCGGGACGATCAGCTCGCCGGCCACCGCATCCCGCCCCAGATGATGGGCATCATCCCCCAGAACACCGGCGGATTCGGCGACGTCGAGAAGGCCGCCCGGGTCTTCGTGGCGAACGAGCTTGAGCCCCTCCAGGCCACCATGCGGGAGATCAACGAGTGGGCCGGCGAGGAGATCGTGCAGTTCGACCCCTACTCGCTGAGCGGCGGTGAGGGCACCGGCCTCGACCCGACCCGGCGCTAGTCCGCTCACTCACCAGCCACAACCGACACCAGCAGCAGGCCGCCCACTCGGGCGGCTATTTTTCTGCTGCTGCAATTTTTTGTATTTCAGCGGGAGAAATACGCAGCTCTTTTATGGCATCGTTGTCAAGATTGTTAACAGCCAGGTATACGGCTTCTGCAACACCTACTAGCTCATCACTTTCTCGTCTATGCCTTTCTCTTAAGCTGTGGTCGCTCCTAGCTCTTTCAGTCATTGTGGTAATTATTTGAGTTTCTCTAGGGCCTTCGGGCAATGTCTTGTTAGGAACTTCTTCGGCGAATTTCTTGGCAGCTTCTAATAGCTTGTCCATTTGCTGGTTGAGTTTTTTGTTGTGGAATTTGAAATATCCTGGGGTTTCTGACCAGTAGTTTATATCGTAGACATTCTCGACGATTTTCTTTGGGACGCCGTCATAGAAGTCAGCTTCTTTGAGATGAGTCATGTCGTTGTTAGTGACCATCGACTTTACGAAAAAGTATGTTTTTTTGTCAGCTTCAGATTTTTCTTTTTTTATGTTTAGGAGGTATCCAATTACTCCTGAGCCTATTAATGCACCAACTGTTGAGCCTAATAATCCTATTAATGCTGTCTGGATCTCAATTGGCATGTGGTGCCATCCTTTTTTTGACCGGCATTTCTGAGCTCTCTGAGTCGTCCAGTTGGGCGACTTTTCTTTTGGGTTGTCAGATTAGATCCCTTGGATGGAGCTTACCGAAGCTCTAGGCGCGCCGTCGACACCCCGCCCCGCCTACGCGCTAAACGTGCCGGTTTTTATGCACTCATGCACCAGCGCGCCAGGCCGCGCCGTTGAGCGGGTTCGGAGGGGTTTCAGGGAGGCGGCGGTTTATGCGGATCTGTGCAGATTTCGCGGCCGAGGAGTGCGTCCTGTGAGGGTTGCCGCTGCTGAGAAGGTGAGGGGGTCTCGGAAAAAGGTAACGTCGGTCACATGGGAGTGAATCAATGGGTAAGCGACTGATTCTTTGTGGCTTTCTTGTTACCCCTGAAAGGTAACGTGAGGTAATGTAAAAGGTAACGCGGTTGCAAGTTGCTGATTTTAAAGGGTATGAATTTCTCTCTCTGTGACCTCTTAAAAAGGTAACGCATTACCTTTGCATCACCTTTTTGTTACCTTTTGAACGATTGTTCGAACCTCTTTATATACAGTAGGTTAGCTAAGATTTTGGCAGCGCATTACCTCGGTTACCTTTTTCCGAGCCCCCCACGGATTCTGAGATTACCCCGCGTGACAGGCGCACACGCGCGCGTCACGCGCATGATCTCGCCAGTGTCCGGGGAACAGCCTGGGAACAGAAAGCGGCCAAAGCCTGCTGTTGTGCCTATGGAAATCAAATGGTTAGATGGAGGAAGGGCGGTAGTGGAGGTTTCGAATCCCTCCCCCTCCGCCAAGAATTCTAAAAAAGCCGCTGAGCCATCAGCGGCTTTTTTGTGTTTGTGTCCCTCCTCATCCCCCGCTTTTGCCCATCGGCGTCGCTCCGATGCCCGGTCCCGGAATCGCCCCGGATCTCCTGAACACTTTCAGGTTCAATGTCGCCGTTCGTCCTCCATGGATGACAGGTCATGCTTGGGCCGATCTGAAACTGCTCGGCAACGCGGTCCAGTCGAGGCAGGCGGTTTGACCTTTGGGTCGCACAAGGGTTCTAGGCTAAAAGTTTCATGGAAACCATGGCCGAAGCGCCTGGCCATGAATGCCACGCGCGCGAATGCCTGTCAGGCACTGAAGGAGGTGAATGCCCATGAACAGCGTCTCATCGGCGTCTTCCGCACCGCACAAGACGGCCCGTGTCTACCGTATGAAGACGGACGAGCACCTGTGTCCGTTTGGCCTGAAGACCGTGGATCTGCTCAAGCGCAAGGGCTATCGGGTCGAGGATCACCCCCTCGCCTCGCGGGACGCGATCGAGGAATTCAAGGAGCAGGCCGGTGTCGATACCACGCCCCAGGTTTACATCGGCGAGGAGCGCGTAGGAGGCTATGAGGAGGTTCGCGCCCACCTGGGAATGAGCGTGCCCGGCGAGAAGGAGACCACCTATCAGCCGGTCATCGCCATCTTCGCGATTTCCTTGCTGATCGGCCTGGCGGTGAGCTGGGCGGCCAGTGGCACTCTGGTATCGCCACGCATGCCCGAGTATGCGGTTGCCACCGCCATGGTGCTGCTGGGGCTCCAGAAGCTGCAGGATGTCGAAAGCTTCAGCACCATGTTCCTCAACTATGACCTGCTCGCCCAGCGCCATGTCCCTTACGGCTACGTCTACCCCTTCGCTGAGGCCCTGGCCGGTATCCTGATGCTGGCAGGCGCCCTGATCTGGCTCGCGGCGCCACTGGCGCTGTTCATTGGCACGGTAGGGGCCGTGTCGGTCTTCAAGGCCGTCTACATTGACAAGCGGGAGCTCAAGTGCGCCTGCGTGGGCGGCAACAGCAACGTGCCCCTGGGCTTCGTCTCCTTGACCGAGAACCTGGTCATGATGGGGATGGGGCTCTGGATGCCGCTGAAACAGCTCATCCTGTGAATGATACGTAGGCGGATGGCCGAGTCCTCGGATCGTACACCCGAATACCAAGAGGCTAACCCGACGCCGGCGGGCGCGGTTGCCGCGGGCGCGAAGGCATGATCGGGGCCGGCAGCTTCGCCCTGAGCGGCCGGGTGACACCGAGCTTCGGCGTGCTTCAGGCTTCGCCGAGCTGGAGCGACTACCCGGAGATCAACCGTGCCCCTGGGGGTACCTGATATCGAAGCTCATGGCACGGGCCGGGCGGTGGCTGCTGGCCGGCGGGCCGGTCCGGATACCAGATGCGGCACTCACCGGGCGGTGGCTGGTGGCCGCTGGGCACAGGGGTTCCGTACCGGTGATAGTCATCTCCGCGATGTCGATCCTCGTATCCTCCATAGCCACCGTATCCGTCTGCGTACGCCACGCAGCCGGCCAATGTTCCCAGCAGCCCCAGTGCGGCGCCAATCCTCGCGATTCCGATCATGACGTCCTCGGTGGGGAAGTGAAGCGACGGTCATTCTAGCCACCGTGGCAGGCAGGGCTGGCTCTCCACGGGTTCTTTCACGATATTGCCTCCAGCTGTTGCCTTTTTGCCACAGGGGCATCCCGGCAATGTCGGTTAACTTGCAGGTGACACTTGCCGCCGCACATCGCCGGGAGAGTTACCATGCGTTTTCCTCATATGCTGCTGTTCATCATTGCCCTGGCGAGCCTGGTGGGATGCAGCTATCAGCCTGCCCGGATCAGCTCGGTGCCGGCCATCATCATCGATGACGATGTCTACCACCGTGATCGCGACTGGGAAGACCGTGACTGGGATGACGATGACCGCTGGGAGCGAAGGAGAGAGTGGGAACGGGAGCGTCTCGAGGAGGCGTACGAACGCCGGGAGGAGCGTCGTGAGCGTGAACGTGAGCGCTGGGAGGAGGCCAGGGAGCGTCAAAGAGAGCGCTGGGAAGAGGCGCACGAGCGATGGGATTGACCGCGCTTGCGCGATGACGGCTGGGGCGGCTGACTGGCTAAGGGAGGTCCGGTGCCGCCGTTGAGCCTCCGGTTTGCCTGTTTGGCCCCTCCATGAGTAGCCTTTCCGTATCCGGCCTGCCGGCGCCTCCGAGGCTCATGCTGCATGATCCTGCGCGTTTCCTTCCCGAATATCCTGCTGTCGTGCGGCCTGCGCCCGATGCTGGCGGCCATGGTGCTGCTGTTCTTGCTCTCCACCGGCGCCATGGCGTCGTCGGGGCCGCCGCCGAGCATCGAGAGCGTCGCCATGCTGGCCGATCCGGGAGGGCAGTGGCAGGCAAAGGAGCTGGCCGGCCGGGAGGATGCCTTCCGGCCGGTCGAGACCAGGGCTGATCTGAGCATCGGCTACACCGGCCATCCGGTGTGGCTGCGCTTGCGGGTCTCGGGCGGGGCGCATGGCGCGAGCGAGGCCGTGCTGCGCTTCGTCTATCCGTTGCTGGAGCACGTCTCGCTCTATCGGGTCCAGGGCGGCGCGATCGCGGAGGTGTGGCAGAGCGGGCTGGTGGTGCCGCCCGAGCGGCGGGCGGTGGCGCACCGCTTGCCCGCCTTTCCGCTGAATCTCGAGGCCGGCGAGACCGCCACGCTGCTGGCGAGAGTGGAAAGCGCCGGTAGCATGGCGCTCGGCGTCGAGCTGCTGAGCCTCGAAGCCTTCCGGGTCGCCAACGACCGGGAGATGTTCTGGCTCTCCGCCTACGTCGGCCTGCTGGTGGCGCTGGGCGCCTATAACCTGCTGCTGTTCGTCGGGCTCCAGGAGCGCGTGTTCCTGCTCTATGCGCTGTTCGTCGGCAGCTTCTGCGTGGCGGTCATCACCGCCAACGGCCTCGGGCCATTGCTGCTGTGGAGCGGGCTGGGCGAGGCGACGGTTCGCTTCGTCACCTTAGGCTTCACGCTCTCGGCGGCGCTGGGCACGCTCTTCGCCCAGCAGTTCCTGCGTACCCGGCATTTCGCGCCGCGCTGGCACCGGGCCCTGCGCTGGCTGCTGGTGGCATGCCTGGCGGGCGTGGTCGGCGCCGGCCTTCTGCCGCGCCGCGGGGCCCTGCAGCTGATGGACGTGGTCGGGCTGGTGACCTGCCTGTCGCTGCTGGCCTGTGCCGTCACCTGTGCCTACCGCCGCGTGCCGGGCGCCAGGCTGTTCGTGCTGGCCTGGGCCTTCCTGCTGGTGGGCGCGTCGATCTTCGCCCTGCGCAATCTCGGTATCATTCCCTCGAACGCCTTCACGCTGTACGGCATCCAGGCGGGATCGGCGCTGGAGATGCTGCTGCTGTCCTTCGCGCTGGCGGCGCGCTTCAATACGCTCAAGCGCCAGAAGGAGAAGGCCCAGGCGCAGCTGGAGGCATCGCTGAAGACCCAGGAATCGATCCTCGAGAAGCGCGTCGCCGAGCGCACCGCGGAGCTCGAGGAGATGGCCCGCCAGGACACCCTGACCGGGCTGTTGAACCGCACCGGACTGGCCGATCGCGCGGCGGCGGCCTGGGGGCGCCGCGAGAAGAACGGCAGCCCGTTGGCGGTGCTGATGCTGGATCTCGACGACTTCAAGCCGATCAACGACCGCTTCGGCCACGCCACGGGCGACAGCGTCATCCAGGTCATCGCCGGGCGGCTGCGCCACCAGATACGCCAGCACGACCACTGCGCCCGCATCGGCGGCGACGAGTTCCTGGTGCTGTGTGAGGACCTGAGCGGCCTCGAGGAGGTCGAGGCGCTGAAGCAGCGCCTGGATGCCGCGATCCGCCAGCCGGTCCGGCTCTCGGACGACACGGCGATCCGGGTGGGCGTCAGCATCGGGATCGGCTTCGATGCCTCCGGCACCCAGGACCTCGAGTCGCTGATGCGCCGCGCGGACGCGGCGATGTATGCCAGCAAGCGTGACGAGCGGCGGCGCGCCGAAGGCTCGTGATGGCCGGCCGGGGAAAGCGATGCTTAACGAGCGTGGTCCGAGAGGCCGATCAGTCGGTCGGTGCGCTGGGCGCTGAGCCGCTGGATCAGCCGCCGCAGTCGACGTCGTTGTCGCCAGGACGCGAGGCGCTTGGTGTCCCAGCTCGCCGGCGTCAGGGCACACTGATCCCCGCGATCCTCGAGCCGGAAACGCCGCTCGGCGCCGACCGGCATGTCCTCTGGCCCGTAGATGCCGATGAGTCGGATCGTCAGGCTGTGCAGCACCAGATCATCCGCCGGGCGATGGCCGGCCATCTCGATGCCCTCCAGCTCGGCGATGCTGTGGATCAGCCCGGAAAAGGTGCCGATGTGCAGGAAATCGCCCGAGTCCAGCGGCCCCTGTCGGGTGTCATGCCGCCCGGCACTCGGGTCGTGGCGCCGCTCGGGGGGAGCCCCGTCGTGCGTGGTCGTGTTGCCCCGCGTCTCGTCACCTTCGCTGTACTGCTGCTCGCGGTCGGTCACGTCTACGGTGATGGTGCCCCGCGAGGTCTCGAGGTCGGCGACGATGTACTCGAGGAAGATCGATTCGGCGCTCATGTTGCTGATGATGCACAGGGCATCGATGTCGCGTTTCTTGCCGCGGTTGATCAACAGCCTAGGGCGCCGCTGTCGGCGAAAGCCCCAGTAGAGCAGCTGCGCATACACCAGCCAGATGGCCAGCGTGACCAGGTTGATGAAGACGACCAGCACGTCCCGGTGCTGCGCTAACCATTCGAACATGACGTTCCCTGTCGTTGCCTCGCGGATCGCTCCCCAGCCTAAAGCAAAAGCCCCGGCGCTGTCCTGGCGGCGGTGGGCGCTCGGGGTTCTGGCGGACCCTGGCGTCCTCGGAGCGTCGCGTTTCTGTTAGTGATTTCTTACGTCCGGCGGCGTCGATGCCATGCGGCCGGAAGCCGGGAGGCGCGTCATGATGGAGTCATGGCGTGCACCCGGCCACCAGGGCCCGGGTCAGGTCGGGCCATGGACGGCCCGTGCATGCCAGGGACTCGGTGAGCGCCCGGCGGTACCCGTACCCCCTGCGGGCAGCCGCCAAGTCTCATTGTTACGACGTGATCGAGACGTCACTTTTCCCTGCTTGGCCCCCCTCGTGGGGGCATTTTTTGGCGTGGACCACGTTTGGGGGTGAGCCGCACGCCGTGTCGCCGGCGCTATGCCCCGGTGCGGCGGCCGGCTGGCGGGGAGGGCAGATGCTCCACCCACTCCAGGGCGTCGGGCTTGTGGCGGTGGGTGAAGGTGCGGATCTCCATCGACTTGAACAGATGATTCTCCAGCCGCGTCAGGTGGCGCACCCAGTGCCTGTCGCTGAGCACCGCGGCGCGATAGTAGCGGTTGAGATCGCCGATCTGGGTCAGGCCGTAGCCGAGGTCGCGCAGGAAGGCGGTGAAGGTCATCCAGCGCATCTCGTCGATCTCGGCGTAGAGGCTGATACGGGGCTGGGTCTTCTTGGTCGCCTCGATGGCATCGATGGCCACCTGAAGGTCCGGCGCGGTGACGCGGCCGCTGACCTTCATCGCCACCACGTGATCGGCCCCCGAGGGCAGGAGTTCAAGCATGATCTGGCCTCCCTGGCTCTGGCTGGGATGGTCGTGTCTTACCCTGAGCATAGTCGCTGGCGAGGCGAAAGGCCGTGGCTCGGCGCCGAAAGGCAGCGAAGCCCGGCGTCGCGTGCGACGCCGGGCCCCGTTCCTGACGGCGGTGACGCGGCCTCAGTGCTGGGCCGGCAGCTCGTCCATCTCCCGCTCCAGGCGGCGGGCCACGTCGCCGGGCGAGCCGGTGCGCCGGGCCAGCAGGTCGTAGGCCACCGGTACCACGAACAGGGTGAAGAAGGTCGCCGCGGCCACGCCGGTGAAGATCACGGTGCCGATCACCAGACGGGTCTCGGCGCCGGCGCCGCTGGAGAGGATCAGCGGCACCGAGCCGGCGATGGTGGTGGCCGAGGTCATCACGATGGGGCGCAGCCGGGTCATGGCGGCGCGCAGCAGGGCCTCGCGGAAGGCCGTGCCCTGGTCGCGCAGCTGATTGGCGAACTCCACGATCAGGATGCCGTTCTTGGCCGCCAGGCCCACCAGCATCACCAGTCCCACCTGGCTGTAGATGTTCAGCGACTGACCGGTGAGCCACAGCCCGAGCAGGGCGCCGCCGATGGCCAGTGGCACGGTGAGCATGATCACCAGCGGGTGGACGAAGCTCTCGAACTGGGCGGCTAGTACCAGGAACACCACCAGGGTGCCGAGCACCAGCAGGAAGGTGGTGGCGCCGCTGGACTCGCGATAGTCCCGTGCCTCGCCCTTGACGTCGGTCTGCACGCCGGGCGGCAGCACCTCGTCCACGGCATTTTCCAGGTAGGCCAATGCCTCGCCCATGGAATAGCCCTCGGCCAGGTCCGCCTGGACCGTGATCGCCCGTAGCCGGTTGTAGCGATTGAGCTGGCTGGGCCCGGCGTAGGTCTCGATCTCGACCAGGCTGGATAGCGGTATCAGCTCGCCGGTGCGCGCCGAGCGCACCCGCAGGCTTTCCAGGGCGCCCGGCGTCGGGGTGGCCCCGCGCTCGCTCTCGAGGATGACGTCGTACTCCTCGCCGCGGTCGGTGAAGCGGGTGACGGTCCGCCCGCCGAGCAGGGTCTCCAGGGTGCGGCCGATATCGCTGACGGTGACACCGAGGTCGGCCGCGCGGTTGTAATCGATGTTCACGCTGAGCTGAGGCTGGTTCTCCTCGTAGTCGCTCTCCAGGTTGAGCAGCCCCGGGTTGTCCTGGCGGATGTGATCCATCAGGGCGTCGCGCCAGGTCACCAGCTGCTCGTAGCTGCCGCCGCCGAGCACGAACTGCAGGCCCTGCTGGCTACCGCCACCGAACCCCTGGGGCATGATCGGGAACGCACGGATGCCGGGGAGCCCGGCCAGGTCCCGGCGTACCTCGTTCAGCACCGGGCCGGCCGGGCCGCGCTCGTCCCAGTCGGCGAGGCCGACGATGGCGAAACCGGAGTTGAAGTTCTCGGTGCGCCCGCGCCCGCGGGGCGACATGACCATCACGTCCTCGACCTCGCCGTCCTCGCGCAGCGGCAATAGCCGGGCCTCCACCTCGTCCATGTAGTCCTCCATGTACGAGAAGGTGGCGCCGGGCGGGCCATTGATCAGCACGAAGAAGCTGCCGCGGTCCTCCTGCGGGGTGTATTCCGCCGGCAGCTGGGGATAGAGCCAGGCGATGGCCGCGATCAGTCCCACGAAGCCTGCCACCACCAGCCAGCGCAGCCTGAGCACCGCCTCCAGGCAGCGTCGGTAGACCTCCTGGGCCCAGTTCAGCCCGCCGTCGACCCAGTGGGCGAGGCGGCCCTCGTACAGGCTCGGCGAGAGGATCTTGGAGGCCATCATCGGGCTCAGCGTCAGGGCCAGCAGCGACGAGATGGCCACCGCCGCCGAGAGCGTCAGCGCGAACTCGGTGAACAGCTTGCCGACGTCGCCCTGAATGAAGCTCAGCGGCACGAACACCGAGATCAGCACCAGGCTGGTGGCGATCACCGCAAAGGCCAGCTGGCGCGCGCCGCGGTAGGCGGCGACCAGCGGCGTCTCGCCGTAGAGATGCATGCGCCGGTGGATGTTCTCGAGTACCACGATGGCGTCGTCCACCACCAGGCCGATGGCCAGCACCAGGGCCAGCAGGGTCAGCAGGTTGATGGTGAAGCCCATGGCCGCCAGGGCGGCGAAGGTGCCGATCAGCGTCACCGGCACCGTGACCGCCGGCACCAGGGTGGTGCGCAGGTTGCCGAGGAAGACGAAGATCACCACCACCACCAGGCCGATGGCGATCAGCAGCGTGCTGACCACCTCGCGGATGGCGCCGGAGACGAAGGTGGAGGCGTCGTAGTTGACCGCCAGGCTCATGCCGTCGGGCAGCCGCTCTCCGACCCGCTCGGCCTCGGCGCGCACCGCGTCGGAGAGCGCCATGACGTTGGCGGTGGACTGCTTGATCATGCCCAGGCCGACCACCGTCTGGCCGTTGCCGCGGAACAGCGAGCGCTCCTCGACGGTGCCTAGCTCGACCCGTGCGACGTCGGCCAGGCGCACCAGATAGCCGCCGTCGCCGCGGTCGAGCACCAGCTCGCGGAAGTCCTCGGGGCTGGCGAAGCTGCGCGGCAGACGCACGATGAACTGGCGGTCGGCAGATTCCACGGCGCCGCCGGGCAGCTCGACGTTTTCCTCGCGCAGGGCGCTCTCGACGTCGCTGACCGCCAGCCCGCGGGCGGCGAGGGCGTCGTTGTCCAGCCACACGCGCATGGCGTATTCGCGGCCGCCGCCGACGTACACCCCGGAGACGCCTTCCTGCACCGAGAAACCGTCGACCAGATAGCGCTCGGCGTAGTCGGTCAACTCGGCGGTGGTGTAGCCCTCGCCGGAGAGCATCAGCCACATCACCATCTCGGAGCTGGTGTCCTCCTTGCGCACCTCCAGCGGGTCGGCTTCTTCGGGCAGATTGTCGGCGGCGCCGGAGATGCGGTCGCGCACGTCGTTGGCGGCGGCATCCACATCGGTGTTCAGGCCGAACTCGATGGTGATGCTGGAGTTGCCGTCGCTGCTGGTGGAGGAGATCACCTCGATGCCGGCGATGCCGGCGACGCGTTCCTCCAGCACCTGGGTGATGCGGGTCTCCACCACCTCGGCGTTGGCCCCGGGGTAGGAGGTGCTGATGCTGACGATCGGCGGATCGATGGTGGGGTATTCCTGCAGCGGCAGGCGGGTCAGGGCCAGCAGGCCGAAGGCGACGATCAGCGCCGCCATGACGATGGCCAGCACCGGTCGCTGGACGGAGATGTCGGACAGTCGCATCAGGCGTCATCTCCGTCGCGGGTCGCGCGCAGGATGTCGCTGACGCTGGTGGTGTCGTCGGCGATACCGATCAGCTCCACGCTGGAAGCGTCGTGCAGGCGATCGGCGCCGTGGCTGACCACCAGGTCGCCGGGGGCCAGGCCCTCGATGACCTCCACCTCGCCGCGTCGGCGTGCGCCCACGGCGATCTCGCGGCGCTCCACGCTGCCGTCTTCCGTTGAGGTGATCACCCATACCCACTGACGGCTCCCCTCGGGGACCACGGCGGACTCAGGGATCACCAGTGTCTGGCGCGGACGGCGGTCGAGGGTGACGCGCATCAGCATGCCGGGTCGCAGCAGCCGCTCGTCGTTGTCGAGCATGGCCCTCACGCTGACGCTGCGGCTGGCCGGATCGATCCGGGAGTCGATGATGGCAATCTCGCCCTCGAACACGCGCTCCGGATAGGCGGCGGTAGTGGCGCTCAGCGTCAGCCCCTCGGCCAGGGCGCTGAGCTGGACCTCCGGCACCTCGAAGTCGAGCTTCATGCGCGAGACGTCGTCCAGGGTGGCCAGCTCGTCGCCCGGCGAGACCAGTGCGCCCACGCTGAGGCCGCGCACGCCGACCACGCCGTCGAAGGGCGCGGTGATGCGATAGTCGTCGAGTCGCGCGCGCAGCCCCTGGAGGGTGGCATCCACCTGCTGCAGCTGGGCGCGGCTGTCTTCGATGTCGGCCCGGGGGGCCAGGTTGCGTTCCTGCAGCTGGGCCAGGCGGTCGACGGCGTTCTGGCGCTCGACGCGCAGCGCCTGGGCCTCGCGCAGCGACGCCCGTTCCTCGGCGTCGGACAGCTCGACCAGCACGTCGCCGCGGCTGACCGTCTCGCCGCCCTCGAAGTTGATCGCCGTCACCGTGTCGGTGACCGTGGACGACAGCGTCACACTCTCGTTGGCGGCCAGGGTGCCGAGCGATTCCAGCGGGTCCGACCAGGCCTCCAGGCCGGCCTCGGCGCCGATCACCGGCGTCGGCGGCATGCCGGCGGGCTGGGCGAGGGCGGCCGGGGCCAGAAACGTCAGCGCCGAGCAGAGGGCGAGCAGCAGCAGGCTCGGCATGGCCGGCCCGGATCGGTGGAGCCTGGCGCGGCGCGTGGCGAATGCGTGGTTCATGAGCGAGTGTCCGAAAGAGAGGCGTCGGCCCTGACAGGGGAGAGGGTCGAGTGGTGATACGAAAAACGTCGAAGAATGGCGACAGCATGCCTCAAGCCGGGCGCCAGGATGTCAACGCGACGCGCTTTGCACAATGTTTTCGCAACTCGTTCTCCCTGCGACAACACGCCGTTGCGCGAGGCGCGTCGTGGCGGGCTCGCGCCGACAGGCTCTGGTACCATGTCGCCCTTTTGCGGGCGTCCGCCCCGGGCGCGGTCCGGTGGCATGGGGAGTGAGATGAGTAGTGGCATGACGTATGACGTGGTGATTATCGGCGCTGGCGCCGCTGGCTTGATGTGCGCGCTGACCGCCGGCTATGCCGGACGGTCGGTGCTGGTCATCGATCATGCCAACAAGGCCGGCAAGAAGATCCTGATGTCCGGCGGCGGGCGCTGCAACTTCACCAACCTCGATACTGCCCCGGCCCACTTTTTCTCCAGCAATCCCCACTTCTGCATCTCGGCGCTCAAGCGCTACCGGCCGGAGCACTTCGTCGAGCTGGTCGAGCGCCACGGCCTGGAGCACGTGGAGAAGGCGCCGGGGCAGCTGTTCTGTGCCGACTCGGCCAAGGACCTGCTGGCGGTGCTGCTCACCGAATGCGACTGGGCGGGCGTCGAGATCCGCCTCAAGACCTCCGTCGAGTCACTCGAGCGCCAGGGCGAGGGCATGCGGCTCGACACCTCCGCCGGGCGCATCGAGGCCGGGGCGGTGGTGGTCGCCACCGGCGGGCTGTCGATCCCGACCCTCGGCGCCAGCGGCTTCGGCTACGAGATCGCCCGCCAGTTCGGCCTCGGGGTGACCGACACCCGGGCCGCCCTGGTGCCCTTCACCCTGACCTCGGCCTGGAAGGAACGCACCGCGGCGCTGTCCGGGCTCTCCACCGAGGTGGTGGCGCGCTGCCGCGACGGCGAATACCGCGAGCCGATGCTGTTCACCCACCGCGGGCTGTCCGGGCCAGCGCTGCTGCAGGTCTCCAGCCACTGGCATCCCGGTGATGAGCTGGCCATCGATCTGCTGCCCGGGGAGTCGGCCTTCGAGGGGCTGGCGGCCGCCCGGCGCGAGGCGCCGAAACGGCGCCTCTCCACCTGGCTCGGCGAGCGCCTGCCGCGGCGCCTGGCCCAGGCGCTGGTCGAATGGCATGGCGGCGACGGCCCCATGGCCGAACGCTCCAATGCGGACCTTGAGGCCTGGGCCTCACGCCTCAACGACTGGCGGATCAAGCCCGCCGGCACCGAGGGCTGGCGCACCGCCGAGGTCACCATGGGCGGCGTCGACACCCGGGCGCTGTCGTCGAAGACCTTCGAGGTCAACGGTCTGCCCCAGCTGCGCTTCATCGGCGAGGTGCTGGACGTCACCGGCCAGCTCGGCGGCTACAATTTCCAGTGGGCCTGGGCGTCCGGTGTGGCCTGCGGCCAAGCGGTCTAGGTCTTCTGCTCGGGCAAGACTCCTCATGCTATCAATGGTTTAGGCCGGCCTATACTGGGGGTATCGCTCGCCACCGGAGGGAAGGTCGTCATGAGCAAACCGCTGCATCGCAAGCGTCTGAACCGCGTGGTCGGGCGTCAGGGGCTGGTCCTGCTGGCCCAGGCCCGGTCGGCCTGGCCGCGCATCGAGGACCCCGAGGACAGCGAGGGGCTGCACGACTTTCGGGTGGCGCTGCGCCGCCTGCGTTCCTGGCTCAAGGCCTACCGCGGCTATCCGGGCGTGGCGATTCCCAAGACGCAGCGGCGGCGTCTGCGCGACCTGGCCCGGGCCACCAATGAGGCCCGCGACGGCGAGGTGATGCTGGCCTGGCTAGAGGCCGAGCGGCCGTCGCTGGGCAACGCCGAGCGCGGCGCCGTCGATTGGTGGAGCGAGCGGCTGAGGGCCCGGGTCGAGGCCGATTATGCCGAGGCCCGCTGCGTGCTGGAGGCGGGGTTTCCGGGGCTCGATCGCGAGCTCGGCGAGACCCTGGCGGCACTGGCGAAGAAGGGCGGTGGGCCCCGCTTCGGCGAGGCGACGGCCCGTGAGCTGGCCGCCCTGCGCGAGACCCTGACCGCGGAGATCGCCGCCATCGACTCCCCGGAGTCGCAGGAGGCGCTGCATCGTCCGCGCATCACCGGCAAGCGCATCCGCTACCTGCTGAAGCCCTGGAAGTGGGAGGCGCCGATCTTCGATGAGGCGGAGAAGGCCATGAAGGCGTTCCAGGATGCCTTCGGCGTGCTGCACGACGACCTGGTGCGGGAACCGGCCCTGACGGCGGCGGCCGCCGCCCATGCCGAGGAGGAGGCGCGGGAGAAGCTGGTGCTGGCGGCCGAGGGCGAGGAGGCTCGGGCCGCGGCGCCGCGTCATCTGCGCGGCTTCATGGGGCTGGCGAGGGCCCATCGCGAACGTCGCCTGGCCCACTACGACCGCGTCCTGGAGGTGGCGCGCTCGGCCGGGCCGGGCGACCAGGGAGGGCCGCTGACGCTGGCAGACTGGCTGGAAGCGGCCCTCGCCGCCATGCGCGTCGACTGAGCGCGCAGAACGGGGGCGGCGCCTCAGCGCAGGCGCTGCTCGATCTCCCGCCACAGGGCGGTGTAGGCCTTGGCCGCGGCGGTGCGCGGGGCGTAGTCGCGCACCGGGGCACGCTCCAGGCCCATGCGTTCCACCGCACTGGCCGAGGGAATATCGATCGACAGCCGCAGCGGCCAGCGTTCATGGAAGCCGTCCATGACCTGGCGGTGCAGGGTGCGTCGGCGATCGGTGAGGGTGATGAAGGGCCACACCGTGCAAGCGATGTCGTGGTCGTCGAGGAAGTCCTGAAGCTGGTCCAGGGTACGCAGCGACAATACCGTCGGCACCACGGGCACGAGTAGGGCGTCGACGCTGGAGAAGATGTTCTCCGAGAGATGCGAGAGGCTGGGCGGGCAATCGAGGATCACCAGGTCGTAGTCGTCGCGCACCGGCTTGAGAATCCGACGCAGGTGGCTGCCGTCACGCTTGGCGAGCAGGGCATCCATCTCGCGTGACGCCAGCGCCGCCGGCAGCAGGTCGAGCCCCTCGATCTGGGTGGCGCGAATGGCCTTGTCGAAGGATGCCTTGCCCTTGACCAGCTTGTCCACGCCGCCGCGAACCTTCGGTTTGACGCGCAGATAGAAGCTGGTGGCCGCCTGGGGGTCAAGATCCCAGAGCAGTACGCGATATCCCGCTCGAGCCGCTTCCGCGGCCAGGTTGACGGCGGAGGCCGTCTTGCCGACGCCGCCCTTGATGCTATAGAGCGCCAGCATGCGCATGGGGTCCATGTCCTGTCGTCGTTCCGTCACGTTGTCGAAACAAAATCATAACAGGCCTGCCATGTCAGTGTGTTACGGCAGGATGATAATCACGTCGAGGTGGCATCAGGGCCGTGGCAGGAAGCGCTGCAGCCGCTTCAGCCGCCGTGCGGTGACCGCGACGAACAGCGAGCGCCTGGCCAGTCGCTTGGCCGCCGCGGGATGACGCAGCGACCAAAAGAGCAGCAGGGCGCCGCCACCCACGGCGGGCAGCCGGTAGCGCTGAAGGGATTGCCAGCCGGCCTCGAGCGGGCGGGCGGCCTGGTGCCAGTGCTCGGACTCGACCAGCAGGTCGAGGCGCTGCTGTTCGATGGCGGCCTCCAGGGCTGCCTTGCGGGCTCGACGCTCGGCGTTGGTCATCGATCAGCGCTCCTCGCTCCGGGTCTCCATCAGCTCGCGGTCCATCGCCAGATGCTTGAGAGTGTCGACCAGCAGGGTGCGGCGCCGGGCCAGATGCATCACCCAGCCCGCCAGCCCCAGGCCGCCGATCAGCAGCACCGCGGCGCAGCCGCCGATGGCGGCCAGCCGGTAACTGTCCCAGAAGGCGACGATGATCAGGGTGGTGAGCGCGCCGAGCCCCAGCAGCAGCAGCAGCAAGCTGATGCCGGCCAGCAGCAGCAGGGTGACGAGTCGTGCGCGCTCTTCCTCGAGCTCCAGCACGGCGAGACGCAGACGCGTCTCGCCGGTGGCGACCAGGCTGCCCAGCAGCCGCTTGCCGGCGCCGAACAGTCGCTGAGCCGGTCCCTGGCCCTCCGACATCAGCGCCGCCCGATCAGCATGCCGACGACCACGCCGACGGCGGCGCCGATGCCGATGCTGGTCCATGGGTTGTCGCGGACGTAGCGGTCGCAGGCGTCGGCCTGCTGGGTCACGGCCTCGCGGGTGTCGCGGTAGGCGCGCTCGCCGCGGGCCTCGAGCCGGGCGCGGGTCTCGCTGAGGCGCTTCTCGGCCCGCTCGCGCAGCTCCTTGATGTTGTGGCGGGAATCGTCGGCCGTGGCGTTGACCAGCTCCTCGACGGTCTGCGAGAGATGCTGCAGGTCTTCCTTGAGCTGTTCGGTGGTCTCACGGGTATGGGACGTATGGTCGCTCATCGGGTCTTCCTCTGACGGTGCGTGACAGGCCCAGCATAGCAGCCGTTGTCGGGGGTGCGTAATGTAATGACCGGGCACAGGTCAGCGCGAGAAGGTGCCGGTGGAAAACAGCGGGTTGAGGCTGAAGCCGAGACTCACGCGCTGCGTGCTGCGATCGTAGTCGATCAGGCTCTCGCCGTAGCCCTGGTAGAACTGGACATGGCCCCGGATCTTGCCGAACAGCGGCCAGGAGTAGTCGAGCTGGGCACCCATGTGGCCCTGGTCGGGATTGCCTCGCCACAGCAGGCTGGCCTCGTGGTCGTCGAACAGACGGCGCGCCACGGTGACATCGGCGTAGCCCAGGTAATCCTCGATGTCGGGATTGTCGTCCTCGCCCTCGGTCTCGGGCAGGCGCCAGTAGGGCGACAGCGAGACGGCCCAGTCGTCGTTGATGAAGGTGCTGGTCAGGATCAGCCGGTTCCAGCTGCGCGATAGGCTGCCGGAGCGGCCGTTGGACTGGTGGTTGAGCGAGACCCGGTTGTTGATGTTGGTCCAGCCGAGCAGCGACCAGTCGTTCTCGAAGTCGGCGAAGACTTCCGGCTCGTAGTTGGTCTCGCGGAACGGCGATGAGGCGTCGGCGTTGTAGGCCTGCCACCAGCTGCGCTGGGTATAGCCGAAGTAGAGGTCGGCGCGGTCGAACAGCACGTCGTCGGCGATCTTGAACTTGGCGCTGAACTGGAACTTCACCTCGAGCCGGTCGGGATCGGCTTCGCGGTCGATCTCGTTGAAGCTTTCCCGGTTGGGCGAGGTGGTGTAACTCAGCGGCAGCAGGTAGTTGCGATGGTGCGCGGTGATGGAGAAGGGGTTGTCGGACGATTCCTCCTCCAGCAGTCGCCGCTCGGCCACCGAGGCGCCGATCGGTGCCTCGGTCGGCGGTGTGGTGTCGGCGGTTTCGGCACTGGCCGCCGGAGCCGTCTGCGGCGGCTCTTCCGCCGGCCGGGCCAGGCGGGTGCGCAGTTCGCCGATCTCGGCCTGCAGCGACTGGATGCGATCGCGGATCGCCTGGCGCTCGGCGTCGCTCGGCGCGGCGTTCGTCTGGGCCTGTCCCTGGCCGGCCAGGCCGGCGCCGAGGGCGGCCGCGAGCAGCGTGGCGATGGAGCGTGAAGCCATGGGGAGTGACTACCCTGTCTAGGAGGAATCGTCGTTCTATCATGCCCGTCCGGGGAGTCAACGGCCAGGGTCGCCGCTGGTGTCGTTGCCATGTCGCCCCGGGACGCCGACAATCCGCTGCCAAGCCCATGGTATTGCCTTGTCGAGGTGCTCGTGATCGCTTTATCGCGCTGTCGGCGGCCCGTCCGCTTTCACATTCTTTGCTGCCTGCTCGTGCTCATCGCGCTGCCGGTGCCGCTTGCCGCCCAGACCGACGCGCTGCCCGAGCGTTCCACGCTCGAGGAGCGCCTCGCCTCGCTGCGGCCCGAGGAGGGGGCGACCGTGGATGCGGCCACCCAGGAAGGCATCGACGCGCTGGAGGCGACGATCGAGGCCCTGTCGAGCCTCGATGACGTCGAAGGTCGGCTGTCCGAGCTGGAGGCTCGAGCCGAGCGTGCCCCGCAGTCCCTCGACGAGACGCGTCAGGCGCTGTCCGAGGCTCAGGATCGGCCGCGCCAGGCGCCTGATCGCGAAGCGCTGGAAAAGCTGGAGCTCGAGGCCCTCACCGAGCGGCTGGACACGGTGACCGATGAGCTGGAGGCGGCCCAGGATCGTCTCGCCGAGGTCGAGACCCGGCTGCTGGGCACCCAGACCCTTCCCGAGCGCGCCCAGCAGTCCATCGTCGAGGCCTCTGCGGCGATGGAGGAACACCGGCGTGCCCTCGAAGCTCTGGACGCCCAGGGCGTGGCGTCGGAGGCGCCCCGGCGCCTGAAGCATCGCGTCGAACGCACCCTGGCCGAGCGGCGCCTGGCCCTGCACCGGCGCGAGCTGGCCACCAACTCGCGTTTCCGCGAGCTGGCCCAGCTGCAGCGCGACCTGTACCGGCTCAGGGTCGAGCGGCTCGAGACCCGGGTGCGGGCCTTGCAGGCGGCGCTGGAGGCCCGGCGTCGAGAGCAGTCGGAGCAGGCCGTCGCCGAGGCGGTGGGCGACGAGCCGGAGAACGTGGTCAGTCATCCGCAGATCCTCGAAGCGCGCCAGGCCAATCGCGACCTGAGCCTCGAGCTGCTGCGCGCCACCAGTCGCGCCAACGAACTGGGGCGACAGAGCCAGGAAGCGCGTCGCCAGCTCGAGCGGGTGCGCCAGCTGCAGCGGGGGCTCTCCCAGCATATCGAGGCGATCCGCGGCAGCCCATTGCTGTCGCGCATTCTGCGCGAGCAGCGTCGGGCGCTGCCCAGCGTCGAGTCCACCGGCGGCCTGAAGGAGGAAATCGCCGACCTGCGCCTCCAGCAGTTCGAGCTCGATCGTCAGCGCGAGCGCCTGCAGAATGCCGAGCTGCAGGCCAGGCAGCGTCTCGACGAGGCCGACGCCGATGCCCCCGAGGCCGTGGAAGAGGCGCTGGCCCAGCTGCTGCGCGCCCGCCGGGATCTGCTCTCGCGCCTCGAACCCACCTACGGCGAGCTGTTGACCGCCGCCATCGAGCTGCGACTCAACCAGCAGCAGCTGCTCGAAACCAGCCGTGACCTGCGTACCACCATCGACGAGCAGCTGTTCTGGATCGCCAATGCCCGTCCGATGGACCTGAGCTGGCTGAGCCGGCTGCCGAGTCATCTGCGCGCCGAGTGGGGCGAGGGCGAGTGGCGCCGTGCGCTGCCGACCCACTGGCGCTGGCCGGATCCGGCGGCGTTTCTGGCCTCGCCGCTGCTGCTGCTGGCCGGCGTGCTGCTAGGACTGCGCCGGCCGCTGTCGCGTCGCCTCGCTCGCCTGCACGACGAGATCGGTCATCTGCGCCAGGACAGCCAGGGGCATACGCCGCTGGCGGTGGGCGTTGAGGCCCTGCTGGCGCTGCCCGGACCGCTGTGCCTGCTGGCGGTGTCGCTGGGAATGTCGCTGGGTGGCGCCGGACTGGCGGTGAATATCGGCTGGGCGCTGCTGTATCTGGCCCTGGCCTGGGCGGGAATCGCCTGGATGCGACGGCTGCTGGTGCCCGAGGGCGTGGCGACGCGCCATTTCCACTGGCCGGCCGGCTACGTGTCGCAGCTGCGCCTTTGGCTGTGGTGGCTGGGTCTGGCGCTGGTGCCGGTGCTGTTCGTGGGCACCCAGGCCCGTGACGTCGATATCGACCTGACCCAGCGCCCCCTGGCGATATTGTTGCTGCTGGCGGGGTTGGTGGGCATGAGCGTGGCGCTGGCCAGGCTGATCCTGGCCCATACGCCGTTCTTCGGCGTCAAGCTGTTCCGCCTGTTGCTGGGCCTGGCCATGGCGCTGGTGCCCCTGGTGCTGGGCGGGCTGGTGATGCTGGGCTATGCCTATGCGGCGCTCAGCCTGGTGGGGCGTTTCGTGATCACCATTTACCTGCTGGGCGCCTGGATCCTGGTGGAGGCGACGGTGGTGCGCGGGTTGGCCGTGGCGGCGCGGCGCCTGGCCTACCGCCGCGCGCTGGCGCGTCGGCGGGCGATGATGGCCCAGGAGGGTGGCAACGGCGAGCACGGCCAGGAGGTGGTCGAGGAGCCGCCGCTGGACATGCAGCAGGTCAACCAGCAGTCGCTGCGCCTGTCCAAGCTGATCCTGATGCTGGGCTTCGTGGTGGTCTTCTACCTGGTCTGGGCCGACCTGTTGACAGTGTTCGGCTACCTCGAGCAGGTGATGATCCTCGGCGGCGACGGCCAGCAGGGCAGCGAGCTGGTGGGCACGTCGATCTCGGTGGCCGACCTGTGTGTCGCGCTGCTGGTGGTGGCGCTGACGCTGATCATGGCGCGTAACCTGCCGGGGCTGCTGGAGGTGATGGTGCTGTCTCGCCTCGAGCTCAAGCAGGGTAGTGCCTACGCGATCAGCTCGCTGCTGTCCTACGTGATCGTCGGCACCGGGGTGGTCTGGGCGCTGGGCTCCCTCGGGGTGTCATGGAGCAAGCTGCAGTGGCTGGTGGCGGCGCTGGGCGTGGGGCTCGGCTTCGGGCTGCAGGAGATCTTCGCCAACTTCATCTCGGGGCTGATCATCCTGTTCGAGCGCCCGGTGCGCATCGGCGACACCATCACGCTCGGCAACCTCACCGGCACGGTCAACCGCATCCGCATCCGCGCCACCACGGTGACCGACTTCGATCGCAAGGAAATCATCATTCCCAACAAGACGTTCGTCACCGACCAGCTGATCAACTGGTCGCTGTCGGACAACATCACCCGGGTGATCCTGACCTACGGCGTGGCTTACGGCTCGGATCATCGTCTGGTGCAGCGGCTGCTGACCCAGGCCGCCGACGAGAACGCCCGGGTGCTGGCCGACCCCGAGCCCCAGGTCCTGTTCATGCGCTACGGCGAAAGCAGCCTGGAGTTCGAGCTGCGCATCTTCGTCAACAGCCTGGGCGACCGGCTACTGGCCACCGATGAGCTCAACGGCCGGGTCGGCGAGCTGTTCGCCGAGCACGGCCTGGAGATCGCCTTCAATCAGATGGACGTGTGGCTGCGTGACGACAGGGGCCGCGAGGCGCGAATGCCGAGCCGCGGCTCGGGCGAGGCGCCCGCCAATCCGCCGCCCGGGGCGGGCGGCGATCCCGGCGAGTTGGATGCGGGCGATGGCGGGGGAGGGGGCGGCGACGCCGGGCGCTAAGGCGTTTCCTGGCGGCGGGCGTAGAGCAGGAACTCCCTGTTCCCGTCGCCGCCGCGGATTGGGCTCTCCTGCCAGTGCGCGATGGCGAAGCCGGCGTCGGCGCAGGCCTCGCGGATGCGCGCTTCCACCTCGGCGTAGCGCGCGGGGTCGGTGACCAGCCCGCGGGCGTTAACGCCCTCGGGGCCGACCTCGAACTGCGGCTTGACCAGCGACACCAGCTCGCCGCCGACGGGCAGCAGGGCGCCGAGCTCCGGCAGGATCAGCGTCTGCGAGATGAAGGACACGTCCATCACCGCCACCTCGGCGGGATACTCGGCCAGCACCGCGGTCAGGCGCGGGTCGTCTCGCATGGCGCGGGCATTGAGCCCCTCCAGGCAGGTCAGGCGCGGCTCGTTGCGCAGCTCGGCCGCGAGCTGGTCGTGGCCGACCTCGACGCCGATCACATGCGCCGCGCCGTGGCGCAGCGCGCAGTCGCTGAAGCCGCCGGTGGACTGGCCGACGTCGAGCACCGTGCGGCCCTCGAGCGGCAGTGCCAGCGCCTCCAGCAGCGCCTCCAGCTTGAGCCCGGCCCGGGACACGTAGCGCTCCTCCGGATCCTCCTCGACGTGCAACTCGGCGGTGTCCGGCAGCTTCTCGCCGGGCTTGGTCAGCACCCGGCCGCCGTCCTTGAGGCTCACTCGGCCGTGGCGGATCAGGCGCTGGGCGCGGGTGCGCGAGCGCGCCAGTCCCTGGAGGAGCAGCAGCTGGTCGAGGCGTGGCATGGGCGGTCCTGGCAGTCGTGGAGCGGGAAAACGGGGCCGCCATTATGCCACAGCGGGCGGCCCGGTCAGCCGCCCGGCTCGGCCTGCAGCCCGCCCGGCGGCAGGCGGTCGGCGCCCCAGCTGCGATGCAGGTAGCCGATCGCCCGATCCAGCTCGGCCTGCTCGATGCGCGCCGGTTCGCCGCGCTCCAGCGGATCGTGGTGGAAGATGTAGAGCCGCGAGGCGAACTGGTCGAAGGGCAGCGAGGCCTCGCCGAAGCGCTCGCCGTGGCCGGCGGTGCTGACCTGCACGCCGTCGCCCCAGTCCTGGCCGCTGTCGTTGTTGGGGTTGTAGAAGAACACGCGCATCTCGCCGCCGGGATCGATGCCGACCCGCAGCAGGGTGATGGCGTGCCAGCCGATGAAGCGGGCGGCGCTGTCGGTGACCGCGATGCCGGCCGGCTGGGGATGAATGAGCGGCTGGTTGCCGTTGTAGTGCGGGTGGTAGCTGGCGTAGAAGTGGCGCAGGAAACCGTCGAGGTCGATCAGCTGACCGCTGGCGACGTCGACGTTGATGCGAAAGCCGCGCCCCGACCACCAGCCGTGGAACTCCGGGTTGACCCAGCGGTGCGGGTCGCCCTCGCGGCCGATGCAGCGCCGTCCCATCTCGGCGTAGATGCGGTCCAGATGCGGCACCACGATCAGCGATACCGGGTCCAGGTCCATGGGCAGCTCGGTGGCCACGCCACCGACGCTTGCCATCGACGAGATCGGCTGGCCTTCGAAGTGCATGATGATCTCGTCGTCGCGGGCCGCCCAGGCCACCATCTGCAGCAGGTAGTCCGGGTCGTTGTAGGCCCACATCGACAGCGCCCGGGCCGACTGGCAGGTGGGGTTGTTGCCCTGGCCGACGCCCAGCGGCAGGCCGAGCATGCACAGCACGCCTTCCAGCAGCCGCGCCCGGGGCGAGACCGCCTCGCCGAATGCCAGGTTGAGCCGCGCCGTCGACCAGTCCGACAGCGTGAGCCCCAGCTGACGCCATATGGCCGGTGCCACCGGCGGCTGATACAGGATGCCGCGCTCGAGCATCAGCGCCAGGCCGTAGACCGCCTGGGCGGTATCGGGGTGGAGCCCGCCGCGGATCAGCGCATGCACCAGCTCGCGATAGCACAGCAGGCAGTCGCGGCCGGTGGAGGAGAGCCCCAGCGCCTCGCCGATCAGGGTATCGCCGTTGTCCAGCAGGTGGCGCAGCAGCACCGGGTGATAGGGCGACACCAGGCCGGTGTCGTGCATCGACCGGGCGAAGCCGGTGGCCTCGGCCTGCAGCGCGCTGGCGTCCATGCTGGCCAGGCGCTGGCGATAGACCTCGAGGCCCGGGTCCTCGCGGCAGGCGTGGGACGGGCCGAACAGCGCGCTGACCAGGCGGTCGGCGCCCTGGCCGCTGGTGCCCAGGTCGATGGCCGGGTCGGCCTGGCAGATGGCGATCTGGGTGATCATCTGCTTGACCGGCCCGACCTGGATCGGGCGCTGCTGGAGGATGCGCCAGATCTCGCCAATCAGCCGGTCGATGATGTGCTCGTAGCCGATGCGCTGGGCCAGATGGGCGAACAGGCGCCGCGGCAGCTCGGCCAGGCGCCCCTGGGTCTCTCGCTCGGCTTCGCTGGGGGCGCCGAACAGCAGCCACAGGTTCAGGGCGATCACCTGGGTCAGGTAGTGGTGGGCCTGCTCCGCGGAGAGCATGGCATGGCGGACGTCGCCCTTGGCCACCGCCAGCAGGCGCAGTTCGCTGAGTGCCTCGATCGTCACCACGTTGGGATCGGCGCTCTTCAGCGCCTGGGTGGTCAGCGAGGGCACCAGGAACTGGGGCGTGGCCCAGTCCGAGCCCTCGAAGACGCCCGCGGCCTCGAGGGCCGCGGTGCGGGGTTCGATCGCCGCGGCGCCGCCTTCCTGCAGCAGCACGCGGCGGGCGGTGTCGAGCACCCGCGGTAGCTTGCCCGGCTTGGCGAAGTCTCGGGCCTCGTTCAGCAGGGCCGTGGCTTCGTCCAGTCGAGCCAGCAGGCCCGTGAGCTTGTCGTCGCCGGTTGGCGTGGATGGACTGGTCACACCGACTCCTCGTCGTCCATGGGTAACGCCTCCATGACGCGCCTGTCAGACATAGAAATCAAGTTCTTCCATGTGCTTGAGCAGGTCGCGCATGCGGTGAGGCTCGTCGCCCTTGAAGTAGATCAGCCCCCAGTGGGTGCCGAAAGCGGTGCGCTTGGTGACGGTTTCCTGCAGCGGGGGCGTCAGCTCGTGGGATTCGAAGTAGGGATCGTCCTCGACCTCCTCGGGAATCTCCAGGCGGCTGACCACACGCAGTCGCGGATAGACCCCGAAGCAGCCCGCGTAGCCGTCGGCATCGACGACTTCCCTGGGGAAGAAGTCGGCGACCTCCTCGGCGGTGGACTTGGGATCGAACACCAGCATGCTGGCCTGGTAGGCGTTGAAGCCGTAGACCCGTTCGAGCAGCTCGAAGACCTTGAACCCCGGAGGCCGATAGGCGACCTCGCCGAAGTACATCTCGCCGTCGCTGGTGACGAAGTACTCCGGGTGGATCAGGCCGAAGGAGATGTCGAAGGCCTTGATCAGCTTCTCGATCTGGGCGGTGATCTGCGGGCGATAGCGCTCGAGCTCCGGCGAGGCGGGCACGAACACCGAATAGCCCAGGGTCACGTACTCGGAGATGTTCAGGAAGGCGATCTTGCCGTCGTGGATCCAGGCCTCAACGGCGAACTCCCAGCCATCCAGGTGCGACTCCATCAGCACCGGGAATTCCTCCTCGGGGATGGTATCGACCTCGTCCGGCGTGCGGATCACTCGGTGACCCAGGCAGCCGGCCTTGTCGAAGGCCTTGAGGTGGATGGGGTCGTTGGGGTCGCCATCCAGCTTGAGCAGGGTCTGGTTGACGCGCTTGAGGAAGCGGATCACGTCATCCTTGTCGTGGGCCTCCTCGAAGATACCCACGCGGATGCCGCCGAGCTGAGCGCGGCGCTTCATCAACGCCTTGTCGCGCAAGAGCAGCGACTGGCCGTAGAGCCGCGGGCTGTCGAGCAGCACCGAGTTGATGGCGCCGGCCCATTCCACGGTTTCCTCGAACAGCGGGATGGCGACATCGACGCCCATCTCCTTGAGCGTCTCGGCGATCTCCAGCGAGCGGTCGTTCAGGCGCTCGAAGTTCCAGGAAAGATAGGGGATGTCGTGCTTCTGGCAGTATTCCTCGGCCCAGTCCGGGGCCACCACCACATAGCGGCGGTCGAAATTGGCGGCGGCCTCGATGGCATTCAGGCTCCAGCCGAGTAGTGCGATATGGCCCTTGTCCGGGTTCTTGTTCATGGACGCCTCCGTCGGCGGTTCACGATGAAGCCTCCCGCCGTGCGGCGAGAGACGAGTCACCCCTCACCATAGCCCCTTGTGGCGGATCAGAAAGTGAGACGCTTCCACGCACCGGTATCCGGATCGCAATCGCTCCTTGCTGCGCCGGCGGTCGCTTGGTATAGTGCGCGGCGTTCGGCAAGTGACTGATCCCGCTCAGAGAACTGCCTGACCCAAATGGCACGTCAAGTGCCCGCTGTGGTGGCCCCTTAGGTCCTCCCGCAACGCTAAGTCGCAAACCCCGCCAGGCCCGGAAGGGAGCAACGGTAGTGATGGACGCGTGTGCCGGGATGTGGCTTTCGGGGCCGCCTCCAACTTATTGTTTTTAAAGGATTTTTCCTTCGGCTGACCTCCCAGTGGGACAAATTGGGGGGACAAACTCGTGGGAAATTCTGCTAAAACGCCTGCCTACCTTATCCGCTCGCGCCATGGCGTCTGGTACTTTCGCATCGTCGTACCTACCTATGCTCAGCGACGTATCGGCAAGAAAGTCATCAAGAGATCCTTGAGGACACGCTCAAAGCGTGAAGCTATCCTGAAGGCCTCTAGCTTGCTGATAGAAGCGTCCGAACTGATCGGTCGTGCTATCCCTGATGCTCAGCTCAACGGCTCCAGCCTCCCTGTGAGCTTCTCCGAGAGCCATTTGGCATCGTCCCAGAATATCGTTATTCCTCATGCTCCAGCGAAACGCCTGTCCGAGGTTCTAGAAGGTTACAGGCAGCAACAAAGGCTCGAAGGTGTCTCATTGAAGACGCTGGATGATAAGCAGGCCGTCGTTGACCTCCTCATTCGTATTGTTGGCGATCTCTCTATCACTGACTACACCATTGAGACTGCCAAGCAGTTCAGAGATAAGGTTCTGCAGCTCCCTCCGCTTGCCACGCGAACACTGGTACAAAAGCCCCACCTGACACTTGATATGCTTATCGAGACGGCTGACAAGACGATCTCGATAACGACTTATAACAATTATGTTAAGAACCTTGTGACCGTCTTCGAGCATGCTGTTGCCATGGAGTTGATCACCAGAAATCCATTTTCAGGGATGAAGATCAAACTCAAGCGTAAAGTGAATAGTTATCGAGATGAGTTCACTGAAGAGGAAATTGGAAGAATTTTCTTTGAAGTAAAACAGCAAGAGGGGTGGAAGTATTGGATTCCTCACCTTGGCTACTATGGTGCATTTCGCCTCAATGAGATATGCCAGCTTTACAAGGAAGATGTGAAGATCATTGATGGCATTGCCTGTATTCATGTCCGAGAGAGAAAGCCAGACCAGAGGCTAAAGAATCATTCAGCTGAACGCGTGATACCGATTCATCACGACCTTTTAAAGATGGGGTTTGTCGAGTATGTATCTTCTTTGCCGGATCAGTCCCGTGTTTTTAATCTGAGGTGGAGCGAAAAGCATGGGTACTCTGCGACTCCCTCTAAGTGGTTTGGTCGTCTGCGGGATAAGCTTGGCATAGTACAGAGAGGGAAGGGGAAAAAAGACTTCCACAGTTTCCGGCATACAGTAGCCAATTTTCTGAAGCAGAAAGGAGTCGCGGAGAATCAGATTGGAGGATTTCTGGGGCATTCAACCGGTGGCATCACAAACACAAGGTATGGTAAGGAATATAAGCCTCAGGTCTTGATGCCTGTGGTAGAGATGATTGATGGTGATTTTTAGCAAATAGGTTTATAGTTTTTTTAAATTGAGGTCTTGGCATAGTGTCGCGGCTCCAGAATTAATTCGGTAATTTTCAGGCTGATGAGTGACGGTGCAAGAGTTTATTTGGTTAAATTATGGGCGAGGCATGGATTTCTGATTTATAAAGCATCCTTCATTTCTCTTGCCAGACTGAGATTTTGGGTTACCATTTGATTGTGTCGTTCAGAAAGCTTCCTGACCAGTATTAGGAGGCGCGTTACTACTTAGAGTCCACGCTGCCTCTTTACTGATGGCATTGTTTAATACCTATATGCCAAATCTTTGGCAGGATGCTTTCGTTTTTAATAAAAACAGGAATAAAGTTATGTGTAATAATGAGTGTAATGTTGGTGAGGTTGAGCGATTGGTGGAGATTTGTGACGTAAGCAGGGTGAATGTTGAGAAGGTGGTTGCTGGCTTACAGTCGAGAGTAAACATGCGTCTCCAAGCAGAAGGATTTGGCAGAGATAGAGTAATCAAGATAAAAGCAGGAGAGGCTTATAACTTGTTCGGTATTGGTCATGATTTACATAAAAAAGTTCTCTGCTTGTACTTGTCTATATCTGAACTTCAGCCTTCATTGGCAGATGAAGTAGAAGTGAAAGATGTGATCGAGATATATGATAATGAGGTTATTGAATATTTTGGGAGAGTTTTTTCGCCGCATTGGGATGCCGTTGTCAATCTTGAGGTTTAAGGCTTTACAATGTTCCGATGACCTTGTCAGTAATTAGGCTGATGGATTGTTATGGAATAAAAGGGCAGGGGGCTTTTCTTTCAGGGTTGTTGAGCTGGTTTATATCGAGATGCATAAACTCGGTTAGCATCAGGTTTGATAGCGAAAGTATATCTTGTGATGTCGCATGCTGTTTTTTTACAATAAAGACGCGTTGATGACTACAGGTATAGATGTTCCCATCTCTTTTGATTGCATAACTTAAAAACTCGAATTAGTTGTATGTCAAGATGAAAGTGGATGAACAGGCTTTGCTTGTTCATCCGCCAAGTGACATTGCGAAGCGATGTCACTTACATATTATCATTTGTATGAAGTCGAATGTTATTTGCCATGTGATTTGATGTCCTTCATGTTGATGAAGGAGGTGTATCGTATGGGCTCGTCTGATTGTGATTGAATTTAAGTATACGTGTTTCAAGTAAGCCAAGAAACAAGCACGAGTTGGTGGATTTCTGAGTGTAAGTTTACTTGCACTCAGGAGTTCACAACTCCAGCGGAGCTGCAATTATTTTAATTACTGGTAGTTGGTCTTGGAATGCACTGAGTAAACTCAGTGCATAGGGAAGTGACGTTCCGCTCCTTGGCGTCGCTACTGCGCCACTTCCTTTTTCCTTTTTCTAGCTGCTGTATTGATCTGGTTTTCAGTGCCAATCAATTTTATGTTGAGTAAAAACGGGACGTTTCTATATACATTATAGAGATGTGTAACGGTTTTGTTGATCAGCCCCGAATTCGAAACTTTTTATAAGGAGAGTATATCATGAATGCTAAGAACGTTAATGTAAGTCAGCAAGACATCGTCGCTGCTGTTGAGAATCAATCAGGCTGTGGGACTGTAAATTTTGATCCGTCGCTCACGGGGTCAGGAAAGACACATGGAGCGATTAAAGATGTACTTAAGAGGAGAGAAAAAACCATTATAGCAGTTCCATACATAAAGTTAGCGAACGAATATAAATCAAAGATACACGAGATTTCAGAGGAGTTGGTCATAACTCCTTCCTGCGCCTTTATTACGAGCGAAGAAAAGAGTGTTGATAAGAAAACGTTCGAGGAACTTGAGTGCCATCTTGAAAAGGGTAATAACTACTACAATGACTACATTATAGTCACGACACATCAAACACTACGACTAGCTCTTTTGAATGACATTGTTGGAATTGACGGTTGGCACTTGATTATAGATGAATGTATGGATATGTTCTATACATGTTCATATGAAGTTACAAAGGCATCAGCGAAGATGTTTTTGGATAGCTTCACTTTAGAACATGGTGTCAATGATAAATTGTATGAGCTAAGTGTTGAGGCATCGCAGAGGGCTACATTTAGGAATATCCTTAACGGTGGTATTGGAGATAGTTTCTGGAAGAAAGATGCTCATGAACAATTCGTGGCTCACTCACTCTCTAAATCCTTCTCAACCTATGCGCGCATAGAAGATGTCAAGAAAGCTGTGAGCGTCTTAGAGGGAAAGCATGAAAAAGAGTCTGCGAAGCTATCCACTCTTTCAGTGATAAAAAAAGATATTTTGACTAAGTTTTCTAGTCTTACCTTTATTGCAGCGGACTTCGATAAAACAGTGATGGCCCTTGTTCTAGAGAATCTAGGTTTTGAATTAAACAGGGTAAGTTATGCTGCATATCCTCTTTTACAACACAGCAATGGGAAAAGATTAACTATAAAATATGCTGTGGATAGGAAGAACAGCATTAGTTATAAAAGGGTTAAGTCTTTAAAGAGAGATGATGATAATGAGATTATGGATCACGAAGACTTGATAGTTGCTCGTTATCTTAGGGAGATCGGTGGTGAATGTTTTATATTTAATTCAAACGTGGCATCTAGAGACAAAAAAGTCTATCGCGAGTGTATGGGGGGTGACAATCAAGATGGCCAAGCTGTCTTGTTAACTGCTGTTTCCGGTGTTAATGAATATTCCACTTACAACTACGCCATGTATACAACAGCTAAGAATTCTAAAGACTGCGAGGCGTCTATTTTTGAAGCTTTTGGTGTTCCAAGAGAAGTTGTTGACATGGACCGTAACCAATTATCTGCTTACCAGTTTGTGTCACGTACAAGTATACGTGAGCGCAATGCAACTGACCCTGTAGTCTTTTATGTTATTGACAAAAATACAGCAGAGTTCCTAAAAGAAAAGTGGCCAGAATCTGAGTGTTTAAAGATTGATGTTGATGGGTTAGAGGCTGATGATCTTAGTGATCGACAGAAGATTAACAATGATAAGGACTATAAAGCTTATAGGGATAAGGTAAAGAAGTACAATGAAGGTAATAGGCGGTTTTACAAACCTAGCGCCGAACGCTTTGTTAAGATGTATGAAGCTTTAGGATTGGCAGCCAATGATGAAGTGTATTTACACATGAGGGAGCAATGCATTGACCGTAAATAGAAGCTAGCGGCGATGTGTCTACACCGCTATATATCTTTTTCTGTGTAATCCGGCCTTGTTTCTTCCTCCACGCCTCCTGCGTACGCAACTTCTTGTTAATCGTTTCTACAGTATCGTACCGGCGTTTCCCTTCGCTGCACATCATCATCACCCCTGAAAGACCAGTGGGACGATACCACAGCGAATGCATATGGCTAAGCCATATTAAACCTCTCCATTTTTTTTGGAGATAACTACTCTTCGACAGCATTAGCGGGATGTCTTATCTACGGCCGTATGACTTCGCTCTGCGGGTATAAAGGACAAGCAAACCGTCTAAGGGGCAAACCATGATGACTCATGGGGAAGCCTTAGTAGAAGAGTACCCAAATGTTAACAATATCAAACAAAGGATAAATTATAATGAAATATGAAACATTAAATGAGGAACACAAAAAAGATATAATTGACTTCTGCCGGTCATTCAATCCGGAGTTCTTTATGACACTGGTTTTTCGACCTAACATCAAAAGAAAAGACGCAGAGAAGTCCATGGTCGACTTCATCAATAAATTGAATAGAGCTCTTTTCATTAGAAGAGAGAAAAAAAGACTACGACTTCTCCCAGTCCTTGAGATGGGGCGTGCTCGATATGAACACGTGGGATGTGTCCTTGACAAGGTAGAAGCCAACTGGCATATACATGTAATAATGGAAAGCCCGATCAACAGGGATTCACGTGTATCGGACATATCCCTAGAAGAACTAAAGAAATTAATTGGTAATTTATGGGGCAACACCCCCAATGGAGACGAGACGTTTACTACTAGACATTATAGCAACGACTGGTTCAAGCCAATTTACGATATTGAGCGCTTAACCCATTACTTGCATAAAGAAATCAGTCAAGGCAATGAAGGCGCAGTCTGCTATGAGTACGCCAACAACAAAGGTATAAAAATGAAATAAAAATCATGTGATGTCCGAATGCTTCAGCATTCGGCGAGCATGATTTTCGGGTGCTTGAGAGGAACGAAAGCAAGCGTGCAGTTGTGGGTCCAGCATGATCTTGAAAACCACTCCGTCACATTAAAAATGTCAGTGAAAACAACAAGCCGCTTCCATTAACGAGTAGCGGCTGTTATAATTTCTACTATATGCACCCAATAAAGTGGCGTGCATAAGAGGAGGCCTATGAATGACAGCGGATATGGAGCTCTATTTTATCGATACACAACCATCCTCAATTTAATCCCGAATTACCCAGACTCGATTACTACAAATGACATTCTTCGTCATTTAGAGGCGAAAGGTATCTCCACTTCGGTTCGCGGTCTTCAGAGAGACCTAGCTGATCGCCTGTCCCTGTACTTCCCGATAATTTGTCTTGATGAAACGCGTCCATTTCGTTGGTCGCTTGATGTTGATTACGATTTTAACATCCCCTATCCGCGTCAAAACCCGAAACAGCATGTATGTGAGTGCTGCATGTCCGGGACGTAGGCCGTAGAAATCATCTGCTGTTGCGTCAAGGGATGACGCAGAAGGCATGTACCATCTCCATTTAAGGAGATCACATGCCTCACACTCATTGCCTTCCACTCGATACGACATCATCTTCATCGGTTCATATCCCAGTCGATTCCATTGGAGGAGGCGAGCTGAGCGAGTATGGCGGCACGAGTGCGGTAGTGGTAACGCCGTACCTCCGCTGCCTCGATATCTCTGACTGCGAGAAGCTTGAGCATCTCGACCTTACTGAATGTCAACCGGAATGCCATGTCACTATTCGGGCTTGCCACGCCTTATGCGAAATACGAGTCCGTAGCGGAGGTCGCGGAGCAGTCATTCACATCGACAGCGGTGATCAGCCTCCCTCGCTTCACATTAAAGGGGCTGTGGATCAGGTCGATGGCTGCTGGTCTAAGGGGCAGTTCTATGTCAGCAGTGCTGAGTCTCCATGGAATAACGCCATAGTTTGTCCGTATATCAGTGCAATACCTGATTCACATAGCGCCAATGCTGCTGAGTGTTGGGTCCTGCTGGCTCCTCAGATCACTCATGCAGTTATTGATGCCCCAGAGCTACGCCATTGTTACGTCTCAGGCGGTAACCACCTCGAAGCCCTGTCGATCATTGCCCTGAGCGATAAAACACCTCAGATCGAATTATACGCGCTTCCTGAGCTGCTGTCGGTGGACGTACATGCATGGAACGCATGCTGTCGCGCACGTGATTGCTGCTCTTTGACAGCACTATCTGGGGAGCTAGCCGATTTGCACTTATCTAAAGTCTCACATCATGTACATGCCCTATCCATTGAGGTAGAGGGCGAACGTATAGCCCTTAGTCATTCCAGTCTGAATGAGCTTGCACTATCCAAACCGGTATATCTGAGCTTGGTGCACTGCACGTCACTAGAGATGGTGTCGCTTCCCCCTATGACATCCATTGATTGCGTAGGCCCCGTGCCGTCTCCACTGGTCGGTATCGCGACAGTGGTTGTTGATGAAAGCTCAGTCAAATCGTTGGTGGCTGCCTTTCCACGTGATCCTGAAGGCACCATGCAGCAATTGCCCACGTTGATCCCATCGATGGCTCCACCAGCTTCGTGCGTGAAAGCTCTGCAACTGCTTCATGAGCTGTCTGAGCTTGGTGCACAACCCGAACAGATATGGGACCTTCGACTTTCGCTAAGTGCTCGGCACCTGTCCATGCATCGAAAGAAACAACGTGCTGAGTCGCAACAGCGGACAAACGCGTCAAATCGCTGGAAATGGTGTCTCCCCGATGACCTCGCTCGCGAAGGCTGGATGGCCGATTATCGAATATGGGTAGAATGCGCTAAGACGGTGCCTGATGCTTTCCATTACCGACGCGCACTGGTTCGTGCCGCTATACAAGTTCCAGACGGACTCGCGATGCAAACAATAGTGCAGGCCATGTCGCTTCACAGCGAGGGTACGTTGCGCCATGAGCTCGACCTATGGCGCGATATCATGGAGGCCATGGCAGACAAAGAGCCCATCGGTATTGTTTGTTGGGTAAAACATGCACGTACCTTAGCTCTCCGTTACGGGAAGGATGAACGTCTTGACCGAGCCTATCTTGAGGCTTCCGAAACACTCTTGCCGCTGGGTGAGTTGCTGGACTTGCTTCAGCGCCTTGGAGTCCATCGTCCTGAAGTCCGCACATGCCTTCTTCGGGTTGCTCATCGACCACGGCACTGGCGCGAAAAACGTTCTGAATCACCGAAAGAGGCGGAACAGCTGCGAGCCACAGCGATGACTCTCGCAATATCACGTACGACATGAAGGTATCGAACACAGGAGAATATGACTGGCTGGTAGATAATCTTTGAAGAATCAAAGCGACAGGGAGTGTCGCATAACAGGGTTATCATGGGTGTCTACCTTTCAGGAGACGCCATGACGCTAACCGCCAGCCTGTCCCAAGTTCGCCGCATCATCGAAACGCAACTCCACCTCTTGTGGTCGTTCCCCTGTTGCCCTCAGCTCATCGCCCCCTTGATGCTCTGGGGAAGTCCCGGCATAGGAAAGAGTCGAGTTGTCCGTGAGGTCTGTGAAGCCGCTGGCATTGGTTTCGTGGATGTCCGGCTTTCACAAATGGAGCCTGTCGACCTCCGTGGCATTCCCGTTCCGGACGGGGACAGTGTGAAGTGGTTGGTGGCTAGCCATTGGCCGCGTGATCCCGAAAGCCGTGGCATCTTGCTCCTTGATGAACTATCAGCGGCAGATCGCTCCATGCAGGTAGCAGCGTACGAGCTACTGCTGGATCGCCGTCTTGGCGATCTCTATCAGCTACCCGATGGTTGGCTTGCGGTGGCCGCAGGTAATGGTGTCGAGGATCATGCGGTCTCGGCCCCGATGTCGTCGGCCTTGGCGAATCGTCTCCTGCATCTGGACGTCGAAGCTGATATTGAGTCGTGGAGCGCCTATGCGGTGGCACAGGGCATCCATCCCGACATTCTGGCGTTCCTCCGTTTCAAGCCGGAGTATCTGCTGGCCAACGAGGACACTTCGCACGCGTGGGCATCTCCCCGCTCTTGGGAGCGCGTATCGGCCTTACTGATGTCAGAGGCCCATCTCGATGAGGCGACAGAACGCCTCATGATCCACGGTCTGGTTGGAGAAACTGCCTGCCACGAATTTATGGCCTTTCGCGATCTATCTCACGAGAAGGTAGATATCCCGGCGATGTTACGTGGTGAGGTGCCTGTCAGCATCCCGACCCGCACAGACCTCAAGCTGGCCTTCTGCGCTGCGGTATCCCAGCACGTTTGGAAGGGGGATGAGGACGCTCAGGATCAGCGTCTTGAAGTGTTCTTCGAAGTGGGGGTTCAGCTATCGAGTGATCTGGCAACGCTCATGCTGATAGACGCCCTTCGTAGCGATCATGGATGTGGCGCTGATGCACTAGCGGAGCAAATGTTCGCGCATCCCGGCTTCCAACAGTGGTTGGAGCTACATGGCCTCCCGATGGAGCAGATCGACCCTGAGCCAGACACGGGACTACCCGACGGGCGTTTTCTCGTAGCAGATGCAGCCACAGGCCCGCTGGGGGAGGATGAGGGCAGCGAACAGGAGTATCACTGAATGAACGATGCTCCGACCTCTCCACAACAGCAGGGTGATCTCCTCACGGGGGACAGCATCCAAGGTAGCTGGCGTGAACCGACGCCCAACGAACAGGCGTTGAAGAAGCGTGTCCTGATCGAGTGGCAGCAGGAGCTCCGCGACTGGCTGATCAGTTACCCGTTTATCGCCAAGCTGGTGATGCGCATGACGCTGGTCATGGTCGTGGATGTCCGAGTCCCCACGGCCTGCACCGACGGCAAGCACATCTTCATCAATGCTCGCTTCGCAGATCGTTGCTCCTCAGCACTGCGTCGATTCGTGTTGGGGCACGAGCTCTACCATGTGCTGCTTGGCCACTTTGTGCGCCAATACGGACGAGACCGTCTACGTTGGAATCTCGCGGTAGATTCTGAGGCCAACTACCGGCTCATGATAGATGGTCTTCCACTTCCTGAGGATGCGGTTTTGTATCCAGCTATGGCAGGACGAAGCGCTGAAGCCATCTACCAGTGGCTGTTGGGGCACCCGTCCCCAGAGGTAGATACGCCCTTCGACCGCCATGGAGGTGAGCTACTGGCTCCTGCCCCCTTGAACGGTGGTGACAAGGAGATGGTGATCGATCCCGACTATGCTCCGCTTCGCATTGATGTGGACACGGCTCGACAGATCACGGAGGAATGGCAGGAAGCCGTGAAATGGGCCGCACTTGAGAATGATGCTGGGATAGTGCCAGCCGGCATGCAACTGGTCATCGATGATATTCCGGCACCTCAGGTGCACTGGCGTGGTCTGTTGCGTGATTTCTTGCGACGGCATCTCGGCGGTTCATTCACATGGAACCGGCCCAATCGTCGTCATCTGGCCCAAGGGCGCTATCTGCCGGGGCAACAGGGCGCCGCTATCTCTATCATGGTAGGACTGGACACGAGCGGGAGCACGCGCAGCCACCTTGGGACATTCCTTGCCGAGCTGAGCGCATTGCTAGACACCGCTGAACACGTAGAGCTTACCCTCATCCAGTGCGATGCAGCGATTCAGTCAGAACGCATCATTACGTCACTGCATGATCTGCGGGAGTTCGATGGCTCTGACATACACAACTCCATGACGCTGTCTGGGGGAGGAGGCACAGACTTTCGCCCAGTCTTCGACCGAGCAGAGGCAGTCTGGCCAGATGTTGTGGTGTACCTCACGGATGGCTGTGGACGAGCGCCGGATGTGGCTCCCCCTATACCCGTGCTGTGGGCGATCACTGGCAATGGCGCTTGCCCCGCGACATGGGGCTCCGTCATTCACTTGAAGAAGGAGGGCAACGCATGAAGGTTATCTTCTCTCACGGCAAGGAATCCGGCCCCTATGGGCAAAAAATCGTCCAGCTGTCGCAGGTTGCCTTGAGCAACGGGCTTCAGGTAGAGAGCATTGACTATCAGAGCATCACGGACCCTGAGGCACGGGTCGTCAAGCTGGTGGAGGTGCTATCCACGACCAGCGGCCCCTATCTGCTCGTAGGGAGCTCTATGGGCGCCTACGTGTCACTGGTGGCTAGCCAAACGGTTCCTGTGGCGGGGTTGTTTCTGCTGGCACCTGCGGTGGGTCTCCCCGGCTACGCTATGCAGTCGGGCTTCCAGCTGGAAGGCGTGCCCATCGCTATCTGCCACGGTTGGAGCGACAAGGTGGTCCCTGTGAGCAACGTGATAGCGTTCGCCGAGGAGCACCGAGCTGACCTCCACCTACTCAATAGCGATCATCGTATGACATCTGTATTGCCCTGCATTAGATCGATATTCGCTCTATGGGTCGATAGCCAGAATAATTTCTATTAACGTGGTAATGTTTTCTGGTGAAAAGTCTCTATCACCGTTTTAAAGTTATCTAATCACAAATAGTCCTGAGAATCTCGCTATGACCGATATTGATTTCAGAAAGACTTACAGGGTGGCAAAAAGAAAGAATCTACTTAGCAAAGGCAGTGGTGCACTACAAGAGGAATTGCGCACTAAACATCCTAGTGCGGTGGTAAAGGATGACAAAATAAACTCCTTCACCAGTATCCACGGCTATCGTGTCACCATCGGGAACAATGTCGGTTTTTTTCCGAAAGACTTGAATGACAATCTCCCAATCACGAGTGCTCACCGATTGAGAAACACCTTTTATGAAGCAGGACTAATTGTCCCTCCTTTCTTCATGAACTCTTTTTTGTTGCAGCAGGGTGACAGGCTGCGTTTGAGCGAGGACAAGGAGGCTGCTGCCAGAAAGATACTGACAGAACTTTACACTCCAGAATCCATTTCTATATTATTTATTGAGAAGTGGTCGAAACTTACGACATTCTATCAGTACAAAACAGCAATAGAGCAATCAATTAGGTGCTATTTTTCTGGACTTTTATATGCTGCAGTCATCACTATCATCCCTTGCATAGAAGGTATTGTAAGAGAGTTAGGGGTGATGAAAGGAGGAAAAGAAGACGAAGTTGGAAGCAAAGACTTAATTCGCGTTGTCAAGAAAATATGTAACGAAGTTAGAGAAAGGCTGTTCTCAGGTTATACATGGTACCCAGAATCAGAAATTACAATTGACTACCTTGATCAAGGTAACGAACAGGTTCAAATGTTAAAAAATCTTAGCCTGTTTTTTGAGAAGCAACTTTATGAGCATTCGTCGAATCTTCCGAAAAACACTCTCCTCAACAGACATAACATTGTTCATGGCCTTAGCTTTGAAAGCATAAACGATGCCTCGTATCTGAGGTTGATCAATATGCTTAATAGCCTGTCTTTTGCCTCAATACTTGCAGGCGTGAGAGCCAGTTCCTTTTTTCCACCTTCTTCCCCGGAATCTGAGGCTTTTCTATCTGAGATTGAGGCTGATATTATTAGAAGACAAGTGAAGGACGGCGCTCTCAAACTCCAAGCAAAACCCTATTGAAGGGTGGTGCTCGGGCCTGCGCCCGATGTCTTGAGCATCTCGGCGTAAACTTCCAGCGGCGTTCGCCGCGCCATACACTGGACTGGCGCTGCGGTGAGCCGCCTCATCAGATAAACTGAACTGGCCAGCTCCAGCACTGTACTGGTCATATGAGCGACGATATCCCCTTCAGGTTATGGACCATTGAAGCCATGGACCTTTCAAGGGCGAGACCACGACGGCTGAGGTAATCTGCCGACATGTCCTGACTGCTTGCTGCCCATGGTGTCGACCTATGACGCTCAGTTCCGGGGCAGGGTAGCACGTGTTGATCACTCCATGATCAGGCCTGCATCGCTCGCTTCTCCGCTCGCTGGACCGTGCTCACTCCGCACCCGACGATATCCGCAGTCTTACGGATGCTGAGTCCATGACGGCGGAGCTCCAATATGCGTGCATGCACCTCTTCATTGACAGGGCGGCCCTTGTAGCGTCCCTCGCGCTTCGCCTGCTCGATCCCTTGCTGTTGGCGGCGCCGACGATCCTCCCAATCCTTGTGGGCGACCGCAGCTAACATATCCATCAGCATTGAGTTCACCGCGTCGAGCATTCGCCCCGTGAAATCATCGCCAGTAGACATGTTCAAGGCCGCGTGACTAGTGGGGAGGTCCAACGAGACAACGCGCAGGCCAGCACTCTGGATAGCCCCCTTGAGACGATCCCAATCGGGCTTGCTGAGGCGAGTCAAACGGTCGACCTGCTCCACAAGCAGCACATCTCCGTACTGGGCATCATCAATGAGGCGGGAGAGCTCGGTGCGGTCTACCTTGGTACCGCTGGCATTCTCCGTGTACCAAGCAGCTACCTTGAGCCCTTTCTCTTCCACGAAGGCGCTGAGGGCGTCACGGGCGCGACTCGCATTCTGGTCCTCAGTAGAAGCCCGAAGGTAAGCGCGTATAAAGACAGCGTGTTCCATTGGCATCCCTCCGAGCGCCCGATGTATTCATTTGGATATATTCATATTATATGTGTTCATTTAGATTGTAAATGGCAACATATGAACACGGATACGGAGGGATGCAGGGTGTACTCGCTCAGGTATATTCATCAGAACTCATTAATGATAAGTTTTGAGAAAGGAGCAAGGTCGAGCATCTTTAGCTGGATGCAAAGTTATACTTTGGTCGCAGGGAAGTGATTATGAAGGCATCTTACATAGAAATAAGAAAGTTTCGCTCTATAGACTTTTGTAAAATCCCGCTTGACTCAATAAATGCTGTTGTGGGGCAAAATAATAGTGGTAAGTCGGCTGTTATCCGTGCTTTGAATTGTTTTTTTAATGTTTTCGAAGAAGAGCTGAGTTTTTCACAAGGCAAGCATAATTATTCGCCCTCATCGATTCCAAAAATAACTGTGGGGTTTGAAAATATTGATGAGGATAGTGCTGCTTGGCGCCACACGGATAATGGGAGGGCTGATATACAGCTTGTCTTTCATCCATCTTCAAAAAAGTTACAGTACAAGAAAAAAGTTGGAGGAAAGTTTGTAAATATTTCTATTGGTGACGTTGGTGATATCCTAGAGAATTTTGCGTTTGTTTATATACCCCCAAATAGAAGCCCGTCCCAGCTTAAGTGGCAAGAAGATGCTCTTATAAAAGAGCTTGTAGAAGAGTTTTTGAAAATTGAGACAAGTAGGCGTGATACATTAACCCCGAGATTCAAAGGTGCTTCTGATTACTTGGAGTCCGGTGCGCTTAAGAAGATATCTAGAGAGGTTGGGAGGTTTTATTCATTAAGAAAGGAGTTGGATTTTTCCCTGAGTTTTGATAAAAAAGCAAACTTCCTTTCCTTTCTTACAGACATCCATATGTATGTTAATGAGTATGGGGTGGAAAGTACTCTTGATGATTGTGGGACAGGTCTGCAAAGCTTAACTATCATAGCTTTCCATAGGGTTCTTGCAAAGATAAGGCATAAAAGAGTTATCCTCGGAATTGAGGAGCCAGAGACAAATCTTCACCCGCAAGCACAAAGAGAGCTTATCAATTCCATCAAAAATGCTCCAGATGATAATGTTGCACAAGTTGTAATTACAACTCATTCTACAGTTATCATTGATAATATTGATCATCGGAAAATATGTTTGGTTAGAAAAACGGAAGATAGGGTTCGAGGCTTTAAGTCGATTGTCGCTAAAACAAGCGAATCTTTTTTCGATGACCATGGCCTTGAAGAGTTCAAGTACTATCAGTTTCATTCATATAAAAATAGCGACTTCTTTTACGCGAATTATGTGGTTTTTGTAGAAAGTAAAAATGAGGCTGAAGTTGTAAAGCATTTGTCTCTTAGGAACGGTGTGGACTTGGATTTGCAAGGAGTCAGCGTTGTAAACATAGGAGGGGTTAATAATTTAGCTTACCCTTACCATATCGTCAAAGACCTTGGTATTCCTTTTCTAATTATTTTGGATAAGGATTTTTTTATTCCTTATTTGAATGATGACTTACAGCAAAGTCGTAACAACGAAGGGTTACCGAAGTATCGGTACGAATACAAAGCCAAGTCTATTAGGATTCTTGAGTCTATAATTCCTGCGCAAAAGGATCGTGATAAAATTTTAAGCACTATGAGGGTTAATCATAGTAAGGCAAATGAAGAGTTTTTGAAGCATAATGTGATCTGCATGAATTACTCTTTGGAGATGGATTTGCTTTGCTCTAATAAAGCCGTTGAGTTATATTCTGACGTTTTAGGCCTAAGAGGTGAGCAACGTTCCCGTGGCTTCCTGCTAACGAATAGAAATAATACTGTGAAGAAAATTGGTAATATTCTTAAAGTCTTAGATCAGCTTGAAAATAGGAATCTCCCCAACTCTTACAAATCAATAAAAAGGAAGCTTGGAGAGATTTCAAGTTTTTCCTGAGTCGAATGTAGTTGATGTCGTGATTAAGGGTGAATGACTTATGTTTAAAAAATCTCTGTGCGGGGCGCTTGTTGGTTTATTAACAGTGCCGTTTTCAGTTGGCGCATACGCGCAATATAAAGACCTTGAGAGTTTGAATTCTGATGTAGTGGCGGCTGTAAGCTGTTCTGGTACGATAATTGGGTATGCACTGAATAATTATGAGCTAGGTGTTTTTAACGAGGAACGCGCTAGAGAGGTTGTTCATGCTGCTTCTCTGTATCAACTTTCTGTCGCTTTGGATAAAGAAAGCATGGAGCATTTTTCCCAATATTCGGATAGCTATGTAAGTTTTGAAACTGGCGCTACAGAAGATATTTTGGATGCTTCTTATGCAGGTAATTACACTTGGCAAACCCAAGAAGAGGTAGATGTTTGTTTGTCGAAAATGGTTAAAGAGATCATTCCGCCTTACCCGCAACAGTTACAATCACAGGAGGTTAGAGATAGATTGAAAGGTACGGTGAATGATCGCTTTGATAAAATGTTGGAAATTTATGAAGCCATGCAGTAGCGAAATATAAATTGCGTAAAGGTTGGTGTTGTCAATGTTCAAATGTAATGCATGACCCTGCGGGTGATGGTATTGCCCTTGACCATTGCTACGCCAACCTTTACGGGTTTTGTGATCCACTAGCTGAGTAGTTCACGTTTACCTCAAGTATATGTAGGTCGTTCTGTCTTGACTGGCATCAGACATTCTATGTCTGGCTCGTTGTTTATGATATCGATGAAAATCGATGGAGGCCTGTTTACTAAGTAGGGGCACTTGCCATTGAGGGGCTCTTGTTTCTTACGCGATTGAGGTGTTTATAGGGAAACGACGTGCATCAAATCGGAAGCATTCGCACTCTCATTAGTGCAGGTAGGACAATCCTCCTTAGCATGTCTTCGTCGAAGCCTCGTGCAAGGCCCAATGTAACAAGCCTCAAGTGCACATGGTGGGTCATGTAGGTGGGACAAATTAGTCGGGCGCATGCTATCGTAAGCGCTCTGTATGAGGTTAGCCTGTAAGGTTACCTTCCATTTTAAAAACAATGGGTTACGCTGTCCAGACCTTCCGGAAGGGAGCAACGGTAGTGATGGACGCGTGTGCCGGGATGTGGCTTTCGGGGCCGCCTCCATTTGTGCCCTCCTGTTTCTATCTTCTTTATTCGATCACCTCGTTTCATGCCCATCGTGGGGCGTGCCCGTGCTTGCGCGTCCAGGCTTGCAGCGGCTATCGGCGCGCGTCATAGTCGTGGCCCGGGCGAGGCCGGCGTTGGCCGCCGCCCCGTGCAATTCCCGTCAGGAGGTGCCGATGAACGCGCAACGGATCCTTTCCCAGCTGATGCGCCAGGCCGGCGATGGCCGCCGCGGTGGCCTGGATGTCCAGGGGCTGCTCGGCGGGCTGACCTCCGGCGCCGGCGGCAAGGCCGGCGGGCAGGGTGGCGGCCGCCTTGGCAGCGCCCTTGGCGGCGGCGCCCTGGGGGTGCTGCTGGGCTCCAAGCGCGGCCGCAAGCTGGGCGGAAAGGCGCTCAAGTACGGCGCTATCGCCGGCGTCGGCGCGCTGGCCTGGAGGGCCTGGCAGAATGCCCGGGCGTCGTCCGGCGGCGAGGCCCACGAGGGCACGCCGCTGGACGATCTCCAGGGCGAGCCACTCGAGCGTCGCAGCCTGGTGCTGCTGCAGGCGATGATCATGGCCGCCCGAGCCGATGGCCACGTCGACGAGCGCGAGCGCGCGTTGCTCACCGAGCAGATCGATGCCATCGGCGCCGACGACGAGCTGCACGCCTGGGTGGAGCGTCAGCTGTCGGCGCCGCTGGATGCGCTGGCCCTGGCTCGCCAGGCCGACTCGTCCCAGGCGGCGCGGGAGATCTACCTGGCCAGCGTGGCGGTGATCGACGATGACAATCCTATGGAGCGTGCCTGGCTCGACCAGCTTGCCTCGGGCCTCTCGCTGGACGAGGACATGAAGCGCTCGCTCGAGCGCGAGGCCCTGGCCGCCGGAGAGGGGTCTGATCACGAGGAGCAATGGTGAAATGTTGACCTTCCACAGCGATGACACCGGCCTGCGCCGCGCCCGTACCGAGCTCGATGGTGGCGAGCTGGTGACGCCCTACGAGTGCCCCGAGCGTGTCGAGCTGGTACTGAGGCGCGTGCGCGAGGTGGGGCTCGGCGAGGTGCGCGCCCCCGAGGCGTTTGGCTTCGAGCCGGTGCTGGCGGTGCACGACCGCGGCTACGTCGACTTCCTTGCCAGCTGCTGGGACGACTGGCGCGCCGCTGGCCATGGCGGCGAGGCCATCCCCAGCATCTGGCCGACCCGGACCATGCGTGACGACATCATTCCCGAGCATGTCGAGGGCCGTCTCGGTCACTACGCGCTGGCCGCCGAGACCTCGATCTGCGAGGGCACCTTCGACGCCGCCCTGGCCAGCAAGGACATCGCGCTGTCGGCCGTCTCCCACACCCTGGCCACCGGCGAGCCCGCCTTCGGGCTGTGCCGGCCGCCGGGTCATCATGCCGCCAGCGACCAGTTCGGCGGCTACTGCTTCTTCAACAACGCCGCCATCGCCGCCCAGCATGCGCTGGACAGCGGCAGAGGGCGCGTGGCGGTGCTGGACGTCGATTTCCACCACGGCAACGGCACCCAGCAGATCTTCTACGAGCGCGACGACGTGCTGTTCGCCTCGCTGCACGGCGACCCGCGCACCTGCTTCCCCTACTTCCTGGGCCACGCCGACGAGACCGGCCGCGGGCGAGGGGAGGGTTTCAACCACAACTATCCGATGGCACCGGGAACGGGCTTCGATGTCTGGTCCCGAGCGCTCGACGACGCCCTGACGCGCATTCGCGAGGCCGGCTGCGAGCTGCTGGTGGTCTCGCTGGGCGTCGACGCCTTCGAACACGATCCCATCAGCGCCTTCAAGCTGACCAGCAACGACTTCACCGAGCTCGGCCGGCGACTGGCCGGCGCGGGGCTGCCCACGACCTTCCTGCTCGAGGGCGGTTACGCGGTCGAGGAGATCGGCATCAACGCCGTGAACGTGCTGACCGGCTTCGAGGCCGCCCGTTAATTCGCCCATCACAAGGAACGATCCATGGCACGCATCTACGACGACAATTCCCGCTCGATCGGCAACACCCCGCTGGTCCGGCTCAACCGGGTCAGCGAAGGGGCCACGATCTGGGCCAAGATTGAGGGCCGCAACCCGGCCTACTCGGTGAAGTGCCGCATCGGCGCGGCGATGATCTGGGACGCCGAGGAGCGCGGCGTGCTCAAGCCCGGGATGAGCATCGTCGAGCCCACCAGCGGCAACACCGGCATCGCCCTGGCCTTCGTCGCCGCGGCTCGCGGCTATCCGCTGGTGCTGACCATGCCGGCCTCCATGAGCCTCGAGCGGCGCAAGGTGCTCAAGGCGCTGGGCGCCGAACTGGTGCTGACCGAGCCCGCCAAGGGCATGGCCGGCGCCATCGCCAAGGCCAAGGAGCTGGCCGGGGCCGAGCCGGAGACCTACTTCCTGCCGCAGCAGTTCGAGAACCCGGCCAACCCGCGCATCCACGAGACCACCACCGGCCCCGAGATCTGGCACGACACCGACGGCCAGGTCGATGTCTTCGTCGCCGGCGTGGGCACCGGCGGCACCCTCACCGGCGTCTCGCGCTACATCAAGCAGACCCAGGGCAAAGCCATCACCAGCGTGGCGGTGGAGCCGGTCGACTCACCGGTGATCGCCCAGACCCGGGACGGCCAGGCACCGACGCCGGCGCCGCACAAGATCCAGGGCATCGGTGCCGGCTTCGTGCCCGCCAACCTCGATCTGTCGCTGGTCGACCGCATCGAGGCCGTGGGCAACGACGAGGCCATGGAGATGGCACACCGGCTGATGCAGGAAGAAGGCATCCTGTGCGGTATCTCCTGCGGCGCCGCCGTGGCCGCCGCGGTGCGCCTCGGGCGTGATCCGGCCTTCGCCGGCAAGAACATCGTCGTGATCCTGCCGGACAGCGCCGAGCGCTATCTCTCCTCGCCGCTGTTCGCCGGCCGCTTCGGCGAGCAGGAAACCGAGCAGTAAGCCGCATCCCCCGTGCCAGCCCCGGCGGCCGCCGGGGCATCGCCGCCGCCTATCCCCTGGGCGGCGGCAGGCTCGGCACCAGGTCCACCACCCCGAACGTCTCCATCCCGATCCATGCCAGGAATCCGGCGTAAAGGGCCAGCAGGGCCACGCATTCGGGGTTCGTCAACACCATGCCGGTACGCATCATCAGGAACAGCGCCACCGTGGCGGCGGTGAGCACCGCCATCATCGGCGCGGCGACGGAGAAGTTGATCATGGCGGTGCCGGCGATCAGCACGCCGGCCGGGATGCACACCAGCAGGTCGAAGGTGTTGCTGCCCAGCACGTTGGCGATGCTGGTGACGCCGCGGCCCTGACGGGCGGCGCGGATCGAGACGAAGGCATCGGGAATCGAGGTGCCGGCGGCGACCACGGTGATGCCCCACAGGAAGCTCGGGGTGTCGAAGATCTCGCCGAACGCGATCGCCGCCCGGACCAGACCCTCCACGCCGATCACGATCACCGCCAGTGACAGCGCCAGGCGGGCCCATTCGCGTCCCGGGCGCACGTCGCCGGCGTCGACCTCGCTTTCGTGGTCGAGGGTGTCCTGGTACTGCACGAACAGGTAGAGCCCGTAGAGCGCCACCGGCATTAGCGCCAGGCCACGGGTCAGCTCGCCGCGGATGGCGCCGCCCGTCGCCTCGGCGGGGTGATAGATGGCGGCGAAGGCGAAGGTCAGGGTCAGCACCGCCACCGCGATCATGTAGAACTGGGCTTCCTTGTAGACCAGGTCGCGGTTGGCGGTCAGCGGTTGGCGACTGGCCAGGCCGGAGACGGCGGGAATCACCAGGATGTTGAACAGCGCCGAACCGACGATCGCCGCCACGCCGAGCTCGAACTCGCCATGCACCAGGGTGGAGATCACCGTGGTGGAGAGCTCCGGGAAGCTCGAGCCCACGGCCACCACGATGGCGCCCTGGACGATGTCTGGCAGCCGGTAGTGGGCCGCGAGCCGCTCGCTGCTGGTTTCCAGCAGCCCGCTGCCGCGCCAGACGATGGCGGTGGCCGCCACGGCCACGAGGCTCCAGAGCAGGATGGCAGGCATCGGGGCGTCCTTTCCTTGAATGACGGGTTTCCAGCCTAACAGCCTGCTGCCGTCGGTAGCATATTGGCGACCGCTGATATTGATGTCGCCATCGCCGACCGGCAGGATAGCGCCTTTCCGACATGGAGGGGCGCATGCAACGTCTTGTCTTGGCAGGTTTTCTTACACTGGCTCTGGCCGGTTTCCCGGGGCTGGCCGGCGCCGCGGTGATCGGCAGCTGGAACCTCGAACATCTGGGCTGGAACAACGACAAACGGCTCGATCTGGTGGCCCGGGTGGCCGGACGCTTCGACCTGCTGGCGGTGCAGGAACTGATGAACGACGAGGCGCTGGCGGCGCTGGAGCAAGAGCTCGAGGCCGTGTCCGGCGAGGCATGGTCGTCGATGGCCAGCCACGCCGTGGGGCGCAGCCGCTACCAGGAGCACTACGGCTTCCTGTGGCGCGAGTCGCGCATCGCCTCGCTCGGTGGCGGGGCGGTGTATATCGATCGCGGCGACGTCTTCGCCCGCGAACCCTTCTCGGCGCGCTTCCGTGATCGTGAGAACGACGACGCCTTCGTCGCCGCCACGGTGCACGTGGTTTACGGCGACGGTCTCGCCGACCGTCGGCCCGAGGTCGAGGCCCTGGCCGACTACTGGCAATGGCTCGACGAGGCCTATCCCGACACCCCGCGAATGCTGATGGGCGACTTCAACATGGCGCCAGACGATCCCGCCTGGGCACCGCTGAGGGCGCTCGGCGTGGTGCCGGCGCTGAACGGACAGGCCACCACGCTCGGCACCACGCCGGGCCGCTACGCCAGTCCCTACGACAACATCTGGTATCGGCCGGACCGTCTGAGCCCGCAGGCACTTGGCATGCTGCGCTATCCGGCGCTGACCGGCCTCGATCATGTTGCGGCCCGCGAGCACGTCTCCGACCACGCCCCGGTCTACCTGGCCCTGCATCAGGGCGAACTGCGTGCTCTGCCGCCCGGCGCCGGTGAGGTGGCCGGTGCCGGCGGCGCCTCCCATGCCCGTGCGGCCGGCTGCATCGACTTGAATGCCAGCTCCGTGGCCATGCTCGAGCGCCTGCCGCACATCGGCCCGGCCCGCGCCGAGTCCATCGTGGACGGCCGACCCTGGGCGGGCAGCGGCGAGCTCTCACGTATCGACGGCATCGCCGTCGGGCGTCTCGCCGACATCCGCGACAGCGGCCGGCTGTGCAGCGGCTGACCCGCTCCGGTCCACGCTTTGCGCCCGGGCCGCCACCCGGTAGAATGTGGGCCATCTCTTCAAGCCCGTCGGTCGGCGATTCGCGCACCGGCGGGGCTTTCGTGTTCGGCTGCCAGCCAGCCCAGCCGCAAGGATTCCGAGCTGCATGAGCTATCAGGTTCTGGCCCGCAAGTGGCGGCCGCGTACCTTCCATGAACTGGTCGGCCAGGAGCATGTCCAGCGCGCGCTGGTCAACGCCCTGGACCAGGGCCGGCTGCACCACGCCTACCTGTTCACCGGTACCCGCGGGGTCGGCAAGACCACGCTGGCGCGCATCCTCGCCAAGTGCCTGAACTGCACCGCGGGCGGGCAGGGCGACGAGGGCGTGACCTCCACGCCCTGCGGCCAGTGCCCCAGCTGCGAGGCCATCGACGACGGGCGCTTCGTCGACCTGATCGAGGTCGACGCCGCCTCGCGTACCAAGGTCGAGGACACCCGCGAGCTGCTCGACAACGTGCAGTACGCGCCGACCCAGGGCCGCTACAAGGTGTACCTCATCGATGAGGTGCACATGCTCTCCACCAGCAGCTTCAACGCGCTGCTGAAGACCCTGGAAGAGCCGCCGCCCCACGTGAAGTTCCTGCTGGCGACTACCGACCCGCAGAAGCTGCCGCCCACGGTGCTGTCGCGCTGCCTGCAGTTCACCCTCAAGCACATGCCGCCGGAGCGCATCGTCGGCCACCTCTCCAAGGTGCTCGAAGCCGAATCGGTCTCCTTCGAGGAGAGCGCGCTGTGGCTGCTCGGCAAGGCGGCCGAGGGTTCCATGCGCGACGCCATGAGCCTGACCGACCAGGCGATCGCCTTCGGCCAGGGCGAGGTGCGCCACGCCGACGTGGCGGCGATGCTCGGCACCCTCGACCATCGCCACGTGCTGGCGCTGCTCGAGGCCATGGCCGAGGTCGACGCCGCGAGGGTGCTGGCCGAGGTCGCCGCCCTGGCCGAGCAGGGCCCGGACTTCGCCGGCGTGCTCGACGACGTCACCGGGGTGCTGCACCGCCTGGCCGTGGCGCAGATGGTGCCTGACGCCCTGGACAACGGCCACGGCGACCGCGAGACGCTGCTGGCGCTGGCCGCGCGTTTCACCGCCGAGGACATCCAGCTCTACTACCAGATCGGCATCCAGGGTCGCGGCGACATGGCCCACGCGCCGGACCTGCGCACCGCCCTGGAGATGACCCTGCTGCGCATGCTGGCCTTCCGCCCCCAGGGTGTGCCGAAGCCGGCCCAGACGCCGCTGCCCATGCGCGGCGATGGTGGCGCTCCTGCGGCCGGAGGCGGCACCGGGCCGGCGGGTGGCAGCGATCAAGCCGCCAGTGCCGCGCCAGCGCAGAGTGTGGCGCCTGGCGCCGCTGCAGCGCAGCCGGCGGCCGAATCCGCCCCGGCCCCCGAGCCGACGCCTGAACCGGCCCCGGCGCCAGCACCGGTCGAGTCCGCCGCCGTCCCGCCGCCGGCTCCTGAGGCCGCGCCGGAAACCGCGCTGTCCGAGCTCGCGGCAGCCGAATCGGCCCCCGAGCCGCCGCCCTGGATCCAGGACGTGCCTGTCCAGGACGCGCCTGTTCAGGAAGCGTCCGCTCAGGCGGCACCCGCGCCTGAACCCGCAGCGCCTCAGCCACAAGTGCCCGCGCCGCAGCCTGAGCCCGCGCCGGTCGCGGCGGCTCCCGAGCCCGAGGCTCAGGCCGTGCCGGCCGAGGCACCGGCCGCCCCCTCGGCTGCCGACGCCGCTCCGGGCGAGCTGAGCCATGCCGACTGGCTGGAGCGCTTCGACGCGCTGGGCCTGTCCGGCCTGACGCGCAACCTGGCGGCCCATTGCGTGGTCGAAGCCGACGACGGCGACGCCCTGACGCTGCGGCTGGATCCGTCCCAGGCGGCGATGAAGGCCGACGTCCACGTCGAGCGCATTCGCGAGGCGCTGGCCGGGGCCGGTTTCACGCGGCGCCTGACGATCGCCGACGGGCCGCTGCCCGAGGGCGTCGAGACGCCGCGCCAGCGCGCCGACCGCCTGGCCGCCGAGCGCCACGCCGAGGCGGTGGCCGCGCTGCAGGCCGACCCCCAGGTACAGAAGCTTCAGCAGGCCTTCGGGGCCCGGCTGATCGAGACCACGGTGAAGCCCGTCGAGGCGGCGCGTCACTGAACGGACGCCAACGCCACGCGTCGGAAGGGGTAACACCGACCGTACACGACACCGGCTGCCCGGGTGGCCGGACAGAACATCCAATCGAGAGGACGTCACCATGATGAAAGGTGGAATGGGCAACCTGATGAAGCAGGCTCAGGAAATGCAGGAGAAGATGCAGAAGGCCCAGGAAGAGGTCGCCAAGGCCGAGGTTCACGGCGAGGCCGGTGCCGGCATGATCAAGATCACCATGAACGGCCGCCACGACGTGCTCAAGGTCGACATCGACCCGAGCGTCATGGAAGAGGACAAGGAGCTGCTCGAGGACCTGCTGGCCGCCGCCGTGAATGACGCCGTGCGCAAGGTCGAGGCCAACTCCAAGGAGATGATGGAAGACGCCACCTCCGGCCTGAACCTGCCGCCGGGCTTCAAGATGCCGTTCTGAAGCCTCTGCCGGAACGCAACGACGAGAGATGAGCGCCCGCGTGGCGCTCATCTCGTCCCATGACGAGACCTGAGCCCTGAACGACTCATGAGCTTTTCTCCCCTGGTCGAACGGCTGATGGAGGCCTTCCGGGTGCTCCCCGGCGTCGGCCCCAAGACCGCCCAGCGCATGGCCATGCATCTGCTCGAGCGCGACCGCGACGGCGGCCGGCGGCTGGTCGAGTCGCTCGGCACGGCCCTCGAGGCGGTCGGCTACTGCCGGCGCTGTCGCACCCTCACCGAGGAGGAACTGTGCGGCATCTGTGCCAGTCCGCGCCGCGACGACGGCGTGCTGTGCGTGGTCGAATCCCCGGCCGACCAGCTGGCCATCGAGGAGGCCGGCGGCTATCAGGGCCGCTACTTCGTGCTGCACGGTCACCTGTCGCCGCTGGACGGCGTCGGGCCCGAAGACATCGGCCTCGACCGGCTGGAGGCGCGGGTCGCCGAGGCCGGCGTCGAGGAGGTGATCCTGGCCACCAATCCCACGGTGGAAGGGGAGGCCACGGCCCACTACATTGCCTCCCAGCTCGCGCCGCTGGGGCTCAAGCTCTCGCGCCTGGCCTATGGCGTGCCCATGGGCGGCGAGCTCGAATACGTCGACGGCGGTACCCTGAGCCGGGCCTTCAACGGCCGGCTGCCTTTCCAGGGCGAATGATCGCCGTTCCATCCCTGCCATGCCGGATGACCGCATGTCCCTGACACCCGAGATCCGCTGGATCGACACTCCCGAGGCGCTGGACGCCGCCTGCGCCGAGGTGGCCGAGGCCGACGTCCTGGCCCTGGATACCGAATTCTTCCGCGAGCGCACCTTCCACCCGGTGCCGGCGCTGATCCAGTTCTGTGCCGGCGGGCCGGCCTACCTGGTCGACCCCCAGGAGGTCGCCTGCACCGAGCGCTTTCGCCGCCTGCTCGCCGAGGGGCCGCTGAAGCTGCTGCACGCCTCCAGCGAGGACCTGGAAGTCTTCGCCCACTGGGCCGGCGTGCCCATCGCGCCGCTGGTGGACACCCAGATCGCCCAGGCGCTGCTCGGCGAAGTGACCTCCATGGGTTACCAGAAGCTGGTCGAGTACTGGGTGGGCGAGACCCTGCCCAAGGACGAGACCCGCTCGAACTGGCTCGAGCGCCCGCTCTCCGAGGCCCAGAAGACCTACGCGGCGCTGGACGTGGTCTATTTGCTGGACGTCTGGGAGCACCAGCGCGAGTCCCTGGAGCGCCACGGCCGCCTGGCGTGGCTCGAGGAAGACTGTGCCGCCCTGACCGACCAGGCCTCGCGCAGCGACGAGGCCGACGGCCAGTGGTACTTGCGCCAGCGCAACCTGTGGCGGCTGGGCCCGCGCCAGATCGAGGCCTATCGCCTGATGACCACCTGGCGCGAGGGCGAGGTGCGTCGCCGCGACCTGCCGCGCAGCTGGCTGGTCAGCGACAAGCTGCTGTTCGCCATCGCCGAGCGGCTGCCCGAGAATCGCTACGAACTGGCCGCGGTGGAGGGCATCAAGCCGCCGCTGGTCAAGCGCGAGGGCGACGTCCTGCTGGCGCTGGTCAAGGAGGCGCGCTTCCTCGACGAGGCGGAGCTGCCGTCGGTGCCGCTGTCGCCCTTGTCGCCGGCCTTCAAGCGCTGCCTGAAGGCGATGAAAAAGGTGGTGAATCTCGAGGCCGAGTCCCTGGGGCTGGCCCCCGAGATGCTGATGCGCCGCCGCGACCTGGAGGCCCTGGCCAGCGCCCGGCTGCGTGGCCGCCCGCTGCCGCTGCCCGCTGGCTGGCGCGGCGAGCGTCTCGCCGCTTCCCTGGAACGTGCCCTGAGTGAGGTCCCCGCATGACCACCATGAACGGCAAGCTGCTGTGCGAGGTCTTCAAGAGCCCGCGCAAGGACGAGATGTACCTGTACGTGGACAAGCGCCGCGGCCTCGAGGACGTGCCCGAGGCGCTGCTCGAGCGCTTCGGCAAGCCGGTCTCGGCGCTGACGCTGATCCTCACGCCCGAGAAGCCGCTGGCCCGCACCCGCGGCGCCGAGGTCATGGCCGCCATCGAGGAGAAGGGGTTCTACCTGCAGATGCCGCCGGCCAAGGAGGACTATCTGCTGGATCTTTATCGCACGCCTACCGAGGCCCGCTACTAGTCTGGCGAATCCGGGGCCGCGCGAAGGCCGCCTTCGCACATGGGGTCAGACCCTTCAGCAGACTTAGGAGCAAGCTCCTAAGTCTGCTGAAGGGTCTGACCCCGGGCATGATCCCTGAAGGGTCTGACCCCGGGCATGATCCGGCCTCGCGCAGGAGAGAACATGAGAGAGAAATTCTGGGAGCGCTTCCCGCTGGAAGAGCTGACCGATGAGGAGTGGGAGGCGCTGTGCGACGGCTGTGGCCAGTGCTGCCTGCTCAAGTTCCAGGACGACGAGGGCGACCTGGCGGTGCTCAACGTGGCCTGCGAGCTGCTCGACATCGAGGGCTGCCGCTGCAGCGACTACGCCAATCGCTTCGAGAAGGTGCCGGACTGCCAGCAGCTTACCGTCGAGCGCATCGAGGAGTTCCGCTGGCTGCCCAAGTCCTGCGCCTACCGGCGCCTGGCCGAGGGCCGCAAGCTCGCCGGCTGGCATCCGCTGATCTCGGGCGATCCCGAGCGGGTGCACCGCAAGGGCATCAGCGTGCGCAGCTTCGCGGTGTCCCAGTCCGAGGTGCCCGAGGAGGAGTTGGAGGACCATATCATCGCGATCCTGCCGATCGACGGTTAGGTCTCCCGACGAGGGGCATGACGAAACGAGGCGGCCAGGTGGCCGCCTCTTGCGTTTCTGCGCCGCTCAAGCCTCCCGTGTCTCCAGCCCCAGCGCCCACAGGATGAAGGCATCCTGGCGGGCGTTGTCGTGCCAGCCCTTGAAGCGCCCCGAGGCGCCGCCGTGGCCGGCCTCCAGGTCGGTGCGCAGCAGCGTGGGATGGTCGCGTCCGTCCACGCCGTGTCCCACGGCCAGCTCGCTCAGGCGGGCGTAGAGCTTGGCCGGCTCCCAGTAGGGCACCCGGGTATCGTGCCAGCTGCCCTGCAGGAACACTGGTGGCCAGGGCCGCTCGGGCAGGTTGTCCAGCGGCGAGTAGTCGCGGATGCGGCGGTGGGCGGCCGGCTCGCGCGGATCGCCCCATTCGCTGTACTCGGCGGTGGTCAACGGCAGGTCGGGGTTCTCCATGGTGCGCAGCACGTCGACGAAGGGCACGTCGAGCACCGCGGCGCAAAAGCGCTCCGGCGACAGGTTGAGGCTGGCGCCGACCAGCAGCCCGCCGGCGCTGGCGCCGTAGGCGACGATGCGCTCGCCGTCGCTGACGCCCTGTTCGACCAGGGCGTCGCGGGCGGCCAGGAAGTCGTGGAAGCTGTTGGCCTTGTGCTCGAGCTTGCCGCTCAGGTACCAGGGTTCGCCGCGGTCGCCACCGCCGCGCACGTGGGCCACGGCGAAGGCCGCGCCGCGGGCCAGCAGCTCCAGGCGGGCCACCGAGAACCAGGGATCGAGCGTTTCGCCGTAGGCGCCGTAGCCGTAGAGCAGGGTGGGCAGCGGGTGACCGGCCAGATCGGCGCGCATCACCACCGAGACCGGGACGTGCTCGCCGTCGTGGGAAGTCGCCCACAGCCGCTCGCAGGTCAGCTGGTCGGGGCGCAGGTCGCCGTGCACCGGCTGCTGCTTGAGGCGGCGGCGCTCGCCGCTGTCCAGGTCGAGCTCGGTCCAGGTCACCGGCAGGGTGAAGGATTCCTCGCGCAGCCGCAGGCGGCGCTCGTCGAAGTGCGGAGCGTCGGCCAGCCCCAGGCTGCAGGGCGTTTCGGGCAGCGGCAGGTACTCGTCGCGCCGGAGGGCGTGGTCGGCGTCGAGCTCGATCACCCGCAGGCAGACCTGGGCCTGCTGATGGTCGCGCTCGCTGGCCACCAGCCCCCAGCTGAAGGCGTCGATGCCCTCGAGCGTGGTGTCCTGGCGGTGCTCGATCAGGCGCTCGGGCTCGCCCTGAGGGGCGGCCTCGTCGACCCGGTCGAGGCAGAAGTGCGGGGCCTCGCGGTTGTGCAGCACGTAGAAGTGCCCGGGACGGTGATCCACGCCGTATTCCACGCCGCGCTCGCGGGGGCGGAACAGCGTCGGCGCCGTGGCCGGGGCGTCCGCCGGAACCAGGTGGATCTCGCTGGTGTCCTTGGAGGCGGACTCCAGCATCAGCCACTCCCGCGAGCGGGTCTTGCCGAGCCCCAGCCAGAACTCCGGGTCGTCCTCGCGCAGCATCAGCGCCGGCTCGCCGGCGCTCGGCGTGGCACCGAGGGTCAGCGGCAGCCGCCAGATGCTCTCGGGGCGCTGGGTGGCGTCATAGCGCGTGAACAGCAGGGTGGCGCCGTCCTCGGCCCAGCACAGCTCGGGGCCGATCTCCTCGAGCAGCGCCAGCGGCTCGCCGTCCGGCAGGCGCTTGAGCCACAGGGTGAAGATTTCGTCGCCCTGGGTGTCTTCGCTCCAGGCCATCCAGCGCTCGTCCGGCGACAGCGACATGTCGCCGACCTCGAAGAAGGCGTGGTCGGCGGCGCGGCGCTGCAGGTCGAAGAACGGCTCGCGGCGCTCGGGCTCGCCGTTGGGATGGCGCCACCAGACCGGATGGTCGGCGTCCACCGCGGTCTCGCTCCACACCGTGAAGTGGTCGAGCGCCGTGGGCAGGCCGTGAACGGCCAGCTCGCGGCGGGCCAGATGGCCGTGGTAGAGGCGCTCGGTGAGGTCGTCCAGGGGCGCGAGCCAGGCCCGGGAGTGGGCGTTGGCGGCCTCGAGGAAGGCCGTCACCTGCGGGTCGTCGCGCTGCTCCAGCCAGTGCCAGTCGGGGTCGTCGGCGCGCCGGAACGCGGCGGTCGGGTGGGGGGCGTCGGTCATGTTCGTCGGGCCGGGGTCACGTGGCGGCTGTGCTTTCATGGTGCGGGATGTACCATACTCGGAGTGAATTCAACGGGGTGCGTCTTTCGACGCCGCAATGACGAGGTACCGATGCTACTTTCGGATTCGATGTCCCTACTATGGCTGACCTATGCCGTGCTGTCTCTGGTGGTGCTCGGCACCGGCTACCTGGGATTGGCCTTCCTGCCGCGCCTGCCGCGGCTGGTGATCACCTGGACCGTGGCCGGCATCATGTGGGTGCCGGCGAGTTTCCAGCTGCCGCTGACCACCGGGGAGGGGGTCTACCAGGGTTTCGCGCCCGCGGTGGTGGTGGCCGGGCTGGCGTTCCTCTCCCACGATGGCGGCGCCATGCTGCCGGCGCTGATGCTGGTGGCCGTGGCGGCCGGCCTGGGCGCGCTGGTGGGCCTGCTGCTGTGGCGGCGCGGACGCCGCGCGGCCGCTCGCCAGGCACCGGAGCAGGAGAGCGAAGACAAGGGCCGCCAGGACGGCGGTGAGGCGCGACGCGAGCCGGTGATCGGCTAAGGACGTTCGATGCAGAGGGGAAATCCCGGCGGCCGAGGCGCGCTGCGACTGTTGTGGCTGATAGCGCTGTGCCTGCTCGGGCTCGGCGCGAGCTCGTCTCACGCTCAGACTCAGACCGAGCCTCGGGCCGTGCAGGAGCATGACGACGTGCGTGCGGTGGTCGACGTGTCGGGCAGCATGAAGAACCACGACCCGGATCGCCTGGCCGAGAGCGCCATGGGGCTGCTGGTCTCGCTGCTGCCGGAGGGCGCCAGCGCCGGCGTCTGGACCTTCGGCGAGCGGGTCGGCAATCCGCTGCCGCTGGGGCGGGTCGGGGACGACTGGCGCGAACGTGCGCTGTCGCTGCCGCCGTCGTCGCGCGATCAGCAGTACACCGATATCGAGGCCGCGCTGCGTGAGGCGGCGAACGGCGAGGCCAGCGGTGGTCTGCACCTGATCCTGATGACCGACGGCGTCATCGATCTGCCGCCGGGCAGCGGCGACAAGCCGGCCATCGATCGTGCCTCGCGTCGGCGCATCGTCGAGGAGCTGGCCCCCGAGCTGGCGGCGCAGGGGGTGACGGTGCATGCCATCGCCTTCTCCGACGAGGCCGACCTGGCGCTGGTCGAGCGTCTGGCCCAGCGCACCGGCGGGCTGGCCTCACGAGTCGCTTCACCGGAAGGGCTGATGGGCGCCTTCCTCGATATCTTCGAGCGCATCTTCCCCGCCGACCGCCTGCCGCTGGACGACGACGGCGGCTTCGTGGTCGACGAGGGCGTGGATCGGCTCTCGGCGCTGATCTTCCACGATCCCGAGGCCGAGCCGCTGACGCTGATCGCACCCGACGGCACCCGCTATCGCGCCGATTCGGCTCCGGAGGGAGCGAACTGGCAGGTCGAGCCGCGCTTCGACCTGATCCGCATGCCCGAGCCCGAGGCGGGGCAATGGCGCCTCGAGGGACCGGTGGACGACGGCAGCCGCATCAGCATCAGCGGCCCCTGGCGGCTGCGCACCGCGACGCTGCCGGCGACCCTCTATCGCGGTTTCCCGGTGCCGGTGGAGGCCTGGCTGGAGGCGGAGCGCGAGGCGCTGCCCCTGCCGGGCAACCTGACGCTGGAAGTGTCGCTGGCGTCGCCGGACGGCGAGGCGCAGTCCTCGGTGACCCTGGCCGCCGACGACCAGGGCCGCTTCCGAGGCGAACTGCCGGCGCCGGCGCTGACCGGCAACGCCCAGCTGCTGGTGCGCGCCGTCGGCGACGGCTTCACCCGCCAGCGCCGCCAGGCGGTCAACGTGCTGCCGTCCATCGGCGTGGCTCACGACCCGGCCGAGGGCCGCGTGGTGCTGGCCGCCGAGCACCCGCGCCTGAACCGCGACAACACCGAGATCCGCGGCGAGCTGGCCGGCGCGGCGCTCGAGGCCGAGCCGGTCGGCGAGACGCGCTGGACGATGGCGCTGCCCGAGCTGGACCCGGACCTCCGCCAGCCGCTGACCCTGACCGCCCGCGTCACCCTGGACGGCGAGACCCGCGAGCTGAACCTGCCGCGGCTGATGCTCAACCCCGACGCGCGGGTCGGCATCGCCGGGGCCGACGCCGGCCCGACGCTGGCCGCCGAGCGCTTCGGCGATGCCGACGAGGCGGCCGCCCCCAAGGCCGAGCCGAGCCTCGCCGACCGCTTCGTCGAGGGCGTCAACGACCTGCCGGCCACGCTGCGAATGGCCTGGCAGGAGGGCTGGCCGGGGCTGGTCGAGCGCGTCCGTGGCTGGTCACAGGGGCCGACGTTCTGGATTCTGCTGGTGCTGGCCATCGGCCTGGTGCTGCTGCGCCTGCTGTGGCGCCATACCAGCCGTTCCGCTTCCTCCCGCGAGCGCAGGGACCCGCATGTGTGAATTGCTGGGCATGAGCGCCAACGTGCCGACCGACATCTGCTTCAGCTTCACCGGCTTCCTGACCCGCGGGGGCGGCACCGGGCCGCACCGTGACGGCTGGGGCATCGCCTTCTACGAGGCCGGCGGCTATCGCGACTTCCGCGACCCGCACCCCTCGGTGCATTCGCCCATCGCGCGGCTGATCTGCGACTATCCGATCAAGTCGCATATCGTGATCAGCCACATTCGCCAGGCCAACGTCGGCCAGGTGCGTCTGGCCAACACCCATCCCTTCACCCGGGAGATGTGGGGCCAGCCCTGGTGCTATGCGCACAACGGCCAGCTCGCCGGCTGGGAGGATCTGGCGCTGTCGTTCTACCGGCCGGTGGGCGGCACCGACAGCGAGTACGCCTTCTGCTGGCTGATGGGCGAGCTGCGCCGGGTCTTTCCCGAGCCGCCGGACGACCGTCGCGCGCTGTGGGCGCACCTGCACGGGCTGTGCGAGCATCTGCGCGGGCTCGGGGTGTTCAACCTGCTGCTGGCCGACGGCGAGTACCTCTACACCTACTGCACCACCAAGCTGGCGCATATCACCCGCCGGGCGCCGTTCGGACAGGCGAGCCTCTCGGACGCCGAGATGGCGGTGAACTTCGCCGAGCACACCACGCCCGACGACGTGGTGTCGGTGATCGCCACCGAGCCGCTCACCGACAACGAGGAATGGGTGCGCATGGTGCCCGGCGAGCTGCTGGTCTGGCGGGACGGCGAGATCCAGGGGCGCTTCACCGCCGAGGAGTGAACGAAAGTTTCAAACGTAAGTTTTAATCGTGTATTCCCAGATGAGGCGTGACTGGGATAGGGTGGAGGGATAGCCGCAACACCATGACAATGCAGCAATAACAACAAGGCGCGATCCCCGCAGGGTCGACCACAGCCTGGAGAATGCCATGAGCGAGCACGCCACGCCTGCCGTCCTGCGCGGCCCCGATCTCGAGGGGCGCGACGACTATGCCTCGGTGATGGAGGTCTTCCACGCCGCCATCGAGCGCTTCGCCGACAAGCCCGCCTTCACCTGCATGGGGCGGACCCTGGATTACCGTGAACTCGATCGCCTGTCCGCCGACTTCGCCGCCTGGCTGCAGCACGAGGCCGGGCTCGAGCCAGGGGATCGCATCGCCATTCAGCTGCCCAACCTGCTGCAGTTCCCGGTGGCGGTGTTCGGTGCCCTGCGTGCCGGCCTGGTGGTGGTCAACACCAATCCGCTCTATACCGAGCGGGAGATGGCCCATCAGTTCAAGGATTCGGGCGCTCGGGCCATCGTCATCCTGGCCAACATGGCGGCCAAGCTGGAGAACGTCCTCGACCAGACCCGGATCGAGCGGGTGGTGGTCACCGAGATCGCCGACCTGCACCCCTTCCCCAAGCGGCCGCTGATCAACGCCGCGGTGAAGTATCTCAAGAAGATGGTGCCGGCCTATCGACTGCCCGGGGCGACGCGCCTTCGCGATGCGCTCGCGCGCGGCGCGCGCCTCGAGCATCGCGAGGTCGGTCGCGACCGCGACGACATGGCGGCTCTGCAGTATACCGGCGGCACCACCGGCCGGGCCAAGGGCACGATGCTGACCCACGGCAACCTGGTGGCCAACATGCTCCAGGCGCGCCAGGCGATCGGCCCGGGCCTCGCCGAGGGCGCCGAGACCATCGTCGCGCCGCTGCCGGTCTATCACATCTACACCTTCACGGTGAACTGCCTGTTCATGATGGAGACCGGCAACCACTCGGTGCTGATCCCCAACCCCCGCGACCTGGAGGGTTTCGTCAAGACGTTGAGGTCGGTTCGCTTCACCGGCTTCGTGGGGCTCAACACCCTGTTCAATGCCCTGTGCCAGCGCGAGGACTTTCGACGCCTCGACTTCTCCGCCCTGCATCTGACCATCTCCGGCGGCATGGCGCTGACCAGCGCCGTGGCCCAGCGCTGGGAGGAGGTGACCGGCTGCCCCGTCGCCGAGGGCTACGGCCTCACCGAGACCTCGCCGATCGTCAGCTTCAATCCCATCGACGACATCCGACTCGGCACCATCGGCAAGCCGATGGGCGACACCGAGGTCAAGGTCGTCGACCTGGATGGCAACGATCTGCCCTTGGGCGAGACCGGGGAACTGTGCGTCAGGGGGCCCCAGGTGATGAAGGGCTACTGGAACCGCGAGGAGGATACCGCCGCCTCTCTCGATGCCGAGGGCTGGTTCCGCACCGGCGACGTGGCGGTCTTCGACGAGGACGGCTACATCCGCATCGTCGATCGCAAGAAGGACATGATCCTGGTCTCCGGCTTCAACGTGTACCCCAACGAGATCGAGGACGTGGTGGCGAGCCATCCCGGGGTGGTGGAGTCGGCCGCCGTGGGCGTGCCCGACGAGGAGAGCGGCGAGGCCATCAAGCTGTTCGTGGTGGCCAGTGACCCCGACCTGGATGCCGAGACCCTGCGCGCCTGGTGCAAGAAGGAGCTGACCGGGTACAAGGTGCCGCGCCACGTGGAGTTCCGCGACGAGCTGCCCAAGACGAATGTGGGGAAAGTGTTGCGCCGTCAGCTTCGCGACGAGGCGCAAGGTGAAGCGAAGGAAGAGGGCGAGGCGTCCTAGGGCAGCTCGGCTGCCCAAGACGCGATCATGTTCAGCAAAGTGTTGCGCCGTCAGCTTCGCGACGAGGCGCAAGGCGAAGCGAAGGAAGAGGGCGAGGCGTCCTAGGGCAGCACGGCTGCCCAAGACGCGATCATGTTCAGCAAAGTCCTGCGCCGACAGCTTCGCGACGAAGCGCAAGGTGAAGCGAAGGAAGAGGGCGAGGCGACCTAGGGCAGCTCGGCTGCCCAAGACGCGATCATGTTCAGCAAAGTGTTGCGCCGTCAGCTTCGCGACGAGGCGCAAGGTGAAGCGAAGGAAGAGGGCGAGGCGTCCTAGGGCAGCACGGCTGCCCAAGGCGCGATCATGTTCAGCAAGGTGCTGCGCCGCCAGCTTCGCGACGAGGCGCAAGGCGCAAGGCGAAGCGAAGGAAGCGGGCGAGGCCTCCTGAGCCAGGGGCGCATGGAGGGTCGATTAGCCCCCGACTGGTTCGCGACGTTACAATGGCAGGCTCGTATCGCCCGACCGATGCGAGCCGTTCTGTCGTCCCGCCCGTTCGATCACCGGAGCCTTCGAGTCCATCGTGAGTACCCTGACCCCAGCCCCCGACGCGCCCGAATCCGATGTTGCCGCCCTGGAGGCCCTGAGGGGCGAACTCGACGGCGTGCAGCTGCGCGATGCGCCCCGCCTGGGTAAGCGCCTCGCCGGCCTGACTCGGCGCTGCCGCCAGGGCAAGCCGGTGGACCGCGGGCTCGCCGAGCTGCGCCGCGAGATCGAGCGCTCCCGCGCCCGGGTCGAGGCCCGTGCCTCGCGGCCGGTGACGCTGTCCTATCCCGAGGAGTTGCCGGTCGCCGAGCGCCGCGAGGACATCCTCGAGGCGCTGCGCGACCATCAGGTGGTGGTGGTGGCCGGCGAGACGGGCTCCGGCAAGACCACCCAGCTGCCCAAGCTGTGCCTGGAGCTCGGGCTCGGCCGGCGCGGGCTGATCGGCCACACCCAGCCGCGCCGGCTGGCGGCCCGCTCGGTGGCCACGCGCCTGGCCGAGGAGATGGAGGTGCCGCTGGGCGAGCAGGTCGGCTACCAGGTGCGCTTCACCGATCACACCGACGACGCCACCCAGGTCAAGCTGATGACCGACGGCATCCTGCTGGCCGAGACCCGGCACGATCCCGACCTGACGCGCTACGAAGCGATCATCATCGACGAGGCCCACGAACGCAGCCTCAACATCGACTTCCTGCTCGGCTATCTCAAGCGCCTGCTCGACCGTCGCTCGGACCTCAAGGTGATCATCACCTCGGCGACCATCGACGTGCAGCGCTTCGCCGAGCACTTCGCCCAGGCGGGCGAGGACGGCACCCGGCGTCCGGCGCCGGTGGTCGAGGTCTCCGGTCGCACCTATCCGGTGGAAGTGCGCTACCGGCCGCTGACCCGCGAGGCCGAGGACGAGGAGGACCGCACCCTGCAGGAGGGCATCCTGCACGCGGTGGAGGAGATCCAGGCCGCCGAGCGCGAGAAGGGCTGGCTGCACGGCCCCCGCGACATCCTGGTGTTCCTGCCCGGTGAGCGCGAGATCCGCGAGGCCGCCGATACCCTGCGCCGCGCCGAGCTGCGCGACACCGAGATCCTGCCACTCTACGCCCGGCTCTCCAACGCCGAGCAGAACCGCGTCTTCGCCCCGCACCGCGGGCGGCGTATCGTGCTCTCGACCAACGTCGCCGAAACCTCGCTCACCGTGCCGGGCATCCGCTACGTGATCGACCCGGGCCTGGTGCGCATCAGCCGCTACAGCTACCGGGCCAAGATCCAGCGCCTGCCGGTGGAGGCGGTCAGCCAGGCCAGCGCCGACCAGCGCAAGGGCCGCTGCGGCCGCGTGGCCGAGGGCCTGTGCATTCGCCTCTACGACGAGGAGGACTACCTCGGCCGCCCCGAATTCACCGATCCCGAGATCCGGCGCACCAACCTGGCCTCGGTGATCCTGTCGATGCTGTCGCTCAAGCTCGGCAGCATCGAGGCCTTTCCCTTCGTCGATCCGCCCGATTCGCGCTTCGTCACCGACGGCTTCCGGCTCCTGTTCGAGCTCGGCGCGGTGGACGAGGGCCAGCGCATCACGCCGCTCGGGCGCAAGCTCGCTCGGCTGCCCATCGACCCGCGCCTGGCCCGCATGCTGCTGGCCGGCGCCGATCAGGGCGGCCTGCGCGAGGTGCTGGTGGTGGTCTCGGCGCTGGCCATCCAGGACCCGCGGGACCGCCCGGCCGAGAAGCGCCAGGCCGCCGACCAGGCTCACCGCCGCTGGCAGGACCCGGACTCCGACTTCGTCGGCCTAGTGAACCTGTGGCACGGCTTCGAGGCCGCCCGCGAGGAGCTCTCCGGCAACCGCCTGCGTCGCTGGTGCAAGGACAACTACCTCAACTACCTGCGACTGCGCGAGTGGCACGATACCTTCCGCCAGCTGCGCCAGCTGCTGCGCGACATGGACATCGACGTGCCGGCGCCGGCCCCGCTGCCGGCCGAGGATGACGACGGCGAGGCGGCGAAGAAGGCCCGCCGCGAGAGCGCCGTGCGGCTGCACAAGGCGCTGCTGCCGGGACTGCTCTCGCACCTCGGCCAGCTGCTGGAGAACCGCGAGTACCAGGGCGCGCGCAACCGCAAGTTCATGATTCACCCCGGCTCGGGGCTGGCCAAGAAGACGCCCAAGTGGGTGATGGCCTTCGAGCTGGTCGAGACCTCGAAGCTGTTCGCCCGTACCGTGGCGAAGATCGATCCGGCCTGGATCGAGCCGCTGGCCGGCCACCTGGTCAAGCGCAGCTACAGCGAGCCGCACTGGGAGATGAAGCGCGCCCAGGTGGTGGCCTTCGAGCAGGTCACGCTGTTTGGCCTGGCGATCGTCAGCCGCCGCCGGGTGCACTACGGCCCGATCGCCCCGGCGGAGTCCCGCGAGCTGTTCATCCGCCGCGCGCTGGTGGAGGGCGAGTTCAAGACCCGCGGCGAGTTTTTCGCCCACAATCGCGCGCTGGTCGAGGAGGTCGAGGATCTCGAGGATCGCGCCCGCAAGCGCGACATCCTGGTCGACGAGGAGGCGCTGTTCGACTTCTACGATGCGCGCATCCCCGAGGACATCGTCAACGGCAAGGGCTTCGAGGCCTGGCGCAAGCAGGCCGAGCGCGACGACCCGGACGTGCTCAAGTTCGACCGTGCCGCGCTGCTGGCCCGGGAGGCCGAGGAGGTCACCCAGGCCGACTACCCGGACGAGCTGGCGCTGAACGGCGTGCGCTATCCGCTGAGCTACCATTTCGCCCCCGGCGCCGAGGACGACGGCGTGACCCTGACGGTGCCGGCGGCGATGCTGCCGCAGCTGCCGGAGGCGCGCCTGGAGTGGCTGGTGCCGGGCCTTTTGCGCGAGAAGTGCATCGCGCTGCTCAAGTCGCTGCCCAAGGCGATCCGCCGCCAGGTGGTGCCGATTCCCGACTGGGTCGATGCCGCCCTGCAGGCCATGACGCCGGACGACGTGCCCCTCACCGAGGCGCTGGGCGAGTTCCTGCGGGTCAAGACCGGCGTGCGGCTCACGCCCGACGACTGGCGGGTCGACCAGCTCGAGCCGCATCTGATCATGAACCTGCGGGTGGTCGACCACGAGGGGCGTGAGCTCGGCCAGGGGCGCGACATCCGCGCCCTTGAGCAGCGCTTCGAGGCCGCCGCCGGGGAGGGCGCACGGGCACTGGCCAGCGAAGCCAGCGAGGCGGACGCCCTGGAGACGCTGCCCGAGGCGCCGCTGCCGGAGTCCCGGGTCACCACCCAGGCCGGCATCCGCGTCGAGGCCTATCCGGCGGTGGTGCCGGAGGACGACAGTCTGCGGGTCGAGCTGTTCGACCACCCCGACAAGGCCCGCGAGGCCCATCGCCGCGGCGTGGTGCGCGCTGCCATGGCGCGGCTACCCGACCAGGTGCGCGCCATCGAGCGCCTGCCCGGCCTGCAGCCCTGCGCGCTGCTGTTCGCCAAGGTGGGCAGCAAGCGCCAGCTGGCCGAGGACCTGGTCAGCGCGGTCTTCCAGCAGGTGGTGGCGGTCGATCCGCTGCCGCGCTCCCGCGACGAGCTGGAGGCGCGCCTGGCCGAGACCCGCGACGCCCTGGTGCCCCGTGCCGAGGAACGGCTCGGCATCCTCAAGCAGGCGCTGGAGGGCCATCTGGCGGTAACCAAGGCGTTGAAGGGCAACCTGAACCTTTCGCTGGCGCTGGTATACAGTGACCTCAAGGCCCAGATGCAGCGCCTGGTGCATCCGGGCTTCGTCACCGAGGCCGGCGACTGGCTGGCGGAATATCCGCGCTACATGGAGGCCGCTCAGATCCGTCTGGAGAAGGCGCCCCGAGAGCGCATGCGCGACCAGATGCACATGCAGGCGGTGCAGGACTTCGAGGCGCGGCTGGCGGCGCGGCGCGAGAGCGAGCGTCGCGGCGGGATCGAGGACCCGGCGCTGGTCGAGTTCGGCTGGTGGATCGAGGAGCTGCGCGTGTCGCTGTTCGCCCAGCAGCTGGGTACGGCGCTGCCGGTCTCGGAGAAGCGCCTCGAGAAGCGCTGGAAGGAGCTGACCGGACGTGCCTGAACGGGCCGTCCGGGCTGGAGTGTTGCGTCGCCGCGGGCTACAGTGCCGGCAGCGTCGCGGCCACGCGATACCGATCGACAATGGACACCAGAATGACGCGTAGGGAGACCGTTCGAGCCATGATTCCGACCTTCCCGAGCCGTCGGGCCGGCCAAGGCCTGGCGGCGCTGTGCGCCCTGTCGCTGCTGACGGGCTGCGCGACCACCTCGGGCGTCGACGATGCCCATCCGGACGACCCCTGGGAGGGCTTCAACCGGGGGGTGTTCGCCTTCAACGAGACGCTCGATCGTTACGCCCTCAAGCCGGTGGCCCAGGGCTACCGCTTCGTGACGCCGGACCCGGTGCAGACCGGCGTCGGCAACTTCTTCTCGAACCTCGGGGAGATCGGCAACACGGTCAACAGCCTGCTGCAGGCCAAGCCGGCCAACGCCGGCATCTCCACCGGTCGCTTCCTGGTCAACTCCACGGTGGGCGTGCTCGGCTTCTTCGACGTGGCCTCCCGCATGGACCTGGTCGGACGCGAGGAAGACTTCGGCCAGACCCTGGCGGTGTGGGGCGTGGGCGAAGGGCCCTACCTGGTGCTGCCGCTGCTGGGGCCGAGCACGGTGCGTGACACCGCGGGGCTGCCGGTGGACATGTACACCGACCCGGTTACCTATGTCGAAGAGGACAAGGTGCGCTACGGGCTGCGGGGCCTGGACGTGATCGATACCCGGGCGGGGCTGCTCGACCAGGAAGAGCTGATTCGCGGCGATCGCTACAGCTTCATCCGCGACAGCTGGCTGCAGCGTCGGCGCTTCGAGGTCAACGACGGCGAGATGGGGGAGGACCCCTTCGCCAGCGACGACTTCGATTTCGACGATGCCGACTTCGATGATGCCTTCGCCGAGTGAGGCCACAGGATGCCTGACGCCAATGAGCTGGTCTGCCTGATCGATGCCCCCGGAGCCGAGCGTGATGCCCTGGCCGAGGTCATCGCCAAGGAGGGGCTGGCGGTCATCGCCGTGGAATGCCTGGAGCAGCTGCCGGACGAGACGGTGCTGGCGGTGGCGCATGCCCGGGCGGTGCCCAGCGAGGCCTGGCAGGCGCTGGCCGAGCGTCTGCCGACGCTGGTGGTCAGCGATGACCGCCAGGACAGCGATCTGATTCATGCCGTGGATGCGGGGCTGGTCGACTACGTGATCGAACCGCGCCGCCACGGCCACCTGCTGCGTCGCATGATCCGTCGGGTCATCGATCTCCACCGCCTGGCCCGGGAGCGCGAGCACGACCGTGAGCGGCTGTCCGAGCTCAACGAGCGCCTGGAGACCCACCTGGCGATGCTGCGCCTCGACCAGCAGGCCGGTGGCCAGATCCAGCGCAAGCTGCTGCCGCCGCGCCCGCAGAGCATCGGCGGGGTCCGCTGCGACTACTGGCTGGTGCCGTCGCTCTACCTGTCGGGCGACTTCCTCGACTTCCAGCGCTTCGACGATCGCTACACCCTGTTCTACTTCGCCGATGTCTCGGGGCACGGCGCCTCGTCGGCCTTCGTCACGGTGCTGCTCAAGTCGCTGTCGCACCGCTGGCAGCAGGAGTGGGACGGCCGGCACCCCGAGGAGCTGGCGCCGCGCTGGCTGGCGGGGCTGAACCGCGAGCTGCTCGATACCGGCATCGGCAAGCACGCGACCCTGTTCGTCGGCGTCATTGACCGGGAGCGGGGCTATCTTCACTATTCGCTCGGCGCGCAGCTGCCGATGCCGATGCTGATGGCCGAGGGCCGGGCGCACTATCTGGAAGGCGAGGGCATGCCCGTCGGGCTGTTCCCCGACGTCGAGTATCCTCGGCTGGGTTGCGCGCTGCCGGCGGACTTCCGGCTCTGGCTATGTTCCGACGGCATCCTGGAATGCCTGCCCGGGGAGACCCTGGAGGCGCGACTGGAGGTGCTGAGGGCACGGGCCGAAGGCAGCGAGACGATCCTGGACCTTCGTCGGGGGCTTGCCCTGGGCGACGACATCGCCGAGGCTGACGGTGAAGACGATGCCTCCGGCCGGGACGAGCTTCCCGACGACCTGACGATCATGATGTTGAGCGGATTTGGCAATGATGATGCATGAAGGCCGCCTCAAGGCGGCGTTCGACTCCGGCGTGTTCGTGCTCAAGCTGTGCGGTGACGTCCGCCTGACGCTCTGCGCCACGCTCGACACCCAGGCGCAGCAGCTGGCCGAGACGCCGGGGCTGGAGGCGGTGATGGTGGACCTGCGTGAGGCCACCAACGTCGACTCCACGGCCCTGGGGTTCCTGGCCAAGGTGGCCATGGCGCTGCAGGGGCGCCTGAAGCAGCCGCCGACCATCGTCGTCGACAACCCGGACGTGCGGCGCATGCTCGACGTCATGGGATTCGCTCACTACTTCACCCTGGTGGAGTCGCCGATCACCGAGCCCCATGAGCTGCGCGACCTGCCCGAGGTGCCGGCCGACGAGGAGGGCATGCGTCAGCGCATCCTCGAGGCGCATCGTATCCTGATGCACATGAACGAGCACAACCGCGAGCAGTTCCAGCCGCTGGTGGAGATGCTCGAGGATCACAAGGACGAGACGCCGGGCGCCTGAGCCAAGCGGGCATGGTATGGGGCCAGAAACGCCGCGCCTGGCCGGAATGAAGGAAGGCCGGAATGAAGAAGGGGGAGGCGCCGAACGACGCCTCCCCCTTCGCGTTGCGAGGGCTGCCGGCACGACGCCGGCCGGCGATCAGACCTGGCGCAGCTCGCCCAGCAGCGTCTCCAGCTTGCGCTGGTCGGCCATGAACTTGCGGATGCCTTCGGCCAGCTTCTCGGTGGCCATGGCGTCCTCGTTCAGCGCCCAGCGGAAGTCGGCCTCGTTCTGGGGCTCCGGGGTGCGGGTCTCGGCGTCAAGCGGGGTGAGGCGGCGCGTCAGCGTGCCCTGGCTCTGTTCCAGCTCTTCGAGCAGGGCCGGCGAGATGGTCAGGCGGTCGCAGCCGGCCAGCGCGGTGATCTCGCCGCTGTTGCGGAAGCTGGCGCCCATCACGATGGTCTCGTAGCCGTGGCCCTTGAAGTGTTCGTAGATGCGCTTGACCGACTGCACGCCCGGGTCGCGGTCGCCGCTGAAGTCGGCGTCCGGCTGCTGGGCCTTGTGCCAGTCGAGGATGCGGCCGACGAAAGGGGAGATCAGGGTCACGCCGGCATCGGCACAGGCGCGGGCCTGGTCGAAGTTGAACATCAGCGTCAGGTTGGTGTGGATGCCTTCTCGCTCCAGTATCTGGGCGGCATTGATGCCCTCCCAGGTGGCGGCGAGCTTGATCAGGATCCGCGACGGGTCGACACCGTGACGCTGGTAACGGTCGATCAGCGAGCGGGCCCGGTCCAGCGAGGCCTGGGTGTCGAAGGAGAGTCGCGCGCTGACTTCGGTGGACACGTAGCCGGGCACCAGGGCGCTGATCTCGCTGCCGATGTCGACTGCTACGGCGTCGAGGGCATCGTCGATATCGGTGGCCTGGCGGGCGATCTCGGCCAACCGGGCGCGGCGGCCCTCCTGCTGGGCGGCCTGAAGGATCAGCGAGGGGTTGGTGGTCGCATCGGTGGGCTGGAAGCGGCGGATCGCCTCGATGTCGCCGGTGTCGGCGACCACCGTGGTCATGCCTTTGAGTTGCGTCAGCAGGTCGTCTGCCATGGGTCCTGAGTCCTCCGTGTGTCGAACCTTCACTCTAACAAGCGCGGGAAAGGGAAAACAGGCGCGTCCAGCATCGGCCAGTGAGGTGCGTTATCATTAGCGTCCTTTTGGCATGCTTCTAGGAGGTCGCTTGACCCTCAGCGCTCGACGTGTGGCCCTGCTGGTGGCCACCAATACCGCCCTGGCGCCCTTCGCCATCGACGCCTATCTGCCGGCGATGCCGGCACTTGCCGAGGCAGTGGGGGCGAGCGTCCATCACACCGAACTGTCGATCAGCCTGTTCCTGTTCGGCTTTGCCTTCGGCCAGCTGTTCGGCGGGCCGCTGTCCGATCGCCTGGGGCGCCGCCCGGTGCTGCTGGTCGGCCTGGTGATCTTCCTGCTGGCCAGCCTGATGATCATGCGGGTCGAGAGCCTCGGCGAGCTGCTGACCTGGCGCTTCGTCCAGGCCCTGGGCGGCGGCGCCTGCGTGGTCAATTCCGCGGCCATCGTGCGCGACTGCTTCAGCGGGCGCGAGGCGGCCAAGGTGATGTCGACCATGGCCATGATCCTGATGCTGGCGCCGCTGGTGGCGCCGGCGGTGGGCAGTGGCCTGTTCTACCTGGCCGACTGGTGGCTGATCTTCGCCTTCCTGGCGGCCTATGCCGCCTTTCTGCTGTGGCTGATGGGCACCCGGCTGCCGGAGACCCGGCCGGTCGATGCGCCGATCGCCTCGGCCGGTCAGGTGCTGCGCAACTACGGGAGCGTGCTGCGCCACCGTGAGGCCATGGGCTACGTGCTGTCGGTGGCCTCGACCTTCTCGGGCATGTTCGCCTTCATCACCGCCTCGCCGTTCCTCTACATGACTCACTATGGGGTCTCGCCGGCGATCTATCCGGTGGTGTTCGGCGCCAACGTGGTGGTCATGGCCTTTTCCAACCGCATCAACATCCGCCTGCTGCGTCATCGCACGCCCCAGCAGAACATGCGCCTGGGGCTCGGCGTACAGTTGTGCGTGGCGCTGTCCCTGGTGATGCTGGTGGCCACCGGGCTGGATTCGCTGGCCACGGTGGTGCCGCTGATCATGCTGTTCATGGGCATGGTCGGGCTGATCACGCCCAATGCCATGGCCTCGATGCTCGAGCACTTCAGTCATATGAGCGCTACCGCCACGGCGCTGCTGGGCTGCATCCAGTTCACCTGTGGCGCCCTGGCCGGGGTGGTGGTCAGCGCCTTCGAGGTCGACAGCGCCTGGCCCATGGTGCTGACCATGCTCACGGTGTCGCTGATCGGCAACCTGGCCCTGCGCGCGCTGGCCGGTCGCGCCGCCCTCCACTGAGTCCCGTTCCTGCCCGCTCCGACGACCGGCCCCGCCTGCGGGGCCGGTGTCACCCTCCGCCGACGCCGATGTCGGCATCCGAGCTCGCTTGTCATGAAGCTGTCATTTTCGTGGGGCATCTTGTGTGTCGCGAAAGGATGATCACTTCCCCGAACAGGAGCTCTCTCCATGAACCGCATCCTCAAGACCACCGCCATCGCTGCCGCCGTCATGGGCGTCGTCGGTGTCGCCCAGGCCCGCGATCAGGTGCGCATCGTTGGTTCCAGCACCGTCTACCCGTTCGCCAGCTACGTGGCCGAGGAGTTCGGTGCCACCACCGACTACCCGACGCCGGTCATCGAGTCCACTGGTTCCGGCGGCGGTCTGCGCCTGTTCTGTAACGGTGTCGGCGAAGGCACCCCGGACATCACCAACGCCTCGCGTCGCATGAAGCCCTCCGAGTTCGAGCGCTGCGCCGAGAACGGTGTGACCGACATCACCGAGGCCTTCGTCGGCTATGACGGCATCGCCTTCGCCCAGTCCGCTCAGAACGACGAGATGAACGTCAGCCGCGAACAGCTGTTCCTGGCCCTGGCCGCTCAGGTGCCGGTCGATGGCGAGCTGGTCGACAATCCCTACACCCAGTGGAGCGACATCGACGCCTCGCTGCCGGAGCGCGACATCGCCGTCTACGGTCCACCCACCACTTCCGGTACCCGCGATGCCTTCGAGGAGCTGGTGATGGAAGCCGTCTCCGAGGAGATGGAGGCCTACGGCGGTGAGGGTTACACCGACATCCGCGCCGACGGCGCCTACATCGATGCCGGCGAGAACGACAACCTGATCGTCCAGCGCCTGACCGAGAACACCGCCGCCTTCGGCATCTTCGGCTACTCCTTCCTCGAGGAAAACGCCGACAGCGTGATGGGCTCCCACATCGACGGCGTGGCGCCGACCCCGGACGCCATCGGCAGCGGCGAGTACCCGGTGTCCCGCTCGCTGTTCTTCTACGTGAAGAACCAGCACGCCGACGAGGTCCCGGCCATGAACGAGTACGCCAACATGTTCATGAGCGAGCAGATGATCGGTGATCTGGGCTACCTCAAGGGCATCGGCCTGATCCCGGCGCCGGAAGACATGCGCGCCGAGGCTCGCAGCGCCGTCGAGAACCATGAGGCGCTCGAGCTGGCCGACCTCAAGTAAGAGGCCGGATCTCAGCCCTGTACCGGCCGGCAGCCAGGGGCTGCCGGCCGGCGCACGTTCCGACGGGTCGCCGGCCTTGCCGGCTCCGCGGATCCATTCCGCCGAGAGACAACTATGCAGACCAATCAAATCCTCGCTCTGTTCTGCGGCACCCTGCTGGTGCTGGGTCTGATAGCCTTCTTCCTGGGACGAGCCAAGGCCGCCAGGGTGCGCGCCGCCGGCACGTCCATGCATGCCCAGCCCGACCAGTACGCCTGGTTCAGCGTGCTGTCCACCGCCGGCCCGGCCATCGCCGTGGGCGTGGTGGGGGCCTTCGCCATGCTGCTGCTGGGCGCCGAGATTCCCACGCTCTACCTGCTGGCTGCCAGCCTGGTCGTCGGCTGTGCCGGTCTGGCCATGGGCATCGCCATGGTGCGTCCGGACTTTCACGCGCGTAAGGCCATCGAGAGCGTCATCCGCTTCTTCCTGGCCGGCGCCGCCTTGATCTCGATCTTCACCACCTTCGGGATCCTGATTTCCATCGTGGGAGAGGCCATCCGCTTCTTCCAGATGCAGAGTTTCTGGGACTTCATCACCGGTACTACCTGGAACCCGGGTGCGAGCTTCCTCGAGGCCGCCGGCCGCGCCGAAGAGGGAGCCAGCGCCGCCCAGTTCGGTTCCATCCCGCTGTTTGCCGGCACCTTCATGATCACCGCCATCGCCATGCTGGTGGCGATCCCGGTGGGCCTGCTGTCGGCGATCTACATGGCCGAGTTCGCTCCCCAGCGCGTGCGTACCCTGGCCAAGCCGGTGCTCGAGGTCCTGGCCGGCATCCCCACCGTGGTCTACGGCTTCTTCGCCGCCATCACCGTGGCGCCGCTCATCGTCAGCGTGGCCGGCTTCTTCGGTATCGATGCCTCCTTCAACAACGCCCTGGCGCCCGGGGTGGTGATGGGCATCATGATCATCCCCTTCATCTCCTCACTGTCCGACGACGTCATCAACTCGGTGCCGGACAGCATGCGCCAGGGCTCGCTGGCGCTGGGCATGACCAAGGGCGAGACCATTCGCGACGTGGTGGTGCCGGCGGCACTGCCGGGCATCATCTCCGCCTCGCTGCTGGCGGTATCCCGGGCGCTGGGCGAGACCATGATCGTGGTCATGGCCGCCGGCATGCGTCCCAACCTCACGGCCAATCCGTTCGAGGACATGACCACGGTGACGGTCCGCATCGTCGCCGCCCTGACCGGTGACCAGGAGTTCGCCAGCGCCGAGACGCTGTCGGCCTTCGCCCTGGGCCTGGTGCTGTTCGTGGTGACCCTGTCGCTGAATCTGGTCTCGGTGATCATGATTCGCCGGTTCCGCGAGAAGTACCGGATCAACAACCTCTAACGCCTTGGAGCCTATCCGATGAGCCAATCCTTCGACGAGATCAGCGCCCAGCTCCGGCGTCGTCACCGCAAGTCCGCGCGCCTGAAGTGGATCTCCATGGGTGCCCTGGGCCTGGCCGGGCTGTTCCTGGTGCTGTTCTTCACCGACATGATGATCAAGGGGCTGCCGGCCTTTCAGCAGGCGCAGGTCCAGGTCGAGGTCGACTACAGCGAGCGGGCCTCCCAGCTGCCGCTGGCCGCCGTCCAGGAGGATGTGCGCCCGCTGGTCAGCCGCGGTTACCTGCGCCTGATCCCCGGTCGCATGGACGACAATCCCGAGCTGCTCGGCACCACCCGCATGGAGTGGGTGCTGGCCGACGGCCAGGTGGACCAGTACCTCAAGGGCCATCACAGCCGGCTGAGCGCCAGCGAGCAGGAGGTGGTGGACCGGCTGCAGGCCGAGGGGCGTGCCGAGCTGCGCTTCAACACTACTTTCTTCTCCAACGGTGACTCCAAGATGCCGGAGCTTGCCGGCATCGCCTCGGCCGCCATGGGCACGGTGCTGACCCTGCTGGTGACGCTGGCGGTGTCCTTCCCGATCGGCGTGATGACCGCGGTGTATCTCGAGGAGTTTGCCCCGGACAACCGCGTCACCCAGCTGATCGAGATCAACATCAACAACCTGGCGGCGATCCCCTCGATCCTGTTCGGTCTGCTGGGTCTGGCGATCTTCATCAACTTCTTCGGCGTGCCGCGGTCCTCGCCGGTGGTCGGTGGCCTGACGCTGGCGCTGATGACCCTGCCGGTGATCATCATCGCCACCCGCACCGCGCTGCGCAGCGTGCCGGATTCCATCCGCCACGCCGCCTTCGGGGTGGGCTGCTCGCGCTGGCAGGTAGTACGCGACCACGTGCTGCCGCTGGCCCTGCCGGGCATCATGACGGGCTCGATCATCGGCCTGGCCCAGGCCATGGGCGAGACCGCGCCGCTGATCATCGTCGGGATGGTGGCCTTCATTCCCGACGTCACCTCGTCCTTTACCGAGGCGGCCACGGTGCTGCCGGCGCAGATCTTCACCTGGGCGGGTGAGCCGGATCGTGCCTTCATCGAGAAGACCTCCGGGGGCATCCTGGTGCTGCTGGCCGTACTGATCACGCTCAACGCCACCGCGGTGGTGCTGCGCAAGAAATTCGAACGTCGCTGGTAAATCCCGCGGCCAGACACAGGATATGCCAAGATGAACATTCAAATTTCCGAGCGGAAGATGGGCCCCATGAGCGGACACAGTGCCGGCGAGCCGGTGGTACGCAACGAGAACGCCAATCACGAGCTGAGCGTGCGGGTGCGCGACCTCAACCTCTGGTACGGGGAGACCCAGGCGCTCAAGAACATCAACGTTGACGTCTTCCAGAAGAACGTCACGGCGCTGATCGGTCCGTCGGGCTGCGGCAAGTCGACCTTCCTGCGCTGCCTCAATCGCATGAACGACCTGATCCCCAGCGTGCGGATCCAGGGCCTGATCTCGATGGACGGCCGCGACGTCAACGAGGCCAAGATGGACGAGGTGGCCCTGCGCCGCCGCGTCGGAATGGTGTTCCAGAAGCCTAACCCCTTCCCCAAGTCGATCTACGACAACATCGCCTATGCGCCGCGCATGCACGACCTGGTGAGCCGCAAGGCCGACGTCGACGAGCTGGTGGAGCGGGCGCTGCGCGACGCCGGCCTGTGGGAAGAGGTCAAGGACAAGCTGCAGGAGCCCGGTACCTCGCTGTCCGGTGGCCAGCAGCAGCGCCTGTGCATTGCCCGGGCGATCGCCGTGCAGCCCGAGGTCATCTTGATGGACGAGCCGACCTCGGCCCTGGACCCGATCTCCACGGCGACCATCGAGGACCTGATGGACAAGCTGAAGCAGCAGTTCACCATCATCACCGTGACCCACAACATGCAGCAGGCCGCGCGCGTCGCCGACTACACGGCCTTCTTCCACCTGGGCGAGCTGATCGAGTACAACGATACCCAGACCATGTTCTCCAACCCGGCCACCAAGAAGGCCGAGGACTACATCACCGGGCGCTACGGCTAAGCGGTGCTCGCGTGATCATCCGACGGGGAGGCCTCTGGCCTCCCCGTCTGCGTTATCGTCCTTGTCACAAGGGTGTCATGTGGCTCGACTATATATGGAAATCCATATATATTCGGGAGCCCACGACATGACCAGACGGCGCATCCTCTTCCTGTGCAACGCCAACTCCGCTCGATCGCTGATGGGCGAAGCCCTGCTGCGCCACCTGGCGGGGGACCGGTTCGAGGCGTTCAGTGCCGGCAGCGAGCCGGATCGTCCCCATGAAATGGCCCTGGCGGCGCTGCACAAGCAGGGCATCGATACCCAGGGGCTGGCCAGCAAGTCGCTGGAGGCGTTCGCCGGCGAGCGTTTCGATACCGTCATCGTGCTCTGCGACAAGGCGCGTCAGGCCTGTCGCGACTGGACCGGCGAGGTCGATGAGCGCCTCGACTGGGACATCCGTGACCCGCGGCTGATCGAGCGCGAGCAGGCCTATGAACAGGCGCTCCAGGAGATTCGTCATCGGCTACAGCTGTGGCTCGATGCCCAGCACTGAGTCGCGGCCGTCGTTCACCGTCATCCCCGGGAGGTTTTCATGACCCTGTCCATCGGCATCAACGGCTTCGGCCGCATCGGCCGCCTCGCGCTGCGCAGCCTGTGGCCGCGCGTCGAGGCCGGCGAGGTTGCCATCGCACGCCTCAATGATCCGGGCGGCGACGCCGCCACCTTCGCCCACCTGCTGGAATTCGACTCGGTGCACGGCCACTGGTCGCCGGGGCAGGGCATCCAGGCCGAGGCCGACGCCCTGATCATCGACGGCCGGCGCATCGCCTTCAGCCGCCATGACACCATCGCCGCCGCCGACTGGTCCGGCTGCGACGTGGCCCTGGAGTGTTCCGGCCACATGAAGACCACCGACAGGCTCCAGGCCTACCTGGACCAGGGCGTCGGCCGGGTGGTGGTCAGTGCGCCGGTCAAGGAGGAGGGCGTACTCAACGTGGTGATGGGCGTCAACGACGACGCCTTCGACCCCGCCCGCCATCGCATCGTCACCGCCGCGAGCTGCACCACCAACTGCCTGGCCCCGGTGGTCAAGGTGATCCTCGAGACCTTCGGCATCCGCCACGGCTCGATGACCACGGTGCACGACATCACCAACACCCAGACGATTCTGGATGCGCCGAGCTCTCCACAAAAACCGGATCTGCGCCGCTCGCGGGCCTGCGGCATGAGCCTGATCCCGACGACTACCGGCTCGGCCAGGGCCATCACCGCCATCTTCCCCGCGCTCGAGGGCAGGCTGAACGGCCACGCCGTGCGCGTGCCGCTGGCCAACGCCTCGCTGACCGACATGGTCTTCGAACTCGAGCGCGAGACCACGGTGGAGGCGGTCAATGCGGCGCTCAAGGCCGCGGCGGAGGGACCGCTGGCCGGCATCCTGGGCTATGAGGAGCGCCCGCTGGTCTCCATCGACTATCGCACCGACCCGCGCAGCGCCATCGTCGACGCGCCCTCCACCATGGTGGTCAACGGCACCCAGCTGAAGCTCTACGCCTGGTACGACAACGAGTGGGGCTATGCCAACCGCACCGTCGAGCTGGCCCTCAAGGTGGGACGTGCGTCGGTCGGCAGGGAGCCGCTGGCCGATGCCTGAGGTCGGAAGCGTCGCCGGCCGTCTGAAGGCGTTGCCCTTCGAGGTGCGCCAGTACCTGCTGATCACCGGCAACTACTGGGCCTTCACCCTGACCGATGGCGCCCTGCGCATGCTGGTAGTGCTGCACTTCCACCGGCTGGGCTACTCGCCGCTGGAAGTGGCGCTGCTGTTCCTGTTCTACGAGGCCTTCGGCGTGGTCACCAATCTGGTGGGCGGCTGGCTGGGGGCGCGCCTGGGCCTGAACCGCACCATGAACGTCGGGCTCGGTCTTCAGATCGTGGCACTGGCCATGCTGATGGTGCCCGCCGCGGCGCTGACCGTGCCCTGGGTGATGGCCGCCCAGGCGCTGTCGGGGATCGCCAAGGACCTCAACAAGATGAGCGCCAAGAGCGCGGTCAAGGTGCTGGTGCCGAAGGAAGACGCCGGTGCCCAGGGCGCCCTCTACCGCTGGGTGGCGATCCTGACCGGCTCCAAGAACGCCCTCAAGGGGGCCGGCTTCTTCCTCGGCGGGCTGCTGCTGACGCTGATCGGCTTCCGCGGCGCGGTCGGCCTGATGGCGGCCATGCTGGGGGGCGTGCTGGTGCTCTCGCTGTGGCGCCTGAAGGCCGACCTCGGGCGCGGCAAGCGCAAGCCGAAGTTCACCGAGGTGTTCTCGTCGTCGCGGGCGGTCAACGTGCTGTCGGCGGCCCGGCTGTGCCTGTTCGCCGCTCGGGACGTGTGGTTCGTGGTGGCGCTGCCGGTGTTCCTCTATGACCAGCACGGCTGGAGCCACTGGACGGTGGGTGGGCTGCTGGCGATCTGGGTGATCGGCTATGGCGGGGTGCAGACCCAGGCGCCGCGGCTGACCGCCCGGCTCGGGGCGAGCCCGCGGGGCGTGACCGTGATGCTGGCGCTGCTGCTGGCCGGGCTGCCGGCGCTGCTGGCGATGCTGCCGCTGGCCCGGGTGGGCTGGCTGGTGGCGGGCCTGCTGGCCTTCGGCGTGCTGTTCGCGGTCAACTCCAGCTGGCACAGCTATCTGATCGTGCGCTTCGCCCGGGCCGACGGCGTCTCCATGGACGTGGGCGTCTACTACATGGCCAACGCCATGGGCCGGCTCGCCGGCACGCTGCTCTCGGGCTGGCTCTATCAGGCCCAGGGGCTGGCCGCCTGCCTGTGGGTCTCGGCGGCACTGGTGGCCGCCAGCACGCTGCTGGCGCTGGCGCTGCCGCGCGAAGCCTGACGGCCGGCGAGGTATCATGCTGCCATGCCCCGAGGAGACGACACCGTGACCACCTTCGCCCCCGTGCAGGTCTTCAAGAGCCTGGCCGACGACACCCGTCTGATGCTGATGCTGCTGATCCGCCGCCAGGGCGAGCTCTGCGTCTGCGAACTGACCGGCGTGCTGCAACTCTCCCAGCCCAAGATCTCGCGGCACCTGGCACAACTGCGTCGCGTGGGGCTGCTGGTCGGCCGTCGCGAGGGTCAGTGGATCCACTACGCCATTGCCTCCGAGCTGCCCGAGTGGATCACCGCGACTCTGGCCGCGGCCGACGAGGGTGAGGCCCAGCGCCTCGATACCCTGGCGGCGCGGCTCGAGGCACTGGGCGAGGGACCCGAGCGGCGCCAGGCGTGCTGCTAGACGACGTTCGTCAGGGGAGCGTCGTTCAAGCAGGCTCGTCGCGCGGCGAGCTCCGGCGCAGGGCCCAGAGCCCCAATGCCGGGCCCGGCAGCAGCCACCACACCGCCCAGGGCCCCTGTGAGGCCCACAGTGCGGTGGTCAGCCAGATGCCGGGCAGCGTCAGGCTGAAGCCGATGGCGTTCATCACCGCCAGGGTCGAGCCCACATGCGCCCTGGGCGCGTTGGCGGCGGCCAGGGCCGAGAACTGCGGCGAGTCGGCGATCACGGTCAGCCCCCAGACGCCCAGCAGCGCGAGCAGCAGCCACGGCGAGGCCTCCGCCAGCAGGGGATAGCCGAGGCAGATCAGCCCCGAGGCGACGAGTGCGCCGCGGGCCACCGGCAGGCTGCCCAGGCGCCGGCTCAACCGGCCGCCCAGCACGCAGCCCACCGTACCCAGCGCGATCACGCCGAAGGCGAGCCACGGAATCAGCGCCGGCGACGCCGACAGCCGTGCGATCTCGCGGCCGACCAGGAAGGGCGTCAGGGTCCACACCGCGTAGAGCTCCCAACAGTGCCCGAAGTAGCCGCCGGCCACGGCCCGGAAGCGGGCGTCGCGCAGCGCCGCCAGCCCCTCGCGCAGCCGCGCCCGGCCGCCGGGCGGCGGCAGGTGTGGGCCGTCGCCCAGGGCCAGCACCAGGGCGCCGCCGGCCAGCGCCAGTCCCGAGGCGCCGAGCAGCGGCCACTGCCAGGGCAGGCCCAGGGTGGCGCCGCGCAGCAGGTGGGGCAGGGCGGTGCCCAGCGTCAGCATGCCCACCAGCCAGGCCAGCGCCGCGCCGGTGTGCCTGGGCGTCCAGCCGATCACCAGCTTCATGCCCAGCGGATAGATGCCGGCCAGGCAGAGGCCGGTGGCGAAGCGCAGCAGCAGGGCGAGCGCCGGCTCGGGCGCGGCCAGCACGAAGCCGGCGTTGACCAGCGCCCCGGCCAGGCTCGCCGCGGCGAACAGGTGGCTGGCGCGGAAGCGGTCGGTGAGCCCGCTGGCGGCGAGGCCCAGGGCGCCGAGGATGAAACCCGCCTGCACGGCCAGCGTCAGCCGGCCCAGATCGGCGTCGGTGAGCCCGAGATCGGCGGCCAGCGACAGCCCCACGCCGTTGACGCTGAACCACAGCGAGGTGCCGAACAGCTGGGCGAGGACGATGACGACCAGCGGATGGCGACTCATGCGGCGGGGAAGCGCTCGCGGGTGGCGTTGGCGATGCGCACCAGGGCCAGCATCACCGGCACCTCGACCAGCACGCCCACCACCGTGGCCAGCGCCGCGCCGGACTGCAGCCCGAACAGCGCGATGGCGGCGGCCACCGCCAGCTCGAAGAAGTTGCTGGCGCCGATCATGGCCCCGGGCGCGGCCACGCAGTGCGGCACCTTCCAGACCTTGGCCCAGCCGTAGGCCAGGAAGAAGATCAGGAAGGTCTGGACGATCAGCGGCACGGCGATCAGCGCGATATGCAGCGGTGCGGTGAGGATGACCTCGCCCTGGAAGGCGAACAGCAGCACCAGGGTGACGATGAGGCCGATCGGCGTCACCGGCGCGATGCGCTTGAGGAAGACGTCGTCGTACCAGGCGGCGCCGCGGCGCGCGATCAGGGTGCGCCGGGTCAGGACGCCGGCGGCCAGCGGGATCACGATATAGAGCACCACCGACAGCGCCACGGTGTTCCAGGGCACCGCGATGTCGGAGACGCCGAGCAGCAGCACCACGATCGGGGCGAAGGCGAACAGCATGATCAGGTCGTTCAGCGACACCTGCACCAGGGTGTAGGCGGCGTCGCCCCGGGTCAGGGTGCTCCAGACGAAGACCATGGCGGTGCAGGGCGCCGCCCCCAGCAGGATGGCGCCGGCCAGGTACTGCTGGGCCAGCGCCTCGGGAATCCACGGCCGGAAGATCACCATCAAAAACAGCCAGGCGATGGCGAACATGGTGAAGGGCTTGATCAGCCAGTTCACCGTGGTGGTGATGACCAGCCCCCTGGGCTGACGGCGCACGCCGAGCACGGCGGAGAAGTCGATCTGCGCCATCATCGGGAAGATCATCGCCCAGATCAGCACCGCCACCGGGATCGACACCTGTGCTACCTCGAAGCGGGCCAGGGTCTCGGGCACCGCCGGGGCGAGCTGGCCGAGCAGCACACCGGCGACGATGGCCAGCGCCACCCACACCGAGAGGAAGCGTTCGAAGCGGCCCATGCCGGTAGCGGCATCCTTGGAGGACGTATCGGGCTGTGCGGTCATGGGGGCTCCTTGTCGCGAACCGGAAGGATGGGGTTGCTCGCCAATATATATGAAAATCCATATATGATGAATGCGCTGCTTCATACGCGGTGAAAGGGCGCGGCCCGCTGCTATGATCGGGCCCACTCGGATCATCCATCGAGGGAGAACGATATTGCCTGCCAGGGAAGCATTGCGCCTCGAGGGCCTCGCCGTCGGCGACCTCGAGGGCGTCACACTGAGCGTGGAGCCGGGCGAGGTCGTGTGTCTCTCCGGGCCCAGCGGCTGCGGCAAGAGCCGGTTGCTGAGAGCGGTGGCCGATCTCGACCCCCTTGAGGGCGGCGAGGTCCGGCTGGGCGATCTCGCCCGCACGGCCGTTTCGGGCCACGCGTGGCGGCGCCGGGTGCGGCTGGTGCCGGCGGAGAGCCAGTGGTGGGCCGAGCGCGTGGGCGAGCACTTTGCACAGGGCGGCGCAGAGGAGGGGCTCGCGGCGCTGGGCTTCGACGCCGCCGCGCTCGACTGGACGGTCAGTCGGCTGTCCTCCGGCGAGAAGCAGCGCCTGGCGCTGCTGCGGGCCCTGACGCCTTCGCCTTCGGCGCTGCTGCTGGACGAACCCACGGCCAACCTGGACGCCGAGACCGCGCAGCGGGTCGAGCGCTGGCTGCTGCCGCGCATCCGCGAGGCCGGCTGGCCGACGATCTGGGTGGCCCATGACACCGCCCAGATCGCCCGGGTCGCCGACCGGCATCTCAGGCTCGAGGCGGGGCGGCTGACGACGGCGGGAGACGCGACATGGGCGTGATCGAGCTCGGCTGGTGGCAGCTGGCGCTGGCGGCGCTGCTGGTGGTGGCGCTGGCCGGCTGCACCATGGCCGCCCGGCTGGGCGTGGGGCGCAGCCTGCTGATCGCCGCGGCCCGCACCGCCATCCAGCTGACCCTGGTCGGCCTGGTGCTGGAGGCGCTGTTCGCCTCGGCGCGCTTCCACTGGGTGGCGCTGATGGCGCTCGGCATGCTGCTGATTGCCGGGCGTGAGGTGGTGGCGCGCCAGACGCGCCGGCTGACCGGCGGCTGGGGCTTCGGCATCGGCACCCTGGCGATGTTCCTGTCGTCGTTCAGCGTCGCCGTGCTCAGCCTGACGGTGATCATCGGCCCCGAGCCCTGGTATCGCCCCCAGTATGCCATCCCGCTGTTGGGCATGATGCTCGGCAACACCATGACCGGCGTGGCCCTGGCGCTGGACCGGCTGACCGACGGCGCCTGGCGGCAGCGCGCGGTGATCGAGAACCGGCTGATGCTCGGCCAGCCCTGGCACGAGGCGATCGGCGACCTGCGTCGCGAGGCCATGCGCAGCGGCCTGATGCCGGTGATCAACGCCATGGCCGCCGCTGGCGTGGTCAGCCTGCCGGGCATGATGACCGGCCAGATCCTGGCCGGCACCGCGCCGGCCCTGGCGGTCAAGTATCAGATCCTGATCATGTTCGCCATCACCCTGGGCTCCGGCTTCGGCACTCTGGCCGCGGTGGCGCTGGCCAGCCGCCGGCTGTTCGACGGCCGCGAGCGGCTGCGGCTGGAGCGGCTTTCGGCGCCACGCCAATGAAAACGCCCGCCATGGAGGCGGGCGCATATGGCTGCAGGCGGGAAGCGTCAGTCGATCAGTTCCACGGCGACGGCGGTGGCCTCGCCGCCGCCGATGCACAGGCTGGCGATGCCGCGCCGGCCGCCGGTGGTGCGCAGGGCGTGAATCAGGGTGGCGATGATCCGCGAGCCGGTGGAGCCGATGGGGTGGCCCTGGGCGCAGGCGCCGCCGAAGACGTTGACCTTCTCGTGGGGCAAGCCGAGGTCGTCCATGGCGATCAGGGTGACCACGGCGAAGGCCTCGTTGATCTCGAACAGGTCGACGTCGTCCACGCCCCAGCCGAGCCGCTTCATCAGCGTGTCGATGGCGCCCACCGGGGCCAGGGTGAACTCGCTGGGATGTTGCGAGTGAGTGCTGTGGCCGAGCATGCGGGCGATCGGGCGTGCGCCCAGGCGGCTCGCGGCCTCCTGGCTTGCCAGGATCAGCGCCGAGGCGCCGTCGGAGATCGAGCTCGAGTTGGCCGCGGTGATGGTGCCGTCCTTGGTAAAGGCCGGTCGCAGCGCGCGGATCTTGTCGAGTCTGGCCTGGAACGGCTGCTCGTCGTGCTCGACCACGCTCTCGCCGTGGCGGCTGGCGATCGTGACCGGCGCCATTTCCGCGGCCAGGTGGCCGGCGTTGGTGGCCTCCATGGCGCGCTCCAGAGAGGCGATGGCGAAATCGTCCAGGCGCTCGCGGGAATAGCCGCGGGCGTCGGCGATCTGCTGGGCGAAGCCGCCCATCAGCTGGCCGGTCTCGGCGTCCTCCAGGCCGTCGAGGAACATGTGATCCTTCAGCTCGCCGTGGCCCAGCCGGTAGCCCGAGCGCGCCTTGGGCAGCACATGGGGCGCGTTGGACATCGACTCCATGCCGCCGGCCAGCATCAGCTCGCCGGAGCCGGCGCGGATCAGGTCATGGGCCAGCATGGTGGCCTTCATGCCCGAGCCGCACAGCTTGTTGACGGTGGTGGCGCCGACCGCGTCCGGAATGCCGGCCTGGCGCATGGCCTGGCGGGCCGGGCCCTGCTTGACGCAGGCGGGCAGCACGCAGCCCATGAAGCCCTCGTCGATGGCGTCGGCGTCGATGCCGGCGCGCTCGACGGCCGCCTTGATGGCGGTGGCGGCGAGCTCCGGGGCGCTCAGTCGGGCGAGGCCGCCCAGCAGGCCGCCCATCGGCGTGCGGGCGGCGGAAAGGAAGACGATCTCGCGTGAATCACTCATGGCGTGGCTCCCGATAGGGATTGTTATGAGGGAGGGGCGGCGGGCGCGTTGACCCGCCGAAGGGGCTATGGTTCTCTCGAGCTAACCAAGCAAGCGCTAGTGTGAATGTCGATGAATGTAATGAATGACTCTCCGCGCCGCAATGAGCTCACCCGTCAGGCCGCCCAGCTGTTCGTGCAGGAGGGCTTCGACCGGACCACGGTGCGCATGCTGGCCGAGGAGATGGGCATCAAGTCGGGGAGCCTCTTCCACCACTTCTGCGACAAGCAGGAGATCCTGGCCGCGGTGATCGAGGAGGGCACCCGCAACGCCCTGGCGATCGCCCATGCGGCCCTCGAGTCATGCGACCGCGATTCGGAAGCGAGGTTGCAGGCCATGGCCCGCGCTCACCTGGAGACCCTGCTCACCGACCGCAATGCCCACGTCGTGGCGCTCTACGAATGGCGCCGCCTGGACGACGACGCCCGTGCCCATCTCGGCCACCTGCGCGATGCCTACGAGGCGCTGTGGGAGACGGTCATCGACGAGGCCCTGGCCGCCGGGCTGATTCATGGCGACCGCTTTCTGGTCTCGCGCTTCGTGATGGGCGCGCTGAACTGGACGGTGCGCTGGTACGACCCCGAGGGCGAGCGCTCCCCCGAGGAACTGGGCCGCGAGCTGGTGGCCATGCTGATGGCGCCCCGAGGCTAAGACTCGAGCCAGGACCCGCGGCGGTACGGGCTCGACCATGGTCTAGCGCTTGAGTCTCTCACGCTTCTTGCCCCGCCCGGCGGAAACCTCTAGCTTGAGTCGGGCACGGCGACATATTGACGTTTACGTTAACGGAATTATAGCGGCGCGCCAGCCCGCGACCCGCCGACGCACAACAACAATCAGCGGGCGTTCCGGGTTCGATCCCCGGGCGCCCGGCACGGAGGCTTTCCATGAGCACGCCCGCGACGCTTTCCGATCTTGCCACCTCTCTCGCCGCCTATCTCGAGACCTTCTCCGTCGATGCCGTGAGCGCCCGGCTCGACGACCATGCCGACGGCCGCCTCAACGCCTTCGAGGCCTGCTGCGGCCGCCACCTGCGCCAGGGGCGCGGGGAGACGACGGCGCTGGTGCACGAGGATGGCGGCGGCCGCGTCACCACCCTGAGCTACGCCGAGCTGGCGGCGGCCAGCGAGCGCCTGGCCGGCTGGTTCGCCGACCAGGGCCTGGGCGAAGGCGATCGCATCGCCGGGATGCTGCCGCGTACGCCGGCGCTGCTGATCGCGGTGCTCGCCGCCTGGCGCATCGGTGCGGTCTACCAGCCGCTGTTCACCGCCTTCGGGCCGGACTCGGTCGGCTATCGCCTCGAGCGCGCCGAGACGCGGCTGGTCATCACCGATCCCGCCAACCGGGCCAAGTTCGATGGCCTGGCCGAATGCCCGCCGGTGCTCGCCGTGGGTGGCCCCGATGCCGCCTACGGCGACGACCATGACTGGGCGGCCGCCCTCGATCACGCGCCCATCGCCACGCCGCCCCTGCGTCAGGCGCCGGACGCACCCTTCCTGCAGATGTTCACCTCCGGCACGGTGGGCAAGCCAAAGGGCGTGGCCGTGCCGCTCTCGGCGCTGCCGGCCTTCGCGCTCTACATGGAGCTGGCCGTGGGCCTCGAGCGCGACGACCGCTTCTGGAACATGGCCGACCCGGGCTGGGCCTACGGGCTCTACTACGCCATTACCGGGCCGCTGCTGCTGGGCGCGACCACCCACTTCTGCGAGGCGGGCTTCGGCGCCGAGGTGGCGCGAGACTTCCTGCAGCGCCATGGCATCACCAACTTCGCCGCCGCGCCCACCGCCTACCGGCTGATGAAGGCCTCGGGGCTGTTCGACGGGGCCGGCGAGCGCCTCGCGCTGCGGCGCGCCAGCTCGGCGGGGGAGCCGCTCAACACCGAGGTGGTGGACTGGGTCGAGCGCACGCTGGGCTGCCCGGTGATGGATCACTACGGCCAGACCGAGACCGGCATGACCTGCTGCAATCACCATGTGCTCGGCCATCCCCGGCCCGTCGGCGGCATGGGCGCGCCGCTGCCCGGCTACCGGCTGGCGATCCTCGACGCCGAAGGCCGCGAGCTGCCGCCGGGCGAGCCCGGGGTGCTGGCGGTGGATATCGCCCGCTCGCCGGCGCACTTCTTCGCCGGCTACACCTGGCAGGAGAAGGATCCCTTCATCGACGGCTATTACCTGACGGGCGACGTGGTGGTCGGCCACGAGGACGGCACCTTCCAGTTCGCCGGGCGCAACGACGACATCATCACCACCTCGGGCTATCGCGTCGGCCCCACCGACGTGGAGAACTCCGTGCTGACGCACCCGGCGGTGGCCGAGTCCGCCGCCGTCGGCCAGCCCGACGAACTGCGCGGCGAGATCATCCGCGCCTACGTGGTGCTGCGCGACGATCACGAGCCCAGCGAGTCCCTGGCCGAGGAGATTCGCCAGCGGGTGCGCGAGCGGCTCTCGACCCACGCCTTCCCGCGGGCGATCGAGTTCGTCGACGCCCTGCCCAAGACCCCCAGCGGCAAGATCCAGCGCTTCAAGCTGCGAGCGGACGCCGCCGACAAGGCGGCGGTCGCCCCCTGACCGTGGAGACATGACCATGCAAGTGAAGGACAACGCCTTTCTGATCACCGGCGCCGCCTCCGGGCTGGGCGCCGCCACCGCCGAACGGCTGGTGGCGGCGGGCGGCCGCGTGACGCTGTGCGACCTGAGCGAGGGCGTCGAGGCCCTGGCCGAGCGGCTGGGCGCGGCGGCCGTCGCCGTGCGCGGCGACGTGACCTCGGCCGACGACATTCGGGCCGCGGTGGACGCCGCCGTGGCCCACGGCGGCGAGCGGGGCCTGGCCGGGGTGGTGCACTGCGCCGGCGTGGTCAGCGTGGCCAAGCTGCTCGACCGCGAAGGGAATCCGGCCGACCTCGACGACTATGCCCGCACCCAGCAGATCAACCTGGTCGGCACCTTCAACGTGATGCGCCTGGCGGCGGCGGCCATGGCGGCCAATGCTCCGGGCGAGGACGGCGAGCGCGGGGTGATCGTCAACACCGCCTCGGTGGCGGCCTTCGACGGCCAGGTGGGGCAGTGCGCCTACAGCGCCTCCAAGGCCGGGGTGGTGGGCATGAGCCTGCCGGCGGCCCGGGAGCTCTCGCGCCACGGCATCCGGGTGATGGCCATCGCCCCGGGGGTGTTCGAGACGCCGATGATGGAAGACCTGCCCGAGGCCGCCGTGGAAGCGCTCTCGGCGGCGGTGCCGTTCCCCAAGCGGCTGGGCCGGCCCGACGAGTACGCTCGCCTGGCCGAGCAGATCATCACCAACCCGATGCTCAACGGCGAGGTGATCCGCCTGGACGGCGGCATTCGCATGCAGTGAGTGGGGGTATCACCGTGAACAGCAAAGCGCCCCCAGGCGCTGGCCTGGGGGCGTTTTTGTCGACGTGGTGCGGTGGCCTCAGGCGATAGTGTCGACCACGCCACCGTCGACGCGCAGGGCCGCGCCGCTGGTGGCCGAGGCCTGCGGCGAGGCGGCATAGACGACCATGTTGGCGACCTCCTCGACGGTGGCCGCGCGCTGGATGATCGAGCTCGGGCGCTGGGCCATCACGAATTCCCTGGCGGTTTCCTCCATCGACTTGCCGCTTTCCTTCTGCTGCTCGGCGAGCATCTCCTGCACGCCCTCGGACAGCGTCGGCCCCGGCAGCACGGCGTTGACCGTGACGCCGGTGCCGGCCAGGCGCTTTGCCAGGCCGCGGGACAGCGACAGGTAGGCGGTCTTGGTGACGCCGTAGTGGATCATGTCGTCGGGGATGTTCAGCGCCGACTCCGAGGACAGGAACAGGATGCGGCCCCAGCCGCGCTCGACCATGTCGCCCGAGTAGGCCCGCGACAGGCGCACCCCGGACATCACGTTGACGTCGAAGAAGCGCTGCCACTCGTCGTCCGGCGTCTCGAAGAAGTCCTGCGGGCCGAAGATGCCGACGTTGTTGACCAGGATGTCGGCGGTGGGCTCGGCGGCCAGCAGGGCATCGCAGCCCTCGGCGGTGCCCAGGTCCGCCGCCACGCCGCGGGCGTCGGCGTTCGGCACCTGCTGGCGCAGGCGCGTCAGCGCCTCGTCGACGGCGGCCTGCTTGCGGCCGTTGAGCACCACGCTGGCGCCGCTGTCGGCCAGCCCCTTGGCGATGGCGAAGCCGATGCCCCCGGTGGAGCCGGTGACGATGGCGGTCTTGCCGGTCAGATCGATCTGCATGGAAGCCTCCTGGCGTTGGGTCGCGTGTGTTCCGTTACCTGATAGCACCCTAACAAACGTCGTCCGGCCTGGCGAGGCGTCACGCCGTGCCGGGCGCATCGGCGCGCGATCCGCGGGCCAGGTCGCGCGGAGGATAGCCGAGGGCCTGGCGCAGCATCTCGGCGTGGCTGGTCACCCAGTCGGGGGCGATGGGGCCCCAGTCGCGGATGACGTAGTGGCCGATGTTGTGGCGCTGGCCGGGTTCGGGCTCGAACTCGCAGTGGATGTCGAGCTCGGCCAGGGCGGCGATGGTGTCCTGGGCGGTGCGTCGGGGCATGCCTGTGGCCTCCATGATCGCCGGCACGCTGGCGGTGCCGGTGGCGATCAAGTGGGCCACGTAGAGGCGGCGATAGAAGCTGGTGCGGGTCTTGCTCAGGCTCATGGCGCTCATCATCCCTGAAGGTTTGCCCAAGGCTGACACGCCGCCGCGGCGAGTGCCAGCCCGAGGGCGAGCGGGACGCGTTAGCGTTCCCGGGAAAGGAACCAGCCTTTCATGGCGCCGGTGATGCGGCGCATGTCGTCGTGGGGGGTGATGTAGGCGGGCATGGTGTACAGCCAGCGGCCGAAGGCGCGCAGCCACACGCCCTGGGTGCGGGCGAAGTCGGCCGCGCCCTTGAGCGAGTCGGCGTCGTGGACCTCGATCACCGCGGTGGCGCCGAGCGCACGTACGTCGGCCACGTCCGGGTGGGCGCGCAGCGCCTCGTCGGCCACCAGCTCCTCGCGCAGCACGCCGTTCAGCGCCTCGATGCGGCCCAGGTAGTCGTCCTCCTCGAACACCGCCAGGCTCTCCAGCGCGACGCGGCAGGCCAGCGGGTTGCCCATGAAGGTTGGGCCGTGCATGAAGGCATGCAGCTCGCTGTCGCCGATGAAGGCATCGTGGACGCGGTCGGTGGCCAGCGTCGCGGCGTGGCCCAGATAGCCGCCGGTCAGGCCCTTGGACAGCACCATGATGTCCGGCGTCACGTCGGCGTGATTGGCGGCGAACATCTTGCCTGTGCGGCCGAAGCCGGTGGCCACCTCGTCGAAGATCAGCAGCACGTCGAACTCGTCGCACAGCTCGCGGGCGCCGCGCAGATAGTGGGGCGAGGTCATGTTGAGCCCGCCGGCCGCCTGCAGCAGTGGCTCCATCAGCAGCGCGCCGATCTCCTCGTGATGGGCCTCCAGCACGCCGCGCAGGGCGTCGAGATCGGCCTGCACCTCGTCGCGGCTGGCGTCGAAGCCGGCGGTGGGCGCGGGGGCGAAGTGGTGCTGCGGCAGGAAGCCCGCGAACAGCGAGTGCATGCCTTCCTCGGGATCGCACACCGCCATGCAGCCGGCGGTATCCCCGTGGTAGGCCTTCATCAGCGTCAGCATGCGGTGCTTGGCCGGCTTACCGCGCAGGTACTGGTACTGCACGGCCATCTTCATGGCCACTTCCATGCCCACCGAGCCGCTGTCGGAGAAGAACACGTGGTTCAGCCCTTCCGGCGTGACGCGCACCAGCTCGCGGGCCAGGCGGTCGGCCGGCTCATGGGTCAGCCCGCCCAGCATCACGTGGCACAGCTCGTCGGCCTGGCGCTGGATGGCCTCGACCAGCCGCGGATGGCGATAGCCGTGGATCATGCACCACCAGGAGCAGGTGGCATCGAGCAGCGACTCGCCGGTGTCCAGGGTGAAGCGCGGGCCGTCACCGCCGACCACCTTGGGTGACGGGGTCTGGGTCTTGAGATGGGAATAGGGGTGCCAGACGGGGGATGTCATCGGGCCTCCAGGGCATGCGTGAACGGCGCCGCCGATGCACGAGAGGCACCGGCGGCCGGATGGCGCATACCTTACATGTAAACCTTGTGGTTATGAAGGCGTTGACTGTGGCGGCGTGCAAGCCCGGTGGACGGGCGCGTGGCGCCTGCGGTACGCGAGGCCTGGAGTGGAAAGCTGGCGGTCAAAAGCGAGGGAGAGAGGATGTGCGAGCCGGATCGGCCGGCTGGGATCAGCGCGCCTCGCCGTAGCTGGCCCCGGCGACGCGGGGGCTGACGCTATGCTCGGTGGCGTGACCGCAGGCCAGGCAGGTGACGCGGTAGTGGTAGGCATCGATTCGCCGCAGCCTGAAGCTGGCCCAGCGCGGCCCCTGCGGGGCGCGAATCTCGGTGGCGCCGCAGGGGCAAATCATCGCCCAGCTGCCGCGGGGCATGGGCATCATGGTGATCTCCGACACGGGCCTGTCCTCTCCGTTTTCCTCCTTATGCATCCTTAGGCTAGGTGCTGGGCGATGCGTGCGGTATAGGAGATCGCTGACAGTTGGGGGGAATATCCAGATACTCTGTTCGTGACGTCGGGCAGCGATCCTTCTCCTGCGTTCAAGCGTGCCTGCTCATGCGTTGAGTAGCGTGTGAGGCAGGATGACGTGACATGCGAGCGTTGGTACTCAACATTAGTTATCTCTTATTCTATGGCCTTGTTCCATTACCGATAAGGAATGCGGGATGTCGACGCCATGGAGCGATGAGGAGCTCAAAGCTTCCGTCGAGGTTTATGTCGAGATGTTGGATAAGCAGCGCCGGGGCGAGGGGGTGATCAAGGCCCGCTATTATAGGGCGCTGGAGAAACGCTTCGGCAGGACGGCCAAGGCTTTCGAATATCGGGCTCAAAATATCTCGTATGTCTACGCACTGCAGGGGCGTGCCTGGGTCAAAGGGCTGAAGCCGGCGGGCAACGTTGGCGTTAAGATCGTTGCCCGATTGGAAGCCTTAATCGCCGAGGTAGAAGGGCAACAGCCCTCGTCTTCTGCCACCTTCGCGACCGAGGTCAACGAGCGTCGAAGTCTGTATCGCGATAACGCTTTGACGCCGCCGGCGGGGCGACAGTCGCCGGGTAAGATATCAGTCAGTGCAACGGTCTATGAGCGCGACCCCGACGTGGTGGCATGGGTGCTGACTCAGGCCGATGGCGTCTGTGAATGCTGCGATTCACCTGCGCCTTTTACTCGGGAGGATGGCAGCCTCTTCTTGGAGGTGCATCATCTCAAACGCTTGGCGGATGGTGGTCCCGATATCGTGGAAAACGCCATAGGCTTGTGCCCGAATTGCCACCGCGAGTTGCACGCCGGTTTGGGCAAGCATGAGCTGGCCGCGCGGCTTATCGACAAAATCGAGCGGCTTAACGCCTATTGATAGGAGGCCAGAAAGATCGAGAGGAAACGGCAATAGGATTGTCGAAGCTAAGTCACAATCTGGTCACAGGGGGTAATCGGGTGCTCGAGGAGAGGTCGTCGCGATGTCGAGTCAGTGAGGCAAATCAGAATGGTGCGGATGGGGAGACTTGAATTTTCTAGGCTTCCCCATCTTTCAATAAGTTAGCGGTAAATGCTGACCAAAAGCTGACTGTCTTAGCTGAACATCTCCACGGCGCGCATGCCGATGTCCGGTGACGAGTTCGGCACCCACTTGGCGTAGGTACGCGCGGTGAACACCACATCGCGGTGGCCCAGCTGCTTGCTAACCCAGGCGAGCGGCTCGCCGGCGGAGAGCATCATTGAGGCGAAGGTGTGCCGCGTCTGGTAGAGAGTGCGGTACCGAACGCCAGATCTCAGCACAGCGGGACGCCATAGCTTCTCGCGGATGTCGGCGTCACTTCGGAACGGCTGCTGGCCGCGTGGCCACAAGAAGATACGACCCGAGGGATTCAACCTGGTGAGCCGCTTCTGGGCCTTCAGTGCCTGGGCGGCCGGTGGCAGCAGGCTGATGGTGCGTCGGCCCGCGCTGGTCTTCGTGTCCTCGAGGTGGCCCTTGGCGTCGCGCGTGCTGGACTTCGAGACGGTGATCTCCATGCGCTGCCAGTCGATGTCGCCCCACTCGAGGGCGATGTACTCGCTGGGTCGCATGCCGGTCCAGAACGCGAACTGGAAGAGGGGGCGAACCTCGTCACGCATGGCGGCCAGGATCGCTTCCTGCTCCTCCTTGGTGAACGGGTCGGGGCCGCGACTGCTCACGGGGCCATCATTGCGACGATAGTGCCAGCCTTTGATGGGGTTGGTGTCGATCAACTCGTCATGCATGGCATCGCCCAGGGCAGAGCGCAGCACGGTGAGGATGTTGCTGATCCGCTTGTTGCCGCACGTCAGCTTGGCGACCCACTCGCGCACGATTGGGCGCGTCACCTCCTCGAGCAGCAGTTCCCCGAGCTCGGGGATGATCAGCCGTTCGATGATGGTGTCGTAGGTGCGGATGGTGCTGGCCTTCAGCGTCGGCTTCTTGGCCTCGAGCCAGCTGCGCAGGTAGTTGTCGAGGCGGTCGCCGCGCAGGAACTTGCGGGCGTTCTTGCTGCGAGGGAAGGTGACCTTGTAATCGAAGGTGCCGGCCTCGATGGCGTCGATGACGGCGGCGCGGTGCCGCGCCGCCTTCTTCAGGTTAGCGGGGGTGGGCTTGAGCTTGAGGCGTTCGCGGCAGCGGACGCCCTTATAGTAGAAGTCGATCCCGATAGTGCTGGCCGAAGTGACCCGGACCCCTTCGTAGTTGCTCCGCTGGTTACCCACCGTGCGTATCCCTCCAGTGACATAAGCACCCGGCCATCCGGGGCCTTGATGAATTCGTAGCCTTCCCGCCATTGGCCGCGGCGGATCTTCGAGCGCACGCCTTCGGGCGTGTAGCCGGTGAGCTCGGCGAAGCGCTCGATGGTGACGTGGTCAACGGGAAGCATCGCGCCCTCCCTTTCCTACCACATGCCGGCCGGTCTGGCCTGGCAGTGTGCCGGCGGTAATGCCACGCGGTGGATGCCAGCCGGTACCGGCTTCGATCGCGGCGTAGCGGTCGTTGATGATGACGCGGCGGGCGCGTTCGGCGAGCAGCCGGCGGCGCAGGTGCCCCTCGAGGGCGCGGTAGACGGATCGCGGCACGATAGGCATCAGTCGTCTCCCTCGTTGTGGTTCTCGTCCTGTGGCTTGAGTCGCTTGTAGACCTGGTAGAACGGCCAGCAGACGACATACCACGCGGCAACGCCGACCCAGGCGGCGTTTTCCTTGAAGGCTTTCCACTTGGTCATGACGGCTTCCTCCTCACGCTGTGCACCAGGCGAAGCCGCGGTTTCGCCTGGGCGGTCTCCGTCTTGCCCAGCACTTGCTCGAGCATTTCCTGTGCTTCGGCGAGGTATTCCGAGAGGGCGACGTTCTGCTCGACGAGCAGCTCGATCTGCTTGTCCTTGTTGGCCACCAGCACCCGGGTCCTGCAGGTGGTGCAGCGGTGGTTGGTGTCGTACTCGCCGATGTCCGCCGGCCAGCAGGTGGGGCAGTAGTAGAACGGGCTCATAACTTGCCTCCCTTCTGCGTGGCGGCGGGGCACAGGCCTTTGGCCTGGCGGAAGCGCAGAACGTCGGCCAGCTGGGCCTCGGCGTCGCCCAGGGCGGAGTGAGCGATGCGGGGCTGGGTGCGGCGGTCGAGGATCTCGCGGGCGGTGCGGACGTCGCGCTCGTGGTAGTAGCGCCAGGGCTTGCCGCCGAGGAAGTGGCCGAGGATCTCGCAGTCGAAGCTGGGGGCGTTGCCCCAGACGCGGATCGCGTCGTAGTTCTCGCGGGCTTGCTGGAAGTAGTCGCGGACGTGCTCCCGGACCGCCTTCAGACTATCCGGCTTGGCGACCAGCATGCCGCGGGCCTCGTCGCTCTGCTGGAACCACCAGTGCAGGGTGTCGTCATCGACCGCGCGGCCTTCGGCGACCTGCTCGGCGACGCTGGGACTGCATGAGAATGCCACACCGTAGCTGTCGACGATGCCGATGGCGAGGATGGCGGCGTCGGGGCCCTTGGCCAGGGTTTCGAGGTCGATGCTGATGTCGATGGGTTGGGTCATGAGGCCTCCCGCGCGGGCTGCGCTGCGTGGTGTTCGATTCGGTTGGCTCGCGCGATGGGGTCATGGGCCAGCCACTGGTGGTCGTCCCGCAGCGTGATCTCGAGCTCGCGGACGCGATCCTCGAGTTCCTCTAGGCGGCGGGCCGAGCGAATGGGGTGGAGCAAGTGCTTGAGCTTCACGCCGCACCTCCCTGGCCGTCCTCGGCCTGCTCGGTTTGGCGGCGTAAGCGTCTGGCCATGGATTCCATTTCGCGTGCGCAGTGCTGGGCACCCAGGGCCTTATTGCTGTAGGGGATGCCGTTCTCACCGACATATTTTTCGCCATCCTCGGCAACCTCACTGTGCATCCATGCCAGCTTTTCCTGGCCCGCCTCGATTCCGCGACACTTCATCGCAGCTTCTGAATACGCTTTTTCTTGCCACTCGGCCTTGAGGCGAGCGAGCGCGTTGCTCGGCTCCTCGCCGCGAGCGAGGCGCCAAAGCTTCATCGCGGCCCTGGTCTCCGGGTCGCTCTCCGTCAGCGACCACTGCTCAAGCTCGTAGTAGAGCGCGTGACCAGCGCTATCCAGGCTCTTCGCATGCGCCGCCAGCTTGTCCCGCTCGACGTCGCTTTCGACGAGCCGGGCGCTGAGCTGGGCGGTCTGGTTCTCGAGTTCGGCGACTTGTTCCTCACGGGTCTCGAACTCGCTCAGCAGCTGCTGCAGCCGGCGAAGGGCACGACAATACCCCTCGCTGACCACTCCCTCCTCGGGCTCCGGCAGGTGGTCGCAGGCCGATAGGGCCTTCTCGATGTCGTCAACGGCTTCCACTGGCACCGTGTATTCGTCGGCTTCCACATGGTGGCAGGTGTCGTCCGCCCGGAAGAACGTCACGCGAGCGATGTTGCCCAGCAGCTCGAGCAGGTAGCGGGCTTCGTCGATTCGGGCTTGATGGATCATGCCTCACCTCCCTGACCCTCGGCATTGGGCGCCGCCGGGATGCGGCCGGCCTGGTAGGCGTTGACGGCGGGGCATTCGGGGCTGTGGTACTGGCCCGGTACCGAGCCGCAGGCTTGGCAGCCTGATGCTGCCCGCTCGGCGGCGCGGTCGAGGCGTTCGATCTCGGCGAGGATCAGGGCGCCTGCCTTCACTAGGTTGCGGCGCGGTTCGCGGCTGGGCTTCCACCATTTTTTGCTCCAGCGCCCCGGCCAAAGCTGCGGAATGTTGGTGGGCCCGGAGGCGCCTGGGCGGTCGAATGGCCAGGCTACTGAGAGCGCATAGCATCCAGCCGCTTTTGCGAGTTCTCCATCCTGATAGCCATCATCCCGCTCGCGGCTGAAGCCCTCGAGCGAGAGCTGCCGCATGCGTTCGCGGTAGACGTCGGCATAGGCGCGGCTTTGCGGGCTGTTGCGGCAGGCGAAGGCCGAGTCGGCGCACAGCAGCAGCTGGGCGAAGACTGTCTTGGCGCGGACGGCGACGCTGTAGATGTCGCCCTCGTCGTTCTCGTTGCGGTCGATCTCGGTGAAGCCGGCGGGGTGGTCGATGCTGAGGCCGTCGATGTACGCCTGGGAGTTATTGGCATAGGCGTCGCCGTCTTCGGTGTTGTCGACGGCGGGGTCGATGGGGGCCTCGGTCAGCTTGAGGCTGACCTCGAAGCCGAAGGGCTCGAGGATCTCGAACAGCGGCCGTTCCTCGAACATCGGATGGTCGAATAGCTGGTGACGTTGCATGTGGTGTGCTCCCTTCGTGGTGGAACCCCGCCGCCGTGGTGGGCAGCGGCGGGGCGGTCAGTGGTCAAGGATTCCTTGACGACTCGGCTCAGCCCTTGCGGAAGTTGCCGAGCAGCAGGGTGGCGTGATCGCCCAGCTGGTCGCGCAGCACCTGCTTGAACTCCCTGGCGATCTCTTCCTGGATGCCCTCGAGCCCGGTGATGCGCAGCTTGAGGCGCGGCTTGGTGTCGTCGGTGAGGATCGACACGCGCAGGTCGAAGGTGCGCAGGCTCAGGCCTTCATAGGGCAGGCTGGCGAAGCGGATGAACGCCGGGGTGTCCTCGCCGGCGCTGGCGTCCAGCGCGTCGAGGCCGCTGCGCTTGGTGTTCCAGTCGCCCTCTTCGTGAGTGCGCTCGACGGAGGCCTTGACCTCGATGCGGCGGACCATGTTGGCCAGCTGCTTGGCGGTCAGCTCCTTGCCGCTGGTGCTCTCGCCGGTGATGTGGGCGTGCCAGTCCTCGATGAAGTGGGCGAGTTCCTTCTGGCCGAAGGCTCGGTCATGCGCCTGCAGACAGGCGGCATAGGGGGCGGTGCGCTGCAGCTTGAGCGTGGCGCGGTGCTCGCCGTGGCCGGCGGCAGCGGTGTCGCCCAGGTCGAAGAAGGATTCGGCCTCCATGTCGTCGGTGTCGACGAACACGCGGGCCTTGGCCTCGTCGTTCACGTAGGCCGCGAAGTCTTCGATCGAGCTGGTGGAGAAACGGCCGCGGAAGCGGCTGGGCGCATCCTGGTACTTCTCGAGTGACTCCAGCGAGTAGCCGTGCGGTACCAGCATGGTCGGCACGGAAGTGCCCGGGGCGCCGATCTGGCTGGCGGAGACGAGGGATTCGATCTTCTCGATGGTGTTGGCATCCATGGGGTTCGGTCCTGTGATCGTGTGTGGTGTGCGTGGGTGGGTGTGTGGGCGCGCTTAGGCGCCCTGGGTGCTGCCCTGGCCTTGGCCCTGGGAGAAGTCGAACTTGCCCTGGTTCTCGGGGAACAGCGTGAGCTTGCCGCCGCGGCCGACGTAGAGCGGCGTCTTGGTGGTGTTCTCCTCGCTCTTCTTGCCCTTGGCGGTGGGCACCGTGTAGCTGAGCTTGTGCGAGCAATCGACCTGGCTGCTGTCGGCGATCTGTTTGAGGTCGAGGGTGATGGTGACCTTGCCCTGCTTGCCGGTCTGGATGACGCCGGCCGCGGCTTCTCCGAGGGCCTGGGCGAACTTGTTGCGGAAGATCCCGGCGTCGAGGTCGTCGAACAGGGCGTTGATGTCGGTGGTGGGTTGGTCGCTCATGGTGTGCATCCTCTTGCGTGGTGGTGGTTGGCCTGGGTGGGCCGGTCAGTCCGCGGTGCCGAGGGGCATGCGGAAATCGGTGGTCGGTACCGCGTCGCTCATGGCCCGATGAAGCCGGGCGTGCTGGCTCTGCGGGGCGTTGTCCTCGCAGTCGTTGGCTGCGCGGCGTGCTCGATGCTCGATGTAGGCGGCCAGCTGGTACAGGCAGACGTAGCGCGGTGTCTTGTGGCTGTCGTCCAGCGTGACCACGGGCAGCGGGATCTCGCCGTCGCGCAGGGCGCGGCGGAACGTCTGCGCGTTGCGGTTGCGGAAGTAGCGCTGCCGGACGGCCTCGATGGGGATCAGCACGTCGCCGAACTGCTGGAACAGCAGGGTGACGGTGCTGGCCGGCTCGGGCTCGTCCAGCCACGGAGGCTCGGGGCGCGGCTCAGCACTGCTCATCGTTGGCGGCCTCGCGATGGGTGGTGATCTGACGGCCCAGGCGATTGGCGATGTACATCAGCCCGCGCTCGGTGACGAGCGTCTTGCCGTAGGGCTTGGGCTGGCCGAGACCGGCGTGCTCGTACTGGCGCAGGTCGACCACCAGGCGCCCGGTGCTGGTGTGCGCGCGGGTGGCGAGGTTGCGATCGTCGAGCATGCCGATCTCGCGCAGCTCGCGGCACAGCGTGGTGCGGCCGGTGCCGAGCAGGGCGGCGGCCTGTTGCAGGGTGTAGCGGGTCATCAGGCAGCCCTCCCGTCGATGATCTGGTCGATCGTCTCGGTGATGCGCTGGCCCAGCTCGTGGATGTCACCGCCGTTGGTGACGACCCGGTCGGCGCCGCCCATGGCCACGCCAGCCTCGCTGGCATGGGCGCGCACCGGCTCGACGCCGGGGCGGTAGAGGTGAATCAGCGTGCCGCCGTGGGCGCGCAGCCAATAGGCCTCGTCGGGGAAGCGGATGTCGCCGACCACGGCGCCCTGGTAGGCGTCGCCCTCGAGGTTCTCCAGCATGGCCAGCCGCTGCTCGGCGACACGCAGCCAGAAGTCGCGGGCGACGGTATCGCGGCCCCACTCGGTGCCGAGGGTCTGCATCAGCTCGCGCGGGCTCTTGCCCAGCCACGGCAGCGGGGTCTCCTTGAGGGCGCCGTTGAGGCGCTCGTCGTCCAGGTCGAGCATGGCGCCGAGGGCGTCCTTGATCGGGTCGGCCAGGTTGATGCGGGCGAGGCCGAAGCGTTCGGCGATGATGTGCTGGGCGGTAGTCTTGCCGCAGCGGGCGGGGCCTGTGAGGCCGATCAGCAGCTTGATGGTCATGGTGTCCTCCGGTCGCGGTGCTCCAGCCAGGCGCCCAGCAGGGCGAGCGGCACGATGAAGAGGGTCAGGGTCATGAGCAGGCCGCCCATGACGGCGAGGCCGACGAACTGCTCGCTGGCGTCGAGCGGCAGCAGGGCCACCAGCGCCTGAGCGGCAGAGCGGAACGGGTCGAGCAGGATGGCGGCGATACCCATCAGGCGGCACCTCCCGGCACTGGCAGCACCGCCTCGAGCTGGTTGAGGGTGTCAGCCAGCACGGCGGTGGTGTCGATCGCCGGCGCGCGCTGCGGGATACCGGGCAGGTAGATGTGCGCGACCTCCTGCCCCCGGAAGCTGCCGTCACCGCCCCGTTCTGTGCCGAGATGCGCACGAGGAATCAGCCGCACGCAGAGCTCGTGGGTGTTGCCCGAATAGGCACAGTCGGCCACCAGCTCGGGGTGTCCGAGCGTGATGTCGAGGCACTTGTCCTGAATGCGGGCAATCAGGGCGCGGTGGGCGCTGGTGAGGGCCGGCACCGGCAGGGCGCTGACCATTCCGGGCATGATCGGTGTGCCGAGGGAGGTCAGGCTCATGCCGCACCTCCCACGACCAGGTCGTCGAGGCGCTCGGCGACGAGCAGACAGAGGTCTCGGCTGTTGCCACGAGGGTAGCGGCAAACGAGGAAGTCGCCCTCGGTGATGCTGACGTGGGCCACGTCCTTGCCGATGCAGTCTGGGGTGGCCCGCTCGACCTGAACCGAGATGGGGGCGAGAAAGCCTGAGAGCTGCAGGGTGCCGCCCTGGTCTAGCACGCTGGCGAGGGCGCTCTTCTGCGCGGTGGTCATCATGCGGCACCTCCCGACTGCGTCAGGCGGGCGTGCTCGGCACGGGGGATCAGGCGAATGCAGCGGTCGGTGGGGCGAGCGACGGCCACGCGGCCGGTGACGTGCTCGATGGCACGCACGGCGATCTGGCTGGTGGCCGCGGCCGGGTGCAGATACACCCGGGCCTGGGGCGAAAGTGTGGTGTGCATCGTCGTACTCCGTGGTGGGCGGATACGACAATGATCTAAGAACACCCCAAGGTGTTTGTCAACCTCTCAGGTGTTATTCCTTGAGGTGTATCGTCAGAGGATCTTTACCTGGTAGCGGGCTTTTCCCACCACCTGCCAGCTGTCATCGATGCGGGTGTAACGGGGGTGCCAGTCCTCGTTGATCGCGCACAGGTAGTACTCACCTTCTTCATACACGATCTTCTTGAACGTCCCGGCCGGCGTGCCGGTCGCGGTGTCGATGCGGCGGGCAAACACGTAGTCGCCGCTGACCCAATCCTGACCGGGGTCGATGACGATGCGGTCCCCTGACTTGAATTCCGGTTCCATGCTCACGCCTTCGAGGCGCAGCACGAAAGCCTTGGCGCTGCACGGACCTGGTGCAGGCACGAATTCATCGATCTCTGCGTCGGCGATGTTGTCGATAAGCTTCCCTGCCGTCGTCATGCCCACGACCGGCAGCAGATGCTGTATGTCCCCCAGGACGCAGGCGTTTTCTTGTTCGGGTGTATGGGTGGCCTGACTCTCCGCTGTGCCCATGTTGCGCGGGTCGTCCATGAAGTAGGGCGGGAGCCCCAGGCAATCCTCGATGTGGCGCGCGTTTTTCTCCCCGATGTTCTTCGAGGGGTTGGCGCCGGCGAAGCTGCTCACCTGGCTCGGGCTCCGCGCGATCTTGTCGGAGAGCTGGGTCAAGTTGAGGCCGCGCTCGGCCATCAAGGCCCGGAGGATGCGGTAGCGAGTCGAGTGGATATCCATATCTCGATTATCCGTTGTCACACCTGAGAGGTGAATAACCTGCAAGGTGTTGCAAATATAACCTTTGGGTGTAATGCTTGAGGTGAACCACCCCAGAGGAACCGCAGCCATGAAACTGCGCGAGTACCTGAAATCGTTGGATGAGCGTCAGCTCGAGCGCTATGCCGCGCGGGTGGGTACCTCATCGAAGTACCTGAAGAGTCATGTGATGGGGGCATCTCGTGGGGCCAGCCTGAAGTTCATGCGGGCGCTGGCCAATGAGAGTGACGGCAAGGTCCGGTTGTTGGACGTGCTGGTGCACTACGGGGTGCCGCCTGAAGAGCTTGATATGAAGGCCCAGGCCGCCTGACGGCGGCCTGGGGGTTGCCGGGGTCTGCCCACCACAGACTTCCCCCGGCGATATGACGCACACCACATGTGGTCACGCTTTCAAGAATAACGCATCGGAAAGCGGGCCGCATGGCACATTGAAGGGAGTATTGCCATGTCCCGCGGATGGCCCACCTCAGTCGACCGCGCTAAGCGCGAGGTCCTGCCGCTGCCCCTGGCCCTCTACCACGCTGCTCGGGAATACACCGGCGGCGTGAAGGCGGTCGCTGCCGTCTACGGCCTCAACCCCACCACCCTGCAGCACAAGCTGAGCCCGACCCATCAGCCCCATACCCCCAATATCGCCGACCTCGAGGCGGTGCTGGGTGCCACCCAGGACGATCGCATTCTCGACGCCATTGGCGAGATTGCCGGCGGTGCGATCTGGCTGCGCCCGGATGCCTGCCAGGCCGAAACGTCGTTCGACCTGATCGAGGTGATCGGTACTCTGCACGACCAGTTGGGCGAGATGCTCAACAGCGTGAGCGAGACGACCCGCGACGGGATCGTCGACGACCGTGAGCGTGCCGAGCTGCGCAAGCGGGCTCGCCAGCTGATGCAGGCGGTGCTGGCCCTGGAGCTGAGTGCCGCCGGGATCGGGGAGGTGGAGCATGGATAAGGCCGACCTCGCTCAGGATCTGATCGACGAACGGTTAGAGCAGGCGCTGGCCGCGCGGCGTGCCGCGGCGGAAGCGGTGGGGCGGCATGCCACCACCGAATGCGAGGACTGCGGCGGGGAGATCCCCGCCGCCCGCCGTGAGCGCCTGCCGGGCGTGGCGACCTGCGTGGCGTGCCAGACACGTCGGGAGGCGCGCCGGTGAGCCAGCACGATCCCCTAACCCATGACGAGCTGCGCCTCGCCCTGCAGCACATCCCTGCCGACGACCGCGAGACCTGGGTCAGCGTCGGCAACGCCTGCAAGACGGAGTACGGCGACGATGGCTTCACCGCCTGGGACGAGTGGAGCCAGCAGGCGGCCAGCTACAAGGCGGCGGATGCCAAGAGCGTGTGGCGCAGCCTGACGCCGGGCCATGTTCGCCTGGGCACCATCATCAAGCTGGCGAGCGATGGCGGCTGGCAGCGCGAGAAGCGCGAGATGAGCGCCGAGGATCGCCGCCGGCTGAAGGCCGAGGCCGAGGAGCGGCGCAAGGCCCGCGAGGTCGAGATCGAGGCCGACGAGGAGCGCCGGACGGCGATGCAGCGGGCGGTGGGCATGGCCTGCCGGCATGTGCTGCAGCACCACTGCCGCGACCAGGGGCGCTCGCCGTACCTGGAGCGCAAGCAGGTGGGTGCGCATGGCGTGTGGTTCCCGCGTGGCGCGCTGGTGATCAGCATCGACGACCGGGCGCAGATGACCAACGTCTGGGCCGGCGGCGACGTGAAGCGCTTTTTCGATGAGCTGCCCAAACCGCGACCGGATCACATCTCCTTCCTGCGCATCCAACAGAGCGACCTGGTGATCCCGCTGCGCGATCATCAGGGCACGGTGCACTCGCTGCAGGTGATCAAGGCCAACGGCACCAAGCTGTTCCCCAAGTACGGCCGTAAGGCCGGGCTGTGGCACATGCTGGGCGAGCCGGACGGCGAGCCGCTGATCGGCGTGGCCGAGGGCTATGCCACAGCGGCGAGCATACGTGCGGCGATGGGCTGGCCGGTGGCCGTGGCGCTGGATGCCGGCAATCTGGCCCGGGTGGCGCCGCTGCTGTGCAACCTTTACCCGGACGCCCAGCTGGTGATCTGCGGGGACGATGACCCTGAGGTGGCCAACAACCCCGGCCGGAGCAAGGCTGAGCAGGTGGCCGAGGCGCTGGGCGCGGTGGCAGTCTTCCCGACGATCGAGCGCACGGAGGCGGCCTGATGGATTTCAATGACCTGCATGTCGCGCAGGGGCTGGATGCCGTGCGCGACAGGATCAGCGCCGCCCTCGAGGCGGCCAATGATGATGGCCTCCCCGTGGCCCCCTCCCGGGCGTGCGGTGACCAAGGGGGGCAAGCCCCCGACGCCGCGCCCACACTCCCGCCGGAGGGGGAGGAGGAGGCGAATCCGTATGGCGTTCGCGTCCGCAAGGAGGACATGCTCCACCACTTCCGGCTGATCTACGGCACCGATCTGATCTGGGACGGCCTGCGCCGCAAGCTGATCCGAGTGCCGCACGTTCGCGAGGCGGTCGGTCGTGAGACGTTCAAGGAGTGGCAGGACCACCCGTGGCGGATGATTGCCGAAGAGGTGGTGTTCGATCCTGCCGAGACGGTGGACCCGCGGCTGTCGGTGAATCTCTATGACGGCTTCAAGATGGAGCCGGACGCCCGGAGCCGGCAGGGCTGCGAGCGCATCCTCAACCATGTGTGGCGGCTGTGTGGCCACCGGGAGGAAGAATACTTCTGGCTGCTGAAGTGGATGGCCCTCCCGCTGCAGAAACCGGGCACGAAGATGGCCACGGCGGTGCTCGTGCATGGCTCGGAGGGTACCGGCAAGTCGCTTCTGTTCGAGGGCATCCTCAAGCGCATCTATGGCGAGTACGGCATCACGATCGGCCAGGCCCAGCTGGAAAGCCAGTTCACGGGCTGGCAGTCGCGGCGGCTGTTCGCGCTGGCCGAGGAGGTGGTCAGCCGAGCGGAGAAGGCCCACTACAAGGGCGTGCTCAAGCATGTGGTCACCGGCGACGAGCTGCAGATCAACGAGAAGAACATGCCGCTGCGCAGCGAGCGTAACCATGTGAATTTCGTCTTCCTGTCCAACTCGACGGTGCCCCTGGAGCTCGACCTGGGCGACCGGCGCTATTTTGTGCTCCACGTCGAGGACGTGCCGCCGCCGGACTACTTCGAGAAGCTGGCCGAGGAGATCGACCAGGGCGGCGTCGAATGCTTCTACCGATACCTGCTGGATCTCGATCTGGCCGACTTCAAGCCGCACACCAAGCCGCCGCTGTCGGACGCCAAGCAGCGGCTGATCGACTCGAGCCTGTCGCCGGCGCGTTTCTTCGTGCACGAGTGGCGAGCGGGCGACCTGGCGCTGCCCTATGGGGTGGTAGCGGTCTCCGACCTGTGGAAGGCCTTCCTGCGATGGTGCGAGAACACCAACGAGTTCAAGACCAAGCAGCGGTGGTTCTGCGACGAGGTGGCCCGTGACCTGATGCGGGACCGGCGGGACATTCGCTACCCGGCGGCCAACGGCGAGTTCAAGACGACGCGGCTGTTCGTGCCACCCGAGCAGGCCGACCGGATCGGCAAGGCGGGCTGGCCTGAACATGCGGCAGAGCAGGCGAGGACCTTTCGCTTCAAGCTCGAGCTGAAGTCCGACGAGGGCGCTCGCCAATGATTCCGACAGTCAGACAGACCATCAGACGGACATTCAGACGCAGGATTGCCGCCACCATGCGGTTTCCGACAGTCCGACGCTGATTTCTCCGGTGGCCCATGCGCGCGCGTACGCACATGACTAACCCCTTCTATATTCTGTCTGACTGTCTGAAGAATGAAGTAACTAGCTGACAGACAGAAGGAAATTCATCAGACAGATATTCCGACAGACCGTCAGACAGTCCGACAGAGGCCACCCACCAGGCCTGACCACCACGACGAGGAGCACACCACATGATCAAGCAGATGGACGAGCTGCTGCAGCATTGGGCCGAGCAGCACCGGGGCAGCGGGATGCGCCAGTGTTCGCCGATCGGGCAGATGGTCGAGTTCGGCGGTCCGCCGCCGCGTGGCACTGGCCCGAAGGGCAGCCGCGACCCGCTGGGCCTGGGCGAGCTGGATGACCTGGCCTGGCAGGTCGAACAAGCGCTCCAGCAGCTGGACGACCGGCACCAGGTGCTGGCCCACGAGCACTACCGCTGGAACGGCTACAGCGACGAGAAGGCCCGCCGTCTCGGCATGGCCAAGCGAACCTATTACGACCGCCTGCAGGCGCTGCACGAGGCGCTGAAGGCTGAGCTGGGCAATCAGCTGAAACGGCGGCGTGCATGATACTGGCGTATTACGGGACATTGCCGGGGCATTACCTAGACATTGCGCCTTTGGCATTACCGGCGCCTTGTTGCCACCGCACTCGAGGGTCATCATTCAGTCACCGTCAGACAGCTGCGCCTTGATCGGTCTTCTTGCCTAGCCAGTCCCCTGCATTCGCCCCGGCCCTCGTGCCGGGGCGCTTTTGTTTGGGGTGCTCTGACGCACCGAGTACTCCCGCCGTGGTGGGCGGCGCCGCCTTCGGGCGGCACTTATCGAGCGGAGGCGTGCATGCCTTGGATCGACCGGGTGGCGGCCAAGCCGGCCGACCCCCAGCGGCACACCGTGATGATCAGCGCCGGGCACAGCGCCACTGACCCCGGCGCCGTGGCCCATGGCCACAGCGAGGCCGAGATCGTCACCGACTTCCGCGACCTGGTCAGCGCCGAGCTGGCCCGCGACGGCATCCGGCACCTGACCGATGGCCCGGCCCAGACCAACTGGCCGTTGAGCCAGGCGGTGAAGCTGGCCGCCGAGGCCGATATCGCCATCGAGTTCCATTGCAATGCCGCCAGCCCGCGGGCCTCCGGTACCGAGACGCTGTCTCGGGCCGAGGCGTTCCCGCTGGCCGGTCGGTTGTGCAGCGTGACCGCCGAGGTGCTGGGGGTCCGCAACCGCGGCGCCAAGCCCGAGAACGCGGGCCATCACCACCGGCTGGCGTTCGTCAGCGATGGCGGAGGCATCATCCACGAGCTGTTCTTCCTGACCAGCGCCGGTGACCTGGCCGCTTACCAGGAGTATCGCCGGCTGCTGGCCCACGCGGTGGCCGTCGAGATCGCCGAGGCCGCGCGCGCATAACGAGAACCCATCGACGCAGGGACGCCAATGAGGTGTTCCATGACCCAGACGAGTGATGCCATGTCGAGCCCCGATAAGGACCCCAATGTGTGGCAGGCGGCGCTCGATGCCGTTGCCGCCGTGTGGCCTCAGCTGTATGCCGCGGGGCTAGCGTTCACCCTGGCCCTGGTGCGGGCCTTGCACGCCGGGGGCAAGCCGGTGAAGTCGATCCTCGAGGCCGTGATGTGCGGCTGCATGACGCTGGCGATGATGCCGGTGCTCAACCACTTCGGTCTGAGTCAGAACCTGGCGGTCGCCATCGGGGCCGCGCTGGCGTTCCTCGGCGTGGAGTGGTTCCGCGACCGTGCCGGTGCCGCCGCCGAGCGCCTGATCAAGCGGTGGACGCGGTGATCGGCCGGCTGCTCAAGGGCGCGCTGGGGCAGGTGACGCCGATCCTGCTGGCCATGCTGCTGGCCATCGCCGTGTTCGCCGGCATGTTGGCCCGCCAGTACGCCGCCGAGCGCGACGCCGCCGAGGCGCGCGCCACTGTAGCCGACAACCGTGCCGAGGCCTTCGGCGAGATGCTGGATTGGCAGCGTGACCGCATGCGGCTGCTGACCGACGCCCTCGAACAGCGAGACCAGCGGCTGGCCGAGGATCGTCGGGCCATCGACCAGCAACGTGACGCCGCCCGGCGCCTGGAGCATGACGATGCCGAAACTGCTGATTGGGCCGGCCTGCCTCTTCCTGATGACGTTCAACGCTGGGTGCGCGACCTCGACGCCGGTGCCGCAGATGCCAGTGGAACAGGCGGCGGAGATGTGCCGAGTGCCTCCGCACCTGGTGACGCCACTGCCGGCGCCCCAACGGATGGCGACGCACAACCGTGACCTGCTGCAGCTGCTGGCCGATTACGAGTCGCTGCGCCGCCGGGCCAATGCCGACCGCGCTGCGGTGGATCAGCAGCAGCGGCCGGTGACATCGCCCGAGGCCGAGTGACCATGAGCGATCACGACCGCCGTGGCAGCAGCGCCCAGCGTGGCTATGGCAACCGTTGGAAGAAGGCGCGCGCCGGCTTCCTGCGCAAGCATCCGCTGTGCGCCATGTGCCAGGCCAAGGGCAAGGTGGTACCGGCGGTGATCGTCGACCACATCAAGCCCCATCGCGGTGACATGACCCTGTTCTGGGATCGCGACAACTGGCAGCCGCTGTGCAAGTGGCACCACGACAGCGTGAAGCAGCGCATGGAGCGAGGCGACCAGGGATGCGACGAGTCTGGCATCCCGTTGACCCCCGGCCATCACTGGAGCCAGTGAAGGGGAGGGGGGTATCAAAAGTCTACGGCCCTCGAACCCTCGACCGGACGCCTTCCCTTCGCGTGTGCAAGCGGGAAAAAAGGGAGGGGGGTACCTCTGATTCTGGGGTGTTGCCGACCGGCAGCACCCGACATTGCCAGCCCCACCAGCTGGCCCGATCACCTACACCACATGCGAACGGAGGTGTCGCCATGGCAGGCAACCGGAATTCCGGGCGTAAGCCGTTGCCGGCGAACGTCCACGCGATCCGCGGCAACCCGAGCAAGCTGCCGGCGCACGAGCTGGCCGGCGGGCAGGGCAGCCAGCCGCAGATCCAAGCCGAGATCCCGCCGTGCCCGGCGTTCCTCTCGAAGGACGCCAAGGGCGAATGGAAGCGGATCGCGAAGGATCTGCAGACCCTCGGCCTGATCAGCAAGCTCGATCGCGGCGAGCTGGCCGTCTACTGCCAGGCCTGGTCCGACTGGAAGCGCGCTCGCGAGAAGATCACCCAGCTGGAAGACTCCGGCTTCGTCGAGACCACGCCCAGCGGCTACAAGCAGATGTCCGCCTGGATGCAGCTGGCCAACCGCGCCGAGGAACGCATGCGCAAGGCCGGCAGCTCGTTCGGCCTCAACCCCAGCGCCCGCGCGAGCCTCGGCCCCGGCACGGCGGCACAAGGAGAGCTGTTCCCCAATGAGCAAGCGGAGACCGCCGAAAAGTACGGCCTGTGACGACCGCGCCACAGCCTACGCCCAGGCGGTTGCCGACGGCGAGCTGATCGCCGGCCCCCAGGTTCGCGCCGCCTGCGCGCGGCACCTGCGCGACCTGGAAGAGGGCGAAGCCCGCGGGCTGCATTGGGACCTCGACGCGGCCAACCACGCGATCGGTTTCTTCGAGGACGTGCTGCGCCTCAACGGCGGCCGCTTCGAGGGCCAGCCGTTCGAGGTGCTGCCGTGGCAGGCCTTCATCGTCGGCAGCCTGTTCGGCTGGAAGGGCGAAGACGGCTTCCGGCGTTTCCGCGTCGCCTACGTCGAGACCGCCAAGGGCTCCGGCAAGTCGCCGCTGGCCGGCGGCGTCGGGCTCTATGGTCTGGTCGCCGACGGCGAGCACCGTGCCGAGGTCTACGCCGCGGCGACCAAGAAGGACCAGGCCCAGATCCTGTTCCGTGACGCCGTGGCCATGGTCGATCAATCGCCGCTGTTGGCTCGAAGCATCGCCAAGAGCGGGTCGACCGGAAAGGAGTACAACCTCGCCTTCCACAAGACAGCCAGCTTCTTCCGCACGGTGAGCGCCGACGATGGACAGTCCGGCCCGCGGCCGCACATCGCGCTGCTCGACGAGATCCACGAGCACAAGACCGCCATGGTGGTGGAGATGATGCGCGCCGGGACCAAGTCCCGCGAGCAGGCGCTGATCTTCATGATCACCAACTCCGGCACTGACCGCCTCACGGTGTGCTGGGACTATCACGACTACGCCGACAAGGTCGCCGCCGGCGTGCTCGAGGACGACAGCTTCTTCGGCTTCGTCTGTGGCTTGGACGAAACCGACGACCCCTTCGACGACGAGGAATGCTGGTACAAGGCCAACCCCTCGCTGCCCTACGGCATCCCCGGGCTCAAATACCTGCGCGAGCAGGTCACCCAGGCGCGGGGCATGCCATCGAAGGAAGCGACGGTGCGCCGCCTGAATTTCTGCCAGTGGGTGCAGGCCGACAACCCGGCCATCAGCCGCGACGCCTGGCTGGCCACCCAGGACGCCGATCTGGACGAAGCGCTGCTCGCCGGCCGTCGCTGCTATGCCGGGCTCGACCTCTCCAGCACCCAGGACCTCACGGCCTTGGTGCTGATGTTCGAGCCCACCGACGACGACCCGGTGTGGCGCATGCGCCCCTGGTTCTGGCTGCCCGAGGAAGGCCTGGCCAAGAAGGCCGAGCAGGACCGGGTGCCGTACCTGGTGTGGCAGAAGGACGGCCACCTCGACACCACGCCGGGCCGCGCCATCAACAAGCGCCATGTGCTGCACCAGCTGGTCGACGTCGCCGAGCGTTTCGACCTGCAGGGCATCGGCTTCGACCGCTGGCGGATCGAGGATCTGACCTCGCTGATCGACGACGAAGGCCTCAGCCTGCCGCCGCTCAGCCCCGTGGGGCAGGGCTTCAAGGACATGGCTCCGGCGGTCGACGAGTTCGAGCGCCGGCTGGTCAACGCCGAGCTGCGCCACCAAGGGCACCCCGTGCTGACATGGTGCGCGGCCAACGCCATCTACAGCGAAGACCCGGCCGGCAACCGCAAGATCGACAAGAAGAAGGCCACCGGCCGCGTCGACGGGATCGTCGCCGCGCTGATGGCCACGGCCCTGACGCTCGGCGAGCCGGCCGAACCCGAGCCGGAACCCGGCTTCATCATCCTGTGACGGGAGCGCCATGCGCAATCTACTCAACCGCCTGACCGGCCGCGACGCCGCGCCGGAGGCGCGCCAAGAGCCCACGGTCACGCCTGACTCTGGTATCAAGGACCAGACCGTCAGCAGCGGTGACGCCGAAGGCATGATGGAGCTCTTCCAGGCCGCCCCCAGCTACGCCGGGCCGCCGGTGACCGCCGAGACCGCCATGCGCGTCACCGCCGTCTATGCCTGCGTGCGCATGCTGTGCGGCGCCGTGTCGACCATGCCGCTGCACATCTACCGTCGCACCGCCACCGGCCGCGAGCGGGTCGACCATGAGCTGTGGTGGCTGCTCAATCAGGAAGCCAGCCCGCTGTTCACGTCCAGCGCCATGCGCGAGTTTCAGATCGCCTCGATGCTGCTGCGCGGCGACGGCCTGGCATGGATTCGCCGCAACCGCCGGGGCGAGCCCGAGCGGCTCGATCCGCTGCCGCGGCAGGCCACCATCATCGAGAAGACCGGCGGCCGGCTGCGCTACTACGCCCACCTGGACGAAGAGGGCTATGTCGGGATCGATCAGGATGACGTCCTGCACCTGCCGAACGTCGGCTTCGACGGCGTCAGCAGTCCCTCGGTGATTGGCCTGGCGGCCAAGCAGGGCATCGGCCTGGCCATGGCCGCGGAGGAATACAGCTCCCGCTTCTTCAGCAACGGCGCCCGGCCGGACCACGTCATCACCACGGACGGCACGCCGAGCCAGGAACAGATCGACCTGATCCGCAACAACTGGTTGAGGAAGCACCAGGGCACCGCCAACGCGCATCTGCCCGGCATGCTGGTCGGCGGCGCCCAGGTGAAGCAGATCACCATGACCTCGGAGGACGCCCAGCTGATGGAGGCCCGCCAGTTTCAGGTCACCGACATCGCCCGCGCCTTCGGCCTGCCCAGCTGGATGATCAACGCCAACGAGAAGTCCACCAGCTGGGGAAGCGGCCTCGAGCAGATGGGTCTCGGCTTCATCATCTACACCCTGCAGCCGCACCTGACCCGCTGGGCGCAGGAGATCAACCGCAAGCTGCTGCGCGATCGCAATCTCTTCGCCGAGTTCAACGTCACCGCCCTGCTGCGGGGCGACGCCAAGACCCGCGCCGAGTACTACAAGGCAGGCCTGGGTGGCACCCAGAACCCCGGCTACATGACCCCCAATGAGGTCCGCGCCCGGGAGAACCTGCCCCCGATCGAAGGCGGCGACCAACTCTATACGCCCGAGGTGAACCCCGATGCCAATGCCTAAGCTGCTCCAACTGTTTCTGGACAACCAGGCCCGGCCCAAGGACTTCCGCGCCGTGCGGAACGAGGGGCGCGGCGAGCTCTACGTCTACGACGCCATCGGCGACTGGTTCGGCATCAGCGCCGAGATGTTCAACCGCGAGATCCGCCAGATGGAAGGCGACGTGGACGAGATCCACCTCTATATCAACTCGCCGGGCGGCGACGTCTTCGAGGCCCGCGCCATGGCCACCGCGCTGTCGCAGCTCAAGGTGAAGACGGTCGCCCACATCGAGGGCCTGGCGGCCAGCGCCGCGACCTTCCTGCCCATGGTCACCGACGAGGTCGACATGACCGATGGTGGCTTCTTCATGATCCATGAGGCCTGGACCCTGACCATGGGCAACAAGCGCGACCACGACCAGCAGCGCAACCTGCTGGCCAAGGTCGACGACTCCATCCTCGACGCCTACGCCAAGCGCACCGGCGGCGAGCGTGACCAGCTCACCGCCTGGATGGAGGCCGAAACCTGGTTCACCGCCGAGGAGGCAAAGACCCATGGCTTCATCGACGCGATCCTCGAAACCGAGCGCCGGCAGCGCAACGCTGCCCAGTGGAACCTGGGTGCCTACCACAACACCCCGCGGTCACTCACGGAAGGACCGCCCCCGGAACAGCTCTACGACCGAGCGCAAGCCGAACGACGGCTCGCGCTGATCGAAAGGCACTAGCGGGCTCCCGCGTGCCATATCCCCGCGCCGCCCACCGGGCGGCGTTTTCGTTAGCGAAGGAGACAGCATCATGCCTCAGAGCATCCAAGACCTGCGGGAGCAGCGCACCAAGGCCGCCAAGGCCGCCCGCGAGCTGCTCGACCAGCACCCCGGCGACAAGTGGGGTGAAGATCAGGACAAGCAGTACAACAACCTGATCGGCGAGATCGACAACCTCGACGCCCAGATCGATCGCCAGCAGAAGCTGCTTGACCGCGAGGCCGAAGAGAAGCACCGCATCGAGGATCGTGCCGGCCAGGGCGGCATCTCGACCGACGAGGCCACCGCGCTCAAGCAGAAGGAAAGCGCGATCTTCCGCGCCTGGATGCAGCACGGCGTCGACGGCCTCAACGCCGAGCAGCGCGAGCACGTCCAAGCCGTGCGCCAGAAGATGCTGGAAAACGCCATGAGCACCGGCACCGGCAGCGAAGGCGGCTATCTGGCACCCGACCAGTTCAGCGCCGAGCTGCTCAAGGCGCTGAAGGAATTCGGCGGCATGCGCGAAGTGTCGCGGGTCATCCAGACCGCCAGCGGTGTGCCCATCAACTGGCCGACCACCGACGCCACCAGCGAAGAGGGCGAGATCGTCGGCGAGAACGCAGGGGTTACCACCGGCGAGACCAGCTTCGGCACCCTGCCGCACGGCACCTACAAGTTCTCGTCCAAGGCCATCGCGCTGCCCTTCGAGCTGCTGCAGGACAGCGAGATCGACCTCGAGGCCTACGTGCGCGAGCTGCTGCAGGAGCGTCTGGGCCGCATCACCAACCGCCTGTTCACCACCGGCACGGGTACCGGCCAGCCCCATGGCATCGTCACCAGCGCCGCCGCCGGCAAGGTCGCGCCGACCGGCCAGACCGACAGCGCCGGCCACGACGACCTGGTGGACCTCGAGCACAGCGTCGATCCGGCCTACCGCCGCAGCGGTAACGTCGGCTACATGTTCCACGACATGACCCTGCGCGAGCTGAAGAAGCTCAAGGACGGCGACGGTCGGCCACTGTGGGTGCCGGGCGTTGCCACCAGCGAGCCGGACACCCTCAACAGCTATCGCTACACCATCAACCAGCACATGGATCAGCTGGGCGCCGGCAACAAGCCGATCCTGTTCGGCGACTTCGCCAAGTACATCATCCGCGACGTCATGCAGATCCAGTTCTTCCGCATGACCGACTCCAAGTACACCGAGAAGGGCCAGGTTGGCTTCCTCGCCTTCATGCGCTCCGGTGGTCGCCTGATGGACGTCGGCGGGGCGGTGAAGCACTTCCAGAACGCTTCCAGCTGATCGAGTCGCTGAGGCTACCCGCGGGGCTGCCGGCCCCGCAGGTAGTCACCTGTTCTCGCACTGAATCGAGGAGCCAGCATCATGGCCGAACAAAACGCCACCCAGGCCGCCAAGGACGACAAGTCCCAGACCACGCCGCCGGCCAAGCCGGACGAGAAGAAGGCGCCCAGCCACCTCACCGTGGTCATCCTGCGCGACGAGCGGGTCGGCAAGGACGACTACAAGCCGCTGGACACGCCGAAGCTGCCCTACGACGTCGCCCGGCGGCTGATCGACAAGGGCGCCGCCGACGGCCACCAGAGCGCCGTGCGCGCGGCCCAGGCCCAGCGCAAGCAAGCGGCGAAGGGCTGATCCATGATCGTGCGCACTCGCCGGGTCACCGAGCCGAACGTCGAGCCGGTCAGCGTCGTCGAGGCCAAGGAGCAGTCGGTCGTCGAGCATGACGAGCACGACACCATGTTCACGCGCCTGATCATCGTCGCCCGGCAGGAAGCCGAGCAGCGCACCGGCCGCGCCCTGATCGCCCAGGACTGGCAGCAACGTCAGGCCGCGGACGGCAACACCGTATGCCTGCGGCGCTGGCCAGTGATCGAGGTGACAAGCGTCAGCGACGACCAGGGCGAGCTGGCCGTGGCCGACTATCAGGTCGAGCCGGGCGATTTCCCGGTGGTGATCGCCGCCCGGCGCCTGGTCGGCACCGTCACGGTGGAATACCGAGCCGGCTACGGCGAGGCGGCCGAGGACGTGCCCGCACCGATCCGACAGTGGATGCTGGCCACCATCGCCGGCATGTACGAACACCGTGAGAAGGCCATCGCCGGCAGCATCACCGCCGACCACGAGTTTCTGGATGGCCTGCTTGATCACTACGTGGTGACCCCGACATGAGAGCCGGCAAACTCCGCGATCGCGTCACGCTCCGCGGCGCGCGCCACGGCCACCCGCCGGCCTGGCCCGATGCCGGCCAGGCCTGGGCCGAGTTCGTCGAGCCTCGCAGCGCCGGCCGCACCGAGCAGCAGGGCATCCGCGCCCCGGCGTCCACCCTGGTGCGCATGCGGCCGCGCCCCGGGCTCGTGCCCGGCATGCTGATCGAGCGCCCCGACGGCGCGCTGTTCATCATCGAGGCCATCGACCCGGCACGCACCATGGTCGAGATCGCCGCCCGCCGCCTGCAGGGTGTGCCGGCGCAGTACGTGCCGTTCGCCACCGGCATCGGCTACTCGATCGACGCCTGGTTGGTGCGCAACAACGTGTTCGTCGGCGAGGCCAACGAGCCGCGCCACCTCGTCGAGGTCATTCAGCCGCAGCTGGCCTGGCCCTGGTGCGAGCGTGGCGACCTGATCCAGATCGCCGGCCTGAGCCTGGAGATCGTCGGCCAGGTCGAAGGCACCGACGACGGCCTCACCGTCCAGCTGTTCACCATCCCGGGCTGAGCCTTGGATGGGGCTCTGTAGAGAGGTAAGCCATGGCGCGCAGACGAGGCAAGAACAGCCGGCTGCCCAAGGGCGTGGTCGTCGGCGGGCTCAGCGAGAGCCAGAAGGCCTTCAAGGCACTGCCGGCCGCTACGCGCCGCGCCATCGCCGGTGCCGTCAACGAGCAGGCCGCCGAGACCCGGAAGGCCCTGGTCGGCCGCATCAGTGAAGACGGCCAGGTGCGCCGCAGCGAGGTCAACAAGCGCGTCACCATCCGCCGGGCCAGCCTGAAAGAGGACCGCCCCTTCGCCGAGCTCAAGCTCAACCGCGCCCCGGTGCGTTTCCGCCACTGGCAATACAGCACCCGGCAGACCGACGGCACCGGCACCCGGGCCAGCATCTGGGTGCGCAAGGGCGGGCAGCGCATGCGCGTCTGGGGCTTCGTGAACCCCCAGGGCAAAGGCGTGCCGCTGACCCGCTACCGCAAGGGCAAGCGCGACCGCATCCGCCGCGCCGCCGGCTGGGGCCTCAAGAATCACTGGAACCACCAGGTCAACGACCGGCTGCGTGACGAGATCGCCACCGGCGTCGACGACAAGTTCCTGCGCCGCTTCGAGAAGGAATGGTCCAAGTGAGCACCCCCAAGAGTACCCAGGTGGTGGCCAAGCTGCTCGAGCGCCTCGCGGCGATCGGCACCGCCAACGGCTATCACACCGACATCGCCGCCATCGAGAGCGAACGGCCCCAGGTCGACATTCGCCCCAACACCGCGTTGCCGGTGCTGCACCTGCGCAACGCCGAGAACGCCATCACCAGCGTGGTGGCCGGCGGCGCGCGCACCGAGCAGCGCACCCTGCAGATTGACGCCTACCTGGCGGCAGGCGAGGGCGCCCGCGCGCGGCAGGACGCCCTGCTCGATGACCTGTACCGCGCCCTCTACACCGGCGAGAAAATCAAGCTCGACCGCCTCGCGGTGGAGATCACCACGGGCACCGCTGCCCTCGACGATGCCGACCTGGGCAGTCGCATCGTACCCATCTATCTGCCCGTCACCCTGACCTACACCAGCGAGAGGTAAACGCCATGCCCGGCTATCAAGATACCGGCCTGATCGTCGCCGGCGACGTGTTCATGGGCGAGGTCGACGCCAGCGGCAACGTCGGCGCCCTGCGCGGCCCGCTCAACGTGCCGTCGCTCACCATCACCCCGAACACCGTCGAGACCATCGAACGCCAGTCGTACAAGAAGTCGACCTATGGCCAGACGCTCGACGCGGTGAACCTGCCCAACGAAGCCGCCAACCTGACCATCCAGTTCGACTCGCTGCCGGCGATCCAGCTGGCCGAGGCCCTGGCTGGCAAGACCGCGGTCATCGATGTGGCCGCCGACACTGTCACCGGCGAGGCCCACACCCTGCAGGAAGGGCTGTGGATCAAGCTCGCCAGCGGCAATCTGGTCGAAGGCTCGGTCACCGTCACCGAGACCGCGAGCAGCGGTGACATCACCGCCGACTGCGAGATCGACCACGACGCCGGCCTGGTCAAGGCCAACACCGCCGCCGCGGCCACCGACGTCACCATCGACTACGACACCAACGCCACCAGCGGCACCCGGGTGCTCGGCGCGAGCGAGATCTCCAAGCCGCGTTACATCCTGGTCCAGGGCATCAACCTGGCCACCAACCGCAAGGTGCGGGTCGAGATTGACCGCACGGTGCTGTCGTCCGACCAGGCCACCGAGCTGATGGGCCGCGAGTTCATCACCGGCCAGCTCACCGGCTCGCTGGTCACCCTCGAGGGCAAGGATTCGCCCTACACCATGGACATGCTCGACGACTGAGCCTGACCGCCGCCCGGCGCCCGCCGGGCGGGCCACCTTCAACTCGGGAGAACCCCCATGACCGCCACCAAGGCCAAGCCCACCGACCTCGTCGAGGTCACCCTCAAGAAGCCGCATACCCACGGCGGCAAGCCCCACGCCGAAGGCGCCAAGCTGCGCCTGCGCCCCGATCAGGTGGCGCGCCTGGAGGCCAAGGGCAAGGTGTGAGCGTTACCCCGGCCCCGCCGCCTGGCGGGGCCGGGGAAGTGACGCTAGTCTTTCTGGCTCAGGGAGCTGAGGGAGGGGCACGATGACACGATGGATCGGTCTGGCCCTGCTGGCATTGGTCTTGCCGGTGGAAGCCCAGGTTTACAAGTGCGAGGTGGGCGGAAGCACCGTCTATCAGGGACATCCCTGCGAGGGGGAAAACGCTGGAGAGGTCCAGCTCAGCGAAGTATCGGGATACGGCTCAGGCGGTGGGGTATCGTTAGGCGATCCCCAATTTAAGCCGCCGGAAGATGGCGCGTCGACGATGCAGAAATTCCGAACGCTGATGTCGACGTTGGATGTAATCAAGCTGAAAGCAGCGGATTGTGACTGGGCGCTGCGAGTGCGAAGAGACATAAGCGATTGCCAAGCCTTTGCCGAAACCCAATCCAGTCAGTATCCCGATGCCCTCGATTACATGTCGGCACATTTCGAAGAGTTTGCCGGTGCAATTGATCCGGGTCGACTTAATCAAATGACTCGTACACTCAACGAGATCAACGATATTCAGCGCTTTTCGTTGGAATATTTTAAGTCGATGAACCGCTGAAAACGTATGCTGCTATCCAGCCCCGCCATCGCGCGGGGCTTTTTTGTGCCCGAACGGTGACCCATGGCGACGAACCCCAACGACATCCAGCTGCGCATCCAGGCCGCGGTCGACGGCCTGCAGGACATCGGCAAGCTGCTCGGCGAGCTCGACGATCTGGGCGCGGACACCACCGCCGCCTCCGCCGACGTCGAGCAGCTCAACGAGGCCATGTCCTCGCTGGGCCAGCAGCGCAAGCTGATCGACGCGCTGGAGCAGACCCGCGGCAAGGTCGACGAGGCCAAGGGCGCCATGGACGAAGCGGTCGGCGAAGCCAACCGCCTCAAGGCCGCCTATGACGCTAGTGCCGAAGGCGTGGATGCCCAGCGCCGCGCCGCCCAGCAGGCCGCCGCCAGCGCCGAGCAGGCCGGCGAGGCCTACCAGCAGCAGCGCCGCGACCTGCAGGCCCTGCAGACCCAGTACAAGGGCGTGCAGGCCGAGACCGTTGGCGCCCGTCAGGCCTGGCGCGATGCCGCCCAACGGGTCCGTGACCTTGAGGCTGCGATCGACGCCAGCGGCGAGGCCACCGACGAGCAGGCCCGTCAGCTCGAGCAGGCCCGCGGTGCCGCCGATGAAGCCCGGCGCAGCTACCAGCGTCAGGCGGACTCCCTCAGCGGCGTGCGCGACCGGCTGCAGGAACAGCGGCAGAGCGTCGACCAGGCCAAGCAGGCATGGGAGGGCTACCGCGACGAGTCCAAGGGGCTCAACCGCGACCTCAAGGACACCGAGCGCGCCTTCAAGCAGCAGGAGCGCGAGCTGGGCCGTGCCCAGCAGACCGCCGACAAGGCGCGCACCTCGTTCGAGCGACAGGGCCAGGCCCTCGACGAGCTGAGCCAGGATGCCAAGCGGGCCGGCGTCGACGTCGATAACCTGGCCGACGAGCAGCAGCGCCTCGATCGCGAGTCCGAAGATCTTCAAGGCTCGGTCAATAAGCTCAAGAAGCGGCTGCGGGAGTATCGGCAGGAGGTCGGCCAGACGGAGGGCGGTATCAGGAGTCTGGGCCGGCGCCTGGCCGGCGGTGTCCGCACCTTCGGGCTGTGGGCCGCCGCGGCCACCGCCGCCGCTGCGGCCCTGGCGGTCGAGCGAATCACCCGATACACCAGCGCTCAGGCCAAGCTGGCCAAGCAGGTGGACAACACCTCCCAGGCGCTGGGAGTGAATGCGCAGGTCCTTCAGGAATTCCAGTATGCGTTCGACCGCCTGGAACTGGGCGCCGACAAGGCCGGCGACCTTCTCAAGGACGTGGCCGACAAGATCGGCGACGCCTATGTGAACGGTGGCGGTGAAGCCAAGGATGCGATTGATGCGCTGGGGCTGAGCGTCGAGGACCTGGTGGCTCTCTCTCCTGATCAGCAGCTGCTGGCTATCGCCGACGCCATGAGCGGGATGACGCAGGCGGGTCAGGTCAACATTCTGGAAAGCCTGGCCAACGATGCCAGCCTGCTCCAGCCGTTGCTGGAGAACAACGCCGAGGGACTGCGGAGGCTGGCCCGCGAGGCCAACGAAGTCGGCGCGATCATGACGCCCGAGCAGATTGCCGGGCTGGTGGAAACCGAGTCGGCGATCGGGCGCATCGTGGGGCGTCTGCAAGGGTTGCGCGTCAGGCTGACCTCGGCGGTCGCGCCGGCGCTGACACAGGTGGCCGACCGATTCGACGAGCTGCTGGAAGACAAGCCACGCCTCATCGATGACATCGTGACGGCGTTCTCGGGGGTGGTGAAGGCCACAGCGGATTGGGCCAGCGGTTTCCTCCAGCACAAGGAGGCCATTCAGAGCGGGCTGACGGGCATCATCGGCACCGTCAACCTGCTGTGGCAGACCATCCGTACGGTGACCAACAGCATTCAGGCCGTTATCGGTGGGCTGGGCACCGTGTTCTTTGGCTTCATGGCCGGCGTCACCGAAACCATTCGCCAGGCCACGGGGCTGCTGAACAGGTTCGGCCTGGTCTCGGATGAGACCCTGCAACGCATCACGGCGCAGTCCAACGAAACGATCAACGCCATGAACACCATGGCGACGTTTACCAAGGAATCCGCCGGGGATGCTGTCGATGCGCTGGCGACCATCGGTCGTGGAGAGCTGGGCGTGCAGGAAGCCGCCGAACAGAGTGCCGATGGCCAGGTGGCGGCCCATGCCCGGGTCGCGCAGTCCGCCCTCGATGCGGGGGATCAGGTTTCCCAGCAGCGCCATGACTATGACGACGTGGCGGATGCCGCCGAGGACAGCGCCCGCCGCCGGATCGATGCCCAGAACGAACTCGATCAGGTCGCCATCAACAGCGCGGTGCTGGTCGGCAGTACCATCAACGAGTACCAGCGCCTCGAGGAAGCGGCCAACGGCATCGGCATGTCGCTTCAGGAGCTCAAGACGGGCATCAGCGAGGCGGAAGCCTCCATGATCGCCAGCTTCGCCACTCTGGTGAAGGAAGGCGACCTCACCCAGGAACAGCTCAATGAGGCCATGAGCCATGTCTTCGAGCAGCTGGGGCCGCAGGCCCGGGAGCGCTTGAAGGAAGTCGTGGTGGCGATGGATGAAGCCGGGACGGAGGGCGTCGACGCCTTGCGCACCCGGATGCAGGAACTCTTCGATGACCTCAAGGACGGCGCCCAGGAAACCGTCGATGCCATCAACAACATCAACAACAACACGAACAACTCGGGCCCCATCAAAGAGGTCAAGGAAGAGACCGAGGAAGCCGAGAAGGCGGCCAGAAGTTTCTCCACCACCTGGCAGCAGGTGTTGAAGTCGGCATCAGAAGGCATGAGAGCGGTCACCAGCAACTCCGCTCAGGGGATGCGCTTTGTCCGCGAGTACCGTAAGGAGATGATCGAGTGGGCCAAGGGCCAGGCCTCGGCGCACCGCAAGGCTCAGCATGAGGCCGCTGGGACGCGCGACATCTTCGACCAGCTGAGCGCCTCGAGCGGCCGCTTGGCCCGTCGGGAAAGCCGTCGGATCGGCGGCATGGAAGAGGCGCGCCTGGCTACCCGTGGGGTCGAGCAGAGCACCGCCGAGCTCAATGCCGAGATCAATGACATGGTGCGCCTCAGCGGACTGTCTCGTGACGCCCTGCGCCGGATGGATGCCACCAAGCTCTCACAGCTGCGTCAAGAAGTGCGGTCTGTTCGCGAGGAGGCGGAATCGCTGACGGATAGCCTGTCTGACACCGTGGCCGCCATGCAGCGACAGCTGGCTAGCCTGCGCGGCGATACCGCTGAGGTTCAACGGCTGCGTCATGCCGAGGAGCTGTCCGAGCTGGAGGCTCAGCTGGCCCGCGCCCGCGAACTTCAGGACCAGGAAGCCATCGGCCGAGCGCGTGAAGCCTTGAAGCTATCCCGTGAGGTGCATGAAGAGCGGATGGCTCAGATCAAGGAGCAGGCCGACGAGGAACGGCAGCAGGAAGCGGAACGCCAGGCCAGCGAAGCACGAGATGCTGCCCGTTCCGAGGTCAATCAGCGAGAACGTGAGAGCTTCGACCGCCGCCAGACCGATCGCGAGATCGAGGCAACACGACAGGCGGCACAGGCCGCCCAGCCTACCCGCGCCACCCGCATCGAGCTGGTCACCCCCAGGGGCACCGCCCGGCTCACCGCCGACAGCAATAGCGACGAGCAGATTCTGCTCGACGCCCTGGGCCGCGACGCCCGCCGTACCTACTGAGACGCCCATGATCACACTGACGCACGCCGGCGGCGCCATCGCGCTGCCGGACGATCTCGCCTGGCCGGATGAGTTCGACTGGTCGCCGCTGGTGGCCGCCGAGCAGCGCAGCCTGACCGGCGCGCTGATCGTGCACCACAGCCGCGCCCAGAGCGGGAGGCCGATCACGCTCGCCAGCCAGGACGCCAGCTGGATGCCGCGCGCCCAGGTGCTGGCCCTGCAGGGCCTGCTCGAGGACGCCGCGGCCACGGTGTCCGGCGGCAGTGCCCCGGCCCCGATGACGCTGGACCTGCACGGCCGTGCCTTCAGCGTCGCCTGGCGACTGGCCGACGAGCGGCCTCTCGAGGCCACGCCGGTCTATCGCCTGGCCGACCCCGACGGCACCCACCCCTACCTCATCACCCTGCGGCTGATGGAGATCTAGCCCCATGCCGATCCTGCAAGGCGACATCAAGCTACTCAAGTCGGAACGCATGACCGACAACGCCGACGGCGGCGGCCGCATCACCGGCAACGAGATCACCGACGGCCAATCGAACGAGATCTTCAACGACGTCAGCGACCTCGACCGCGTGTATGGCCGCACCAGCCTGCGCAAGACGTTCGCCGCGGTGGAGACCGACGACACCGACTACTACTTCGGCAGCCATGTGATCGTCGACCAGGCTCCCGACGACGCCAACGTCAGCGTGCTGATGTTCTCCACCGGCGATGCCACCGACGAACGGGCCAGCGCCCGCAACCGCGTCGAGGGCTACGTGGTGGCCGGGCCGCTGACCCGCATGCGCCTCTACGGCGACCAGCTGGTGGGCCAGCGCACCCTGCTGGCCTACCAGCGCGTCAATGAAACGCCGCCCGACATCGGCGACGTGCTGCTGCTGGATACCGATCGCGGCCCCAGTGCTGGCGAGCAGCAGTTCGTGCGCGTCACCGGCGTCGAAACCCAGGATCAGGTGTTCACCGATAGCGAGGGCGACTTCACGCGGCAGGTGTTGACGCTGGAGATCAGCACGCAGCTGGCCCACCGCTTCTACGGCCACGAACCGCGACGCTATTCCAACGTCCAGCCTGACACCCTGCTGCGCCAGACCCAGGTGGCCGACGCCGCGCAGTATTACGGCGTGAGCCGGCTGGCCCTGGCCGCCAGCCTCGGCGCCAACCAGGTGCAGGTCGAAAGCGTCTACCAGTCCATCGTGCCCAGCACGCAGACCGAGAGCCCTGTGACCGACGTGCAGATCGGCGGCAACGTCGCCGTCGAGGTGGCCAGCGGCGGCATCACCCACGAGATCCCCCAGGTGGCCGAGACCGACCGCATCGAGATCGAGGTGAACAACCGCGGCTACAGCTACACCCGCAACCTGCAGCCGTTGCCCGCCCCGGGCACCGTGGTGGTTGAGTTTCTGGCGCTGGGCAAGTGGTACACCCTGCGCGATGAGGACGGTAGCGGCGAGCTGACCGGCGCCGGTACCGGGCGGGTGAACTTCGCTACCGGTAGCGTTTCGATCACCCTCCAGGCCCTGCCCGACGTGGGCAGCGCGGTAATCATCTATTGGGGATCGCCGGTGCACTATGTCGACCGGGCCGATTACCAGGTGCCGTTCGCCACCCCCAGCCTGCGTTTCACCTTTGACCACGGGGGCGTGGTGCCGACCAGCATCACCGCCACCTGGCTGTCGGGCGGCGTGGAGAAGACCGCCACCGACGACGGCGTGGGCGGCATTTCCGGCAGCGCCACCGGCCGCTGCATCTACGGCTTCCGCGACACCGTGAACGGCGACCGGGTGGGCGAGGCGTGGCTCGAGTTCAACGACGGTGAATGGCCGGACGCCAACAGCAACGTGGTGGTCGATTACGAATACGGCGACAGCGAGACGGCGACATTTAACCCCTCCGCGGACGGCAGCGGCTTTGTGCAGCTGCAGCTTCCCAACCCGCCGATCCAACCCGGCAGCGCGAGCTTCGAGTGGCAGGTGACCCGCAAGGACGTGCTGTACGAGGGCGAGGACGTGACCATGGAAGGCGGCTGGGCGGTCGACGGGACCGATTATTGGGAGCGTCGCCGCGACGATTCCGAGACCCTGACCTACCGCGCTTTTGATGACGGCGTGGGTGGCATTCAGGAGTTCGGCGGGACGATCGATTACAACACCGGCCTGGTGACCCTGGACGTGGAGAAGGTGAGCGACATCACCGTCTACGAGAACAACGACGACGAGGGCACCAACCGCAGCCGCGAATGGAAGGAGCGCACCATCGAGGACCAGTTCGCGGCGGGCAGCGCCGTGATCGCGCGCTACCAGCCCCAGGTGCTGGCCACGACCAGCGGCAGCGTTTCCCGCAGCCCGAGCCCGCTGAATGTCGACCTGCTTCCGCTGCTGCAGGACCGCATCGTGCCCGGCACCCTGCGCCTGACCTTCCGCGGCGAGACGTTCGAGGACCGCGACGGCAGCCTGTACCGCGACGTGGACCCGCAGACCGGCGCCGGCATCTACAGCGGGACCATCGATTACACCGACGCCAGCGTGGTGCTCGAGGATTGGGGGCCCAGCGGCAGCAACCAGGTGGGCATTTCCAGCCTGGTGACCGTTTACGGCGACTGGACGATTTACCGGGCCAGCTTCCGCACGCCCGGCAGCCCGGTGCAGGTGGGCGAGCTGACGCTGCTGGCCACGGCCGCGGACGGCGAGCTGCTCACTGCCCAGGCGGATTTCTCCGGCGCCCTGGTGGGCGACCAGATCGAGGGCACCATCGACTACAGCACCGGTGTGGCCACCGCCCGCTTCGGCGCGCTGGTGGCCGACAGCAGCCTGACCGCGGCTGAGAAGAACGAACCCTGGTATGACCCGGCCGACGTCGACGTCGACGGCAATATCTGGCGGCCGCGCGCGGTCTTGCCCAGCACCTGCCGCTTCAACACCGTGGTGCTGACCAGCCTGCCCCTGGACGCCGAGCTGCTGGGCCTGGACCCGGTGCGCCTGCCGCCGGACGGCCGTGTGCCGATCTACCGCCCGGCCAACGTGGCCGTGGTGCACCACACCGCCAAGACCGCCTGGCCGATCGGCACCACCCCGGGCGACACCCTGGACGTGGGCCGCACCCGCCTGGCCCTGGCCTACGTGGAGGACGCCGAAGGCACCCACGTGCCGGATACCGAGATCATCGCCGACCTGGACGCCGGCACTGTGACCCTCGCCGGCACGGCCGATCTGAGCGGCCTGGTGGAGCCGCTCTATGCCGTGCACCGGGTGGAGGACATGGCGCTGATCGGCGACGTGCAGATCGATGGCACGCTGACCTTCATCGGTCAGCTGAGTCACGACTACCCCGCGGATGAAACCCTGGTCAGCTCTGCATTGATCGCTGGCGACCTGCAGGCCCGGGTGGCCAACCTGTTCGACCAGGCCACCTGGACGAACGAGTGGAGCGATGACCTGATCGGCGACGAAACCACCGTCTCCTACAACGACACCACCTACCCGATCACCGTGACCAACCGCGGGACGATCACTGAGCGCTGGGCGCTGATCTTCACCAGCAGCACCACCTACCGCGTGGTAGGCGAGAGCGTGGGCGAGATCATGAGCGGGAGCACGGCCGAAAGCCTAGTGCCCACCAACCCCAATACCGGCGTGCCTTATTTCACTCTCGACGCCGCCGGCTGGGGCAGCGGCTGGTCCGCCGGCAACGTGCTGCGCTTCAACACCGTGGGTGCCAACGCCCCGCTGTGGCTGGCCCGCACTGTGCTGCAGGGCGAGGCCCAGGGCAGCGACTTTCAGTTCCGCTTGCAGGTGCGCGGTAACGTCAACGCCGACCCGGTCTAAGGAGACTCACCCATGGACTACCCGGTCAAACACTTCGAGAGCGACGACGCCGGCGCGCCCTCGCTCGACCGTACTCTGCCCGGCTCGCTGATTCAGGTGCTCAAGCAGTGCCTGATCGAGGGCTACAACCTTCAGCCCTTCGACTCCCTCGAGACGGAGGAGGGCGAGGGCAAGGCCAACTTCCCCGGCAACCACGGCTTCCGCCTGCACCAGGTCATCAGTATCAGCGGCGCCGCTGGCAGCGCCTGGAATGGCGAGCACCGCGTCACCGCCGTGGGCACCCAGTGGATTCGCTTCGAGGTGGAGGGCGAGCCGGCCGGGGAGAGCGGCAGCGGGCTTGAGATCAAGGCCGCCCCCGCCGGCGGCTGGGCCATGCCGCTGATCAGCGCCGAGGAAGACCGCGCCGCCTTCCGCAGCGACGATCCCAGTGGCAGTCGCATGTTCTGGTACCTGGACGACCGCCGCACGGCGGACATCGAGAGCCCGCCCGGTGGCAATAGCACCAATCTCGACTTCCGCCTGCTGCTGGGCGCCGAGGATATGCCCGACATCGACACCCGCGTGGATGACTGGGGCGATGGCTGGGTGTTCGTCGGCTCCTCGGCACAGGGCGATGTCATTCCGTATGACATCATCGCCGACGACCGCACCGTCTACCTGATCACTCACCCCATTAATGACACCGGCACCTACCGCACCGTGCACGCCTTCGGCGACTTCGTCAGCGGCGTGCCCGGCGACCCGTATGCGGCGTTCCTGGTGCTGGCCAACGCCGGTGATGCCGACGATACCGATGACGGCCTGAACTGCAGCTACTGGGGAGACATGTCCGCCACCGCGCACAAGTGGCTGGCCCGCGACCATGCGGGCGCCGAGCCGATCACGTTTCGCCTGATTGGCTCCTCGGCCGCCGGCAACCTCGGCAATGGCGGTTTTGATTATCCCAACCCGGCCAACCTGGAGTTGTTCGTGCATGCCGAGCTGCTGATCGCCCATGGCAGCACCCTGCGCGGTCGCGCCCCCGGCGTGGCTCAGCCACTGCACCCAACCCCGCTGGCGTCGCGCGAGGCGGCCAGGGTGGCCGGCCGCTTGTACAAGGCGATCTCGCACGCCGCCACCGTAACCACCACGCCTGCCGAGGGGCAAACATTCTTTGATCTCACCGGCCCCTGGCGTTAAGGAGCAACCTCATGAGTCACCTGCGCGCCTTCGCGCTGAAACCGCTGATCCAGGCACGGGCCAATCCTCGCCGCCCCGGCAGTGCCGGGGTGTATGCCTTGGGCTACGTCGCCGGCACGGTGAAAATCGAGGGCATCGCCGCCCGCCGCCGCGTGCGCTGCATCGAGCGCCAGACGGGCTGCCTCGTCGGCGAGACCTGGAGCACCGCCGACGGCAGCTATCGATTCGATTACCTGAATGCTCGTCGCCGTTACCAGATCCTCGCCATGGACTACGAGCTGCAGTTCAACGCGGTGATTGCTGATAACGTGGGCGCCGTGGCGGGCGCGCCCGAGCGGCCCACCCCTGAGCCCGAAGACCTCATCGCCCCGCGCAACGTCACGGTGGCCGATGTGGCCGGTACCGTTACGCTATCCATGAGCCATGTGAACCTGACCCAGCAGGGCGTGCGTGTTTACCGCAGCACGTCCCCGATCGATCCGAACAGCCTGCCCGCTCCACTGATGGGCGTGTCTGGCTGGCCCGAAGTTATTGAGGACACGACCGCGCCCGCCGGCACTGTGTTGTATTACCGGCTGGGCGCCTACCGCGACGACACCGAGGTGATCTCCGAAGAAGTGGAATTCGACCCCGATGCCGCCGGCGCCCCCATTGGCGTGGCGCTCGTCGACGATACCGTACAGGGCGGCGTGTTCGAGTGGATCGATGCCAGCGGCACGGTCATCCCGAAACCCGCCCAGGCGTTCTTCGACAACCACCCGGCGTTCAACCTCACCGAGGAAACGGTCGACGGGCAACATCTGATCAACGTGCCCAAGAGCTACTGGCGCCGCGCCGAGATCAGTATTCCGCCCTACAGCGGCACTAAGGATTGCTGGTGGGTCGCTGCCGCGCCCCAGCCGGACTACCAGCTGTTCTCGGCGTTCGACAGCGGCGGCATCGAGCTCAGCCACTTCCAGATCGGCAAGTACGAGGGCTACGTCACAGGCGGCAAGCTGTGCTCGCTACCGGCAGTGACGCCTACGTCCAGCCGCTCGTGGAACCAGTTTCACATCGATGCCGACGCCCGAAACGTTAGCGGCGTGACGGGCTTCTGTATGCACCACATGGACATGCGTAGCGTCATCCAGTGGCTGTATCTGATCGAGGTCGGCAGCTTCGACAGCCAGGAAGCCACTGCCCGCGGCAACGTGGACAGCGGCACCGTCTATGTCACCGACCACGCCGACAACCTGGCGGCCAGTTATCGCGGCATCGTGGGGCTGTGGGGCAACCTGACGGAATGGATCGATGGCCTGCGCCATGTCTCCGGCGACATTCAGCGGCGCGGCTATGGGCAGGGCAGCTGGAACAGCACGGGCGAGACTCGCGATACCACGGCGACTACCTATGCCAACAGCATCCGCCCTGCCAGATCGGTCGCCGATCTGTTTATCGCTGACACCTATCAGACGAGCGAAACTGGCGCCCTGGTGCCCGACTACCAGCGGTGGCACTCAAGCGGCGAGATAGTCGCCCTCGTCGGCGGCAACCGCAGCAGCGGCGGCAGTGCCGGGCTGTGGTATCTGAACGTGCTCAACTCTGCCACGGACGCGTACTCGAGCGTCGGGTCGCGTCTCGCGAGGGTTCCATGAGTTATGTTGATCCGGGGTATGTGTCAGGACGCGATAGCCAGGGCCGCGTTGACTTGTCGGAGGTGGTTGCCCAGATAAACAGTCTGCTGGCCTACGCCAAGCACTGCGACTTGCATCGTACTATCCACTCGATCCTCGCTCAGATGAACCTACATCGCTCGCCCCAGGAGTTTACCCGCGCATGATGACCCTTTCGACCCCGCTGCGGAACGCCCGCCTGCAGGCGGTGGCCGATGCCATCGACGCCGCCAGAGAGCCTGGCACCTTGACGCTTTACACCGGGCCGCGCCCTGGTAACGGCGCTGCCATCACCATCGAGGTGGCGCTGGTGACGATCCCCTGTCCGCGCCCCTTTGCGGCCAGCATCGAGAACGGCGTGCTGACGGGCGTGGCCTTCCCCGAGGTGATGGCCACCGCCGGCGGCGATGCCGTGTGGGGCCGCTATCGCGACGGCGATGGCGGGTTCGTCGCCGATGCCGATGTGGGCGAGCTGGACGCGCAAGGTAACCCCACCAGCGACATCAACCTGCCCAGCCGCCTGATCTACGCCGGCATGCTGGTGCGCATCACCGCGCTGACCCTGGTCGAGTAAGACACCCTGGAGGGCCTTGTGGCTGAGCATGATGACGACACCTCGCCCGAGGGCTATACGCACCCGCTGGGCAATGACGTGCTCCTGGACATGGGCGGGGAGTACACGGCGCCGTCGGGTGACGGCGTTGCCCTGATGCTGGTCGGCCCGCCGGGGCCGTATACGCCGCCGGTCGGCGACAGCGTGGCGCTCAACTTCAGCGGCGAGTACGCACCGCCTGCTGGGGATGGCGTGGGCCTCAACCTGGTGCATGCCGGATGGGAGCCGCCCGAGGTGCAAGAGGTCGAGGTTGTCATCACCTCGACCCTGGCCGCCCCCGTGCACGAAGCGCGGGCAGAGGCGGTGCTGCCGGTCAGCGTGGCCAGCACCCTAGCCGCGCCCCAGCATCGGGCGACGCTCGCCAGTGACATCAACGTCTATCGCGACCCCAGCCTGCTGCGGGCCAGCGCCTGGGAGCAGGCGGGGCGCCAGAGCGCCACCACTGCCAGTGTCTATCGCGCCTCCCTGCAGAAGCGCCGGCAGACCGCCACCCGCTACCAGCATGCCGAACCGATCCGCCGCCAGGCGCGGGCACCGGCCCGCCAGCTGCCCCGGTGTGGCGAGATGCGCCGCGTGGTGCAAGAGTACGCCGCGCCGCTGGGCAGCCAGCACGGTGGGCACAACGTCCACCTGCCACGGCTCGACCGCTTCCGGCGGCTGCGCGCCGAGCAGGGGCGGCCGCTTCCCGTCGGCACCGAGGTGCTGGGCCACTACCTGCCGCACCTGCGCACCGGCTGGGGCCTGCCCTATGAGCAGGCCAGTCGCATCCTGGCCGCCCACTGGGGCCTTGGCTGGCAGGCCGGCGAGTACCGCCCGCTGGGCGTCCGCGGGCCTTATGAGCAGGCCATCGATCCGCCGCCCGGGGTGTCGGTACCGCCAGAGCCGCCTGAACCGCCGGAACCCGGCGGCCCGTGGGAGTGGGACGGCACGCTCGAGTTCTGTGCACGGCTACCGGCCAGCCTGGATCTCGACTTCGCCGTCGATCCCTGCGCGCCGACCGAGCCCGAGCCGCCCGTCGACGTCCCCATCCAGAGGACCTATCTCGTGAGCAACTCTGCATCCCTGACGCTGGTGGCCACCGGCCAGGCCCTCGAGGCCAGCGCTATCAGCGTGGCGATCGACGCCGATTCCTGGGCCTGGGAGCTGCGCGCCACCGTCATCGGCGAGGCGAGCCTTGCCGCCGTGCGAGACGCGGCACAGCCCGCCGAGCTCGAGGCCACCCTCAACGGCCACACCTGGCGCGTGGTGGTGGACGACTGGCAGCGCAGCCGCGCCTGGGGCGAGTTGCCGGCGATCACCGTCAGCGCGCGCAGCCTGGCCGCCTACCTCGGCGCGCCCCACGCCGCCGCGCGCAGCTACGCCGAGACTCAGACCCGCACCGCCCAGCAGCTCGCCGAGCAGGAACTCCCCCTGGGCTGGACACTCGACTGGCAGATCGACGACTGGCTGGTCGACGCCGGCGCCTGGCACTACACCAACCGCACGCCGATCGAGGCGATCAGCGCCATCGCCACCGCCGCCGGGGCCACGGTGCAGGCCCACCCCAGCGAGCCGCGGCTGATCATCGCCCCGCGCTATGCCGCCCCGCACTGGGCATGGGCCGGCGAGACGCCGGACGTCACCCTGCCGCCGGACGTGCTGACCCGCCTGGGCAGCGAGTACCGCCCCAGCGAGGCGCTCAACGGCGTGTATATCTCCGGCGAGACCACCGGCGTGCTCGCCCTGGTGAAGCGCACCGGCACCGCCGCCGACCGCCTCGGCGAGATGATCGTCGACCCGCTGACCACGCGGCAGGCACCGGCCCGTGCCCGAGGCATCGCCGTGCTGTCTGCCAGCGGCGAGCAGACCCGCGAGACCCTGGCGCTGCCGGTCGCCGACGACATCGCCGGCCTGCTCGCCACCGGCCAGCTGATCCGCGTCGGCCCCGCCGGCGACGACTGGCGCGGCCTGGTGCGCGGCGTCAGCCTCGCCGCCAGCGTCGACGGCAACGGCGCCCTCACCATCGAGCAGACCGCCGAACTTGAACGCCACCTGGAGAGTGCCTGATGGCCCGCAACCTGTACCGCCAGTTCCTCGACCTTATCCCCCGAGACCCCCTGCTGGTGGGCGAGGTCACCAGCCACAACACCGACGGCACCAGCACCCTGCAGCTCCCCGGCGGCGGCACGCTGCGCGCGCGAGGGCAGGGCGTCGCGGTCGGGCTCAAGGCATTCGTACAGACGGGCGAGATCCGGGGCGAGGCCCCGGACCTGACGGACGTCACGGTGGAGGTGTGATTATCCGTACGGCGATTGGTTGGTGGGCTTGAGGCTGATGCCGAGCTCCTGGGCCTTGCTATAAACCGCGTTCTCGGTCCTGCCGAGCTTCAAGCCGATGATGCGGGTGGGCGTGTTTTTCTTGGCGAGCTGTTTCAGCTGTGCTTTGTCGTCCGCAGACCACGGCTTGCCTTCGTTGTCTGGCCAATTGCTCATTGCGATGCTCCATCCTGAAGGTTGAGATGAGGAGGCTGAAGCTCCTAAGTCCGCCTCAGCTAAGCAGCCTAGACCCCATAATGACGAGGTGCCAGTGGAGCGTGCCGGCGTCTCATGTCCTGATGGAAAACTTGCTGACCATTCAGTGAAAAAGTATCTACACACTTGTCTTTATGCCGCAGCGTTATGTATGGGGGCTTTGCTCACGCTAGGGCAGGTCACTGCGTTCGGGCTCAACGCATTGGTGAAGACAGGCGAGACCGGGGCGAGGCCCCGGACCTGACGGACGTCACGGTGGAGGTGTGAAGACTGAAGGTGGGTTTCGGGGATTGCCGGTGTCGCTGTACATACGAAGTGGCTATGTTGAAACTGTGATGTTCGGTGTATTTGCCGCTACCAACGTGGGTCGGTGTCAACAGAACTTTCCCAGTCAAGAGTCGTGAATGACCAATGATGTGAACATTGATTTAAATTTGGTCATTTTCCGCAGGGTTGCTAGATCTTTTCCCATTTTTCCATCCGCGAAATTTGGTAATAAAGCCGTGGTTATGGTTGACTTTAGGAGCGCCTTCGATCTTCCACTTGACAGCAAGCCTCTCAAAATATTCGCAGAATTTTGGGGCCTCTTTTTCTTTTCTTATTTTGTCGATGAATGCAAAGGATTCATCAAAGTGCCTTATATACGTTGAACGCATCCAGCTTTTGTAGAAGTGCTCGTCAAGTATCGACCTGTCAATAGAAACTGCTATCAGCTCATAATGATTGAGGAAGTCTAGGACGCTAGTTCTAGATTCAATCTCTGCTTCAGATTGAGCATTAATCAATCCTTCGAGTCCACCGTTTCTCTTAAGTTCAGAAGAGAAGCATCTGTGAATTTCTTTGTAAAATTCATCAGACTCACTTTTCAGAATTACATCCAGTGTTGCTCTCACGCGGGCAATATGCCTTTGTCGCCACACCGCGAAAAGCGCTGTGCCGGCACCCACAACCGCAGAAAGTAAAATGGCCAAAGGTGATACCCACCAATGGCCATTTTGAGAAACTAGAATCAATGGTTCTTGATTAATCACGATACCCTTCTGAGCGCTTCATGATTTAACTCCTTTTCTAGTGTCTTTGCTTGCCTAAGTCAGTCGCCATATGCCAGCTGACATCGTTTGCCGCCGACAGCAAATTTATAGGACAACTGCGAGCGGCTTGGCAAGCTCTTGGCGTGCTTTTTAATACTTTTTGTGGCATTTGTCAAACCCCAGCCATCCCCTCAGTGCATTGTGATGCGTGGGTGAATGAAAGTTTTCTTTTTATAAATCAATTGGTTATGTTGGGCGTGAAAGCTTTGGCTGGACGATGGGGGGAGTGTGTTCGCCTCACACCTAGCAGGTAACCCAGCTGACCAGCCAGCCCTCCGTCGTCCGAGTGATGTCGACGTTCTCGTTCTCGTCGATCTCGGAAATGATGCGATCCCAAGCGTCGAGGTTGTCGCCGTCTTCCGAGCGCAGATGTACCTGGCGCGACTGACGGCGGTTCGCCGCCATGATCTCCACCTGGATGCGTTGGGCGAGCAGGTCGTAGCTGGAAACGTAGTGCATGGGTGCGCCTCCCTTATGCTGTACAGGTGCACAGTATTGTCAGGGTGGAGGCAGACTTCAAGCAGTGCCGGAAAAGTTGACCAAAATGTTGACCACACCATGCCCAAAGCTGACCAAAATCAGCCCAGGTTGACTGTCGGTCACTCGGTAAGTTGTTGAAAAACAAGAAGAGAATGGTGCGGATGGGGAGACTTGAACTCCCACGCCCGAAGGCACCAGAACCTAAATCTGGCGTGTCTACCAATTCCACCACATCCGCACGGGTCAGGCAGGCGTCCACATTTTACGGACGCCTTGCGGCAAGTCAATCGTCGTCGGGCAACTCCAGGTGATCGGCGGCCGCTATGGCGCGGGCGTCCGGGGTGTCGGCGTCCAGGCGCGGCACGATGCCGAGGCAGGGAGCGTTCAGGGTGCGCTCGAGAGTGGCCAGGTTATCGCGATAGCAGGCGTCGTCGGCAGAGAAGTCGGGGTCGATCAGGTTGCCCACCCAGCCGGCCACACGCAGGCCGTCGGCGCGGATCGCCTCGGCGGTGAGGCGGGCATGGTTCAGGCAGCCGAGCTTGAGCCCCACGACCAGGATTACCGGCAGTTCGAGGCGCAGCGCCAGGCCGGCGAGGTCTTCCTCGTCGTTGAGCGGCACGCGCCAGCCGCCGGCGCCCTCGATCAGCGTCAGCCCGCGCGCCTCGGCCAGCGGCGCGGCAACGTGGTCGGCCAGGGCGTCGACGGTCGGCGTCTCGCCGACCTGTCGGGCGGCCAGGTGAGGCGCGATGGGCGGCGCATAGGTGTAGGGATTGATGACGGCGTAGGGCGTGGCCGGCTCGCTCCGGGCCTGCAGGGTCAGGGCATCGATGTTGCGCAGCCCCTCGGCGGTCGACTCGCAGCCGGAGGCCACGGGCTTGAGTCCCAGGGTGGTCAGGCCGCGGCGGCGGGCCTGGGCCAGCAGGCCGCTGGCGACGAGGGTCTTGCCGGCGTCGGTGTCGGTGCCGGTCACGAAATAGGCGGTCATCTCAGCGTTCCAGGTCGAGCGTCAGAAGGTGGTAGGAGACGGGCAGGCCGTCCTCGTTGCGAAGCGCCTCGAAGCGGCGGGCGGCGCGGGCCACGTCGGCGCGCGAGAGCCGGGCGCCGTCGCGGGCCACCTGGGCGCCCACACCCTTGATCGAGGTCATCACCGCGGCGAGGTCGGGATAGTGGAAGCGCTCGATGCGTTCCGTGACCTCGACGCCGCGGAAGCCGGCCGCGTGGACGGCGCGGCGGTGCCGGGCGGCGTCATGGAAGCCGAGCAGCGCGGCGGGGCGCTGCCAGGCCTGGCCGACCTCGGAAAGCGTGCCCGGCGCCAGGGTGTTGATCAGCGCTCGCCCGCCGGGGCGCAGCACCCGGCGAACCTCGGCCAGCACGGCGTCCAGATCGGAGCACCACTGGATCGCCAGATTGGAGACGACGAGATCGAGGCCGCCGTCGGGCAGCGGCAGGTCGGCGGCGTCGGCGCACAGCCAGTCGATGGTCTCGCCGTGGCGGCGGCGGGCCTCGGTGAGCATGCCCGGCGCCAGGTCGAGGCCGTGGATGGTGGCGTCGGCAGCGAAGCGCTTGGCCAGTTCGGCGGCGAGGTCGCCGGGGCCGCAGCCAAGATCCAGCACGGCGCCGGCGCGTTCGGGCAGCCGTTCGAGCAGCCGCTCGGCCATGGCCTGCTGGGCCCGGGCGCGCTCGCGATAGTGCGGCGCGGCCCGCGAGAAGGCGTGGGCGACCCGGGCGCGCCAGTTGCGGTCCCTTTGATCCGTGTGAATGTCGATGGCGTGACTCGGCTGGGCGGTCATGGCGTGGGTTCCAAGGGCGCCTCTGCCCTGGCCTCGGAAAGCGTCGTTCGCCCGGGCGCCTCGGCGATGGCGGCCAGCGCGCGGGCGAGCCGTGCCGGCTGGCTGATCAGCGGGCAGTGGCCGGCCTCGGGCAGTCGGAGGTCGGCCCGCTGGCGCTCTGCCGGAGCCAGCAGCGGGTCGGCCTCGCCCGCCAGCCGATGCACCGGGCAGGGTGGCGAGGCGAGGCGCTCGGCGTTGTCGAGTTCGGCTAGCTGGGCGAGCCCCGTAGCCAGGGTCGCGGTGTCGGCGCTGGCGTCATCGCCGAGCAGGGCGCGCAGCCGGCGATGGGCGGCCCGGGGCGACGGCTCGCCGCCGAGCTGCCAGCGCAGGAAGTGGGCGTGGGTGCCCGTCGGATCACGGCGGAAGGCCTTGCGAAACTGGGCCAGGGCGGCGCGGCTGACGCCCTCGGGGTGCGGGAAGCGCTCGCCCATGCCGAGCAGCACCAGGGCGCGGGGCGCCGGCAAGTGGTCGAGCAGGGCGCCGGCCAGCAGGCCGCCCAGCGACCAGCCGACCCAGACGGCGTCGCTCGGCAGCTCGTTGGCCATGGTCTCGGCCAGGGCGTCCAGCGAGGCGGGGTCGTCGAGGGCGTCGCGTTCGCCGTAGCCCGGCCAGTCCGGCGTGGTGATCGTAAGCCCGTTCGGCCAGTGGCCGTCGAGCGCCTGCCACAGGCGGGCGTCGCAGCCCCAGCCGGAGAGCAGCACCAGCTTGTTATCTGCCGATTCGCTCATGCGGCCTCCTCCCGCTGGCAGGCGGCCAGCCCGTCGAGCAGGGCGTCCAGGGCGTGGTCGTCGTGGGCGGCGGAGAGCGTGATGCGCAGTCGCGCCGCGCCTTTCGGCACCGTCGGGGCGCGGATGGCGCCGACCCGAAGGCCGGCGTCGCCGAGCCGGGCGGCCCAGCGCAGCGTGCGCGCGCTGTCGCCGAGGCGCAGCGGCTGGATCGGCGTGGTCGATTCGTCCAGTTCGAGGCCGAGGGTGGCGGCCTCGCGGCGGAAGCGCGCGATGCGTTCATGCAGCCGGGCGCGCCGCTCGGGTTCGGCCTCCAGCACGTCGAGGGCGGCCAGGGTCGCTGCCGCCACACCGGGCGGCTGGGCGGTGGTGTAGACGTAGGGTCGAGCGAACTGCACGAGATGCTCGATCAGCGCCTCCTCGCCGGCCACGAAGGCGCCGGCGCTGCCGAGTGCCTTGCCCAGGGTGCCGACCAGCACCGGCACCTCGTCGACGTCGTGGGTCCGGCCGGCGCAGCCGTCGCCCACCTCACCGAGCACGCCGAGGCCGTGGGCGTCGTCGATCATCAGCCATGCGTCGTGACGGCGGGCGGTGGCGGCGAGCCCCGCCACGTCGGCCACGTCGCCGTCCATGCTGAACACGCCGTCGCTGACCACCAGCGCCGGGGCCTCGCTCGGGGCTCGGGCGAGCAGGCGTTCGAGGTCGTCGAGGTCGCGGTGGTGGAAGCGGCGCGAGGGTGCGCCGGCGAGTCGGGCGCCGTCGATCAGCGAGGCGTGGTTGAGACGATCCTGGAAGACCGGCGTATGGCGATCGCACATCGCCTGCAGCACGCCCAGGTTGGCCATGTAGCCGGTGGAGAACAGCAGCGCCCTCGGGCGGCCGGTGAGCGCGGCGAGGCGCTGCTCCAGCGCCTCGTGAATCTGCTGGTGGCCGCACACCAGGTGCGAGGCCCGGCCGCCGGCGCCAAAGCGCCGCGTGCCCTCGGCCTGGGCCTCGGCGAGGCGCGGGTCGCGGGCCAGGCCGAGATAGTCGTTGCCGGCGAAGTCGAGCCGGTCGTCTTCCGGCCCCACGGTGGGCCGGGCGCGCCACAGCCCCTCGGCGCGGCGGGTCTCGGCCCGCTCGGCCAGGCGACGCGACCAGGTCTCGGCCATGGGGTCAGGCTCCGGTGGCGTCGTAGAACAGGGCGTCGTCCTGGCGCTCGCGCATGGCGGCTTCCAGGGCGGCCTCGGTCTTCTCGTCGTCGGCGCAGGTCTCGCGCTGCTCCGGGTGCAAGCCGAGCTTGTCGAACAGCGCCCGGTCGCGCTCCACCTGGGGGTTGCCGGTGGTCAGCAGGGTGTCGCCGTAGAAGATCGAGTTGGCACCGGCCAGGAAGGCCATGGCCTGGGTGGACTCGTCCATCTGCTCGCGGCCGGCGGACAGGCGCACGTGGCTCTTCGGCATCAGGATGCGGGCCACGGCGATGGCGCGGATGAACTCCAGCGGGTCCAGGTCCTCGGCGTGCTCCATCGGGGTGCCCGGCACCTTGACCAGCATGTTGATCGGCACCGACTCGGGATGCGGCTCCAGGCGCACCAGCTGCTGGAGCAGGGCGGCGCGGTCGCGGGGTGCCTCGCCCATGCCCAGGATGCCGCCGGAGCAGACCTTCATGCCCGCCTCGCGCACGTTGGCCAGGGTGTCCAGGCGATCGGCGTAGCTGCGGGTGGTGATGATCTCGCCGTAGTAGTCCGGCGAGGTATCGAGGTTGTGGTTGTAGTAGTCGAGCCCGGCCTCGGACAGGCGCTTGGCCTGATCGACGTCGACCATGCCCAGGGTCATGCAGGTCTCGAGCCCCAGCGCCTTGACCTGGCTGACCATCTCCATGACCACCTCGAGATCCTTCTCGCGCGGGCTGCGCCAGGCGGCGCCCATGCAGAAGCGGCTGGCGCCGGCCTCCTTGGCGGCCTTGGCCTGGTTCACCACCTTCTCGATCTCGAGCAGCTTCTCCTTGCCGAGCCCGGTGTTGTAGTGGCCGGACTGCGGGCAGTACTTGCAGTCCTCCGGGCAGGCGCCGGTCTTGATCGACAGCAGGGTGGAGACCTGCACGGCGTTGGCATCGAAGTGCGCGCGGTGGACCTGCTGGGCGCGGAACATCAGGTCGTTGAAGGGCAGCGCGAACAGCGCCTCGATCTCCTCGAGGGACCAGTCGTGGCGAAGGTCCGGACGACTGGCTAGGGTCAGATCAACCGGGGCGTTGTCGTGGGGCTGGGCAGGCATGAGGGGCTCGCTTATGGTCAACTGGGCACGGGTTCGTGAGTTGACCGATAGGGTACGTAGGCAGGTCGGTATGTCAACCTTGTGGCGTCATGAGGTTGACGACTGGCTGCGCCGCGCGTTGCCGGGCCGCTGCGCCTTCTGCCTGGCGGCCTGCGAGCCCGGCCGCCCCTGGTGCGCCGACTGCCACGCGGCGCTGCCCTGGAATCGCGCGGCCTGCCCGGTCTGCGCCGAGCCGCTCCCGGCCAGCGTCATCCCACGACCCTGTGGCCACTGCCTGCGTCGGCCGCCGGCCTACCTTCGCGCCCGAGTGCCGCTGCGCTACGAGGGCGAGGTGGCGGGGCTGATGCAGCGCTTCAAGTTCCATGCCTCGCCGCGGGCCGGCACGCTGCTGCTGACGTTACTGGAGGAGGGGCTGGAAGAGGGGATGAAAGAGGGGGTGAAAAAAGGCCAGGCCGGCATCGCGCCGCCCCAGGCTCTGATCGCCGTGCCGCTGCATCCGCGACGCGCCCGGGAGCGCGGTTTCGATCAGGGTCGCTGGCTGGCCGAACGGCTGGCGGCGAGGCTCGAGGTGCCGCTCATCCTGGCCCGGCGGACGAAGGATACGCCGAGCCAGCGGGGCCTCGGCCGGCGAGGGCGGCGGGGCAACCTGCGCGGGGCCTTTGAGATGCCGCAGGCGCTGCCGCCTCGGGTGGCGCTGCTCGATGACGTCATGACCACCGGCGCCACCCTCGACGCCCTGGCCCGGGCCTGTCGCCGGGCGGGCGCCGAGGAGGTCGAGGCCTGGGCGATTGCCAGGACGCCGCCGGGCCACGGCAGCGCCTAGCGGCCTTGCCGGGGGATCAGGCCGTGGAGGCGTCACGGTGGTCGACCAGCCGCTCGCCGGCGGCCAGGGTCTTGCGCTCGTGGGGTTGGTCGCGCCAGGGCTCGGCGAGGGCGGCCCGGTACCAGGCCTGCATGCCGGGCAGGGCCAGCAGCCGCTCGACGTAGCCGCGGGCGGCCGCGCCGAGGGGCAGGTCGAAGCCTTGCACGCGAAAGGCGACCGGGGCGAAGAAGGCGTCCACTGCGGTGAATGTTTCTCCGGCCAGGAAGGGGCCGCTGAACGTCTCCAGTCCTTGCGTCCAGAGCTCTTCCAGACGCGCCAGGTCGTGCCTCAGCGGCTCGGAAGGCGTCGTGACCCGCACGCGCAGCCCGCAGTTCATGGGGCATTCGTCTCGCAGCGCCCGGAAGCCGGAGTGCATCTCGGCGCAGGCCGATCTCGCCCAGGCGCGGGCGTCGGCCGACGTCGGCCACACGCCCGGATGGCGTTCGGCCAGATACTCGACGATGGCGAGGGAGTCCCAGACGGCGAGCTCGCCGTCGATCAGGCAGGGCACCTGGCCGGTGGGCGAGAAGGCGCGAAACGAGGCCCAGTTCGCGTCGGCGACGAAGGGCGTCAGCCGTTCCTCGAAGGGAATGGCCATCTCGCTCATCAGCAGCCAGGGGCGCAGCGACCAGGACGAGTAGTTCTTGTTGGCGATATGCAGTCGATACACGGCGGCAGGCCTCTCGCGGGAGAAGGAAGCGGGATCAATGCGACGTGGCGATCAGCGAGCCGCCCGCGGCCATGAACAGGCCGCCGGTGGCGCGATGAAAGCCCCTGGCCCGGCCGGGATGGCGGAACCACTGGCCGAGGCCCGAGCCCATGGCGGCGTAGAGCTACATCAGGCTGAGGTCGATCACCGCCCAGGTGGCGGCGAGGATGGCGAACTGCACCAGCTGGGGCTCACCCACGTCGATGAAGTTGGGGAACAGGGCGGCGAAGAACAGCAGATCCTTGGGATTGCTGATGCCGACCAGAAAGCCCTGGCGGAACAGGCGGAGGCTGGAGGTGTTCGCGGATGGGGGCGCCGCGGCGGCGTCCGGGACGTCCAGCGGCGAGTCGTCGCCGGAGCGGCGCCAGGCCTGAAGGCCGAGGATCACGAGATAGGCGCCGCCGAGGAGCTTCAGCACGTGGAAGGCGGTCTCCGAAGCGGCCAGGATGGCACCGAGGCCCAGCGACGACAGCACCATCAGCGCCAGCGAGGCCAGGGTGCCGCCGCACACGGTGGCCGTGGCGCGGCGGCGGCCGAAGCGCAGGCCGTGGCTGGTGCAGAGCAGCGCCACCGGGCCGGGGAAGATGATCAGGGCGACGATCACGCCGAGGTAGGTGATCCAGGTGAGCAGTTCCATGGCGTGTCTCCGGCCGGGATGTCCGTGAAGTGCATCGGGCACCGTGCCGATGAATGCACCAGCATAGGGCAGGCGCGGGGACGATTTCCAGGCCGCCGGCGCGGCAGGCCGGGCGGCTTTGTTACCATGGCGTTTTGCCTGCGACGAGAACGCCCATGACCGATGCGATTCATCCCTTTGCTCGCCTCGAGCCCGCCCGGGTCGTGGCGGCGGTGGAGTCCCTGGGCTTCTGGCTGCCGGGCGAGCCCTTCGCGCTCAACAGCTACGAGAACCGGGTCTACCTGGTGCATGACGACGAGCGTCGCCGCTGGGTGGTCAAGTTCTATCGCCCGGGCCGCTGGACCGACGCCCAGATCCAGGAGGAGCACGACTTCCTGGCCGAGCTCGAGGCGGCCGGTGTGACGGTGGCCGCCCCCTGGCGCGATGACGCGGGGGCGAGCCTGCACCGCCACGACGACTTCCGCTTCGCGCTGTTTCCTCATCTGCCCGGCCAGGCGCCGGAGCTGGACAATCCCGAGCACCTGTTCGCCCTCGGCGAGACCATCGGCGCCGTGCATGTGGTGGGCGAGCGCCGGGCCTTCGTGCATCGTCGCCAGCTGGCGCCGCGGGCGATGGCCGAGGAGGCCGCCGAGACGGTGCTGGCTAGCCGCTGGCTGACGGATCATCAGCGCCCGGCCTACGAGCGCATCAGCCGGGGCCTGATCGAGGCGCTCGGCACCCGGGACTGGCCGGCACGAGAGCTGCGGGTCCAGGGCGATTGCCACCTGGGCAACATGCTGGGCCGCGACGAGCACTTCGCGCTGGTGGACTTCGACGACTGCCTGATGGCGCCGGCGGTGCAGGACCTGTGGATGCTGCTCACCGCCGAGGACGAGGGCGAGCGCCAGATGCAGCTCTCCGAGGTGATCGAGGGCTATGAGCAGCATCGCGACTTCGATCGTGGCGAGCTGGCGCTGGTGGAGCCGCTGCGTGCGCTGCGGCTGATGCGCCACAGCGCCTGGCTGGTGGCGCGCTGGGAGGATCCGGCCTTTCCGCAGGCGTTTCCATGGCTGGCGGATGCCGGCTACTGGGACGCTCACCTGCGCGAGCTCGAGCAGCAGCGGGTGATGCTGGACGGCACGGCCCGCTGGCTGTCCTAGGCACTGCCCGAAAAGTGTCTGCGCTTGGTTATACGGTGTTAAAAATCAGCTCGGGCGCGAGTCCGATCAAAATGCTCATTTACCGATCGTAAACTCCGCCTTTTTGCTAATTTTTGCCTTGTCTAACCTTCGCTCGCCGACTTTTCACACAGCGCCTTGTCGCCGCCTGATCGCCTGAGTGCCGGTTACGGCTGGTCGGCGGCCTCGTCGGCGTCGTGCTGGCGGCGACGGGCGTTGATCTCCGCGGAGGGGTTCGCCTGCTGTTCCAGGCTCAGCGGCCGGGTCAGCGTCAGCACGAAGACGTCATCCGGCGTCAGCCGGCAGCGGTCGCCCTGGCAAGCCGCGAGGCCGAAGTCGCCGTCCGCGTCGTAGGCGCCGGCAGTGAGTTCGCCGCTGTAGATGGCGCTGTCGGCGCCGGCGGTCTCGATGCAGGTCAGGGCGCTGGCGGTCAGCCGCACGCGCTCGCCGTTGCGCCGGGCATCGCCGGTGACGACGCAGTAGTCGGGGAGGCGGTGGCTGCCCCGCTCGCTGTGGACCGGGTGCATCACCACGTCGTCGAGGCGCGGGGTCTCGGCGTCGAGGGTCAGGTCGTCGACCAGGGCCATGGCGACCCGAGCGTCGGCGGGCAGGGAGAGGGTATCGCCCATCGCCAGGCTCGGCAGGGTCAGGGCAGTTGCCATCAGCAGGATCGTCGGCTTGAACATGTCGGTGCTCGGCAGGCAGCGGGTCGAAAGAAGAGGGTCGGCCCAACTCTACCATAGCCATCGGCGGCAAGAAGCCGCCCTGGCGCGACATGGCGTCGCTCCAATCGGATGCCGAGGCCGCCATGGCACTGCGTCGGGCGGCGCCTTGCGCTAGAATAATGCGTTCCCCGAGCCGCTGGTTGTACAAAAGCGGTTTTTTGAATAATTTATGTATAATGTGTGTGGCCGGGCCATCGCCGACGCACCGACATCACGACTCTGCATGGGGCCTGACCATGACCGAACATCTCGCCAACCACTACCGCCAGATCATCGAGGGACTGGGAGAGGACCCCGAACGCGAGGGGCTCCGTGACACCCCCAAGCGGGCCGCCAAGGCCATGCAGTTCCTCAACCACGGCTATCAGCAGTCGCTGGAGGAGATCGTCAACGGCGCGGTCTTCGCCTCCGAGACCGACGAGATGGTGCTGGTGAAGGACATCGAGCTGTACTCGATGTGCGAGCATCACCTGCTGCCGTTCATCGGCAAGTGCCACATCGCCTATCTGCCGCGGGGCAAGGTGCTGGGGCTGTCCAAGTTCGCCCGGATCGTGGATATGTACGCCCGTCGCATGCAGATTCAGGAGAACCTGACGCGCCAGATCGCCGAAGCGGTGCAGCAGGTCACCGAAGCCCGCGGCGTGGCCGTGGTCGTCGAGGCGCGTCACCTGTGCATGATGATGCGCGGCGTCGAGAAACAGAATTCCAGCATGACCTCCTCGGTGATGCTCGGTGCCTTCCGCGAGCACCAGAGCACGCGCCAGGAGTTCCTGACCCTGGTTCAAGGCCGCTGAGGCCGCGAAGGAGAGCGATATGCCACTGCACGCGCTGGGCGACGAGCACCTCGATCACGATCTGGCCACGATCCGTATCAAGGATCTGCGCCTGAGGACCCATGTCGGCATCAAGGAAGAGGAGATCCAGAATCGCCAGGACGTGGTGATCAACATGGTGATCCGCTATCGCGCCGACAAGGCGGTGGCCTTCAATCACATCGAGCAGGCGCTGAACTATCGCTCCATCACCAAGGAAGTGATCGCCCACGTGGAGGGGCATCGCTTCCAGCTGCTGGAGCGCATGACCCGTGAGGTGCTCGACCTGGTGATGAGCTACGAGCAGGTGCTCGCCGCTCAGGTCGAGATCGACAAGCCCCATGCCCTGCGCTTCGCCGACTCGGTGTCGATCACGCTCTCCGACTCCCGCGAGGCGCGGCGCGAGGGTTGAGACGGCAGGGGTATCGCCGCGCGAAGGGTTGAAGATCGCTCATGGATGAGCGGTTGGCGTGTCGGGGGGCTTGCGCTTAGCATGAGGTGCATCCCCGCAAGGCCGCACGCCAGGAGTCAACCATGGAAGCCCTGAAGGAAACCCAGCTCTACTGCCCGTTCGCCTACATCGACGGCAGCTGGGTCGCCGCCGACAGCGGCGAGCAGATCAACGTGATCAATCCCGCCACCGGTGAGCCCATGGGCGACGTGCCCCGGCTCGGCCGCGCCGAGACAGAGCGCGCCATCGCCGCCGCCGACGCGGCCCTGCCGGCCTGGCGTGCCCTCACCGCCCAGGAACGGGCCGATATCCTGATGAAGTGGCACGACCTGATGCTCGAGCATCAGGACGACCTGGCCATGATCATGACCTTCGAACAGGGCAAGCCGCTCAAGGAAGCCGCCGGCGAGATCGCCTATGCGGCGAGCTTCCTGCGCTGGTTCGCCGAGGAGGCCCGCCGGGTCTACGGCGAGACCATTCCCGCCGCTCAGTCCCAGCAGCGCATCCTGGTCACCAAGCAGCCGATCGGCGTGGTCGGCGCCATCACGCCCTGGAACTTCCCGGCGGCGATGATCACGCGCAAGGCCGGCGCCGCGCTGGCCGCGGGCTGCACCTTCGTGGTCAAGCCGGCCAGCCAGACGCCGTTCTCCGCCACCGCGCTGGCGCTCCTGGCCGAGCGCGCCGGGGTGCCGCGCGGCGTGTTCAACGTGGTCCCCGGGCGCGCCTCGGAGATCGCCGCGGCGCTGACCGAGTCCCCGGTGGTGCGCAAGATCACCTTCACCGGCTCCACCGAGGTGGGCCGCGAGCTGATGAGCCAGGCCTCGCGCCACGTGCAGAAGATCTCGCTGGAGCTCGGCGGCAACGCGCCCTTCATCGTGTTCGAGGACGCCGATCTCGACGCCGCCGTGGAAGGCGCCATGGCCGCCAAGTTCCGCAACGCCGGCCAGACCTGCGTGTGCACCAACCGCTTCCTGGTGCAGTCCAGCGTGGTCAACGCCTTCTGCGAGAAGCTGGCGGTGGCCATGAACAGCGAGCTCAAGGTGGGGGACGGCACCCAGTCAGGCGTCAATATCGGCCCGCTGATCGACGACAAGGCGGTGGCCAAGGTCTCCGAGCACGTCCAGGACGCCGTGGACCACGGCGCCGAGCTGCTGCTCGGCGGCCATCCGCATCCGCTGGGCGGCAACTTCTTCACGCCGACCCTGATCAACGCCGCCAACGACAGCATGAAGGTCGCCACCGAGGAGACCTTCGGCCCGCTGGCCGCGGTCTTCCCCTTCGACGACGAAGAGGATGCCGTGGCCATGGCCAACGACACCGAGTTCGGCCTGGCCTCCTACTTCTATTCCCGCGACCTGGGACGCGTATGGCGCGTCTCCGAGGCGCTGGAGTACGGCATGGTCGGCATCAACACCGGGCTGATCTCCAACGCCGCGGCGCCCTTCGGCGGGGTCAAGGCCTCCGGCCTCGGTCGTGAGGGCGGTCACCAGGGCATCGAGGAGTTCCTCGAGACCAAGTATCTGTGCATCGACCTCGGTGGCTAGACCGGGAGCCTGAAGATCGGCCCTACGCGCCTGGAAGTCGGAAGACAAACACCCCGCCGAGCATGCTCGGCGGGGTGTTTCTTTCCAGATACCAGAGAAAACGGCTGGGCGAAGGTCAGGCTAGGCGAAAAGCGGCGAAAGAGCGGAGTTTGCTTTAGCAAATGAGCATCTTGATGCCGCTTTTCAACGACGCATGGCCGAGCTCCAGCGTTTTCCTCTCCGCTCAGTGGCGGAAGTGGCGCATGCCGGTGAACACCATGGCGATGCCGGCCTCGTTGGCGGCGTCGATCACTTCCTGGTCGCGCATGGAGCCGCCGGGCTGGATCACCGCGGTGATGCCGGCCTTGGCGGCGGCGTCGATGCCGTCGCGGAACGGGAAGAAGGCATCGCTGGCCATCACCGAGCCGGGCACGGACAGGCCTTCGTCGGCGGCCTTGATGCCGGCGATCTTGGCCGAGTAGACGCGGCTCATCTGGCCGGCGCCCACGCCGATGGTCTGGCCGTCCTTGACGTAGACGATGGCGTTGGACTTGACGTACTTGCCGACCTTCCAGGCGAAGGCCAGGTCACGCATTTCCTGCTCGCTGGGGACGCGCTCGGTGACCACGGTCAGCTCGTCGCGGCCGACCATGCCCAGGTCGCGGTCCTGGACCAGCAGGCCGCCGGTGACGCGCTTGAGGTCGTGGGCGTGCTCGCGCTCGCCGGGCCAGTGCGCGGAGATGTCGAGCAGGCGCACGTTCTTCTTCTCGGCGACGATCTCGCGGGCCGCGTCCTCGACCCCGGGGGCGATGATCACCTCGACGAACTGGCGGTCGATGATGGCGCGGGCGGTCTCGGTGTCCAGCGGGGTGTTGAAGGCGATGATGCCGCCGAAGGCACTGGTCGGGTCGGTGGCGAAGGCCTTGTCGTAGGCCTCGAGCTGGCTGGCGCCGACGGCCACGCCGCACGGGTTGGCGTGCTTGACGATCACGCAGGCGGTCTCGGCGAAGCTCTTCACGCACTCCAGCGCGGAGTCGGTGTCGGCCACGTTGTTGAACGACAGCGGCTTGCCCTGCAGGGTCTCGGCGGTGGAGACGCTGGGCTCCTGGCAGCCGGCCTCGACGTAGAAGGCCGCGGACTGGTGCGGGTTCTCGCCGTAGCGCATGGACTGCTTCTTGTGGAACTGCAGGTTGTAGGTGCGCGGGAAGCCGTCCTCGCCGCCCTCGACGCGCTGGCCGAGGTAATCGGCGATGGCGGCGTCGTAGCCGGCGGTGTGTTCGAAGGCCTTGACCGCCAGGTCGAAGCGGGTGGCCTGCTGCATGCCGCCTTGGGCGACTTCCTCGAGCACGCGGCCGTAGTCGCCGGCGTCGACCACGATGGTGGTGTAGGCGTGGTTCTTGGCGCAGGAGCGGACCATGGTCGGGCCGCCGATGTCGATGTTCTCGATGGCGTCCTCGAGGCTGCAGTCCGGACGCGCCACGGTGGCCGAGAACGGATACAGGTTGACCACCACCATGTCGATCGGTGCGATGTCGTGCTCGGCCATCACCGCGTCGTCCTGGCCGCGACGGCCGAGGATGCCGCCGTGGATCTTCGGATGCAGGGTCTTGACGCGGCCATCCATGATCTCGGGGAAGCCGGTGTGCTCGGAGACCTCGGTGACCGGAATGCCGTTCTCCTGCAGCAGGCGGAAGGTGCCGCCGGTGGAGAGCAGCTCGACGCCCTGGTCGCTGAGGCCGCGGGCGAAGTCGACGATGCCGGTCTTGTCGGACACGCTGATCAGGGCGCGACGGACCGGAGTGGAAGAGGCTTGGGACATGAAGGTCACTCTGTTGGGCGTTGAGGGAACATCGAAACGCAAGCGAGGGCGCTCGATGGCGCCCTCGCGGGAATTCAGATCAGCCCGTAGTGCTTGAGCTTCTTGCGCAGGGTGCCGCGGTTGAGGCCGAGCATCTCGGCGGCGCGGGTCTGGTTGCCCTGGGCGTTCTCGAGCACCGAGGCCAGCAGCGGCGCCTCGACCTCGGCCATCACCATGGCGTGAAGGTCGGTGACGTCGCCGCCGTCGAGGTGGTCGAAGTAGCGTCGCATGGCGGCGTCGACGGCCTCGCGCAGGGGCACGTCGCCGTGGGGGCTCAGCGCGCTGCCGTCGGCCTCGTCGAGGCGCCGGGAGGCTCGGGCGTCCAGCTCGGTCAGCGCGGAATTCTGGTCAAGGGCTTGGCTGCTGGTCATGCGGCACAGGTTCCATCCGGCGTCATGGCCCGGGCGACACGGTGCGGCGCCGTGGCGGGGTCATGACGAAAGAGTTCGTCGATGAAGCGGCACTGGTCAGCGGGGCTGTCCAGGCCATTGAAGGTGGCGCGCAGGGCACGTCGTCCGTCGTCGTCGAGGCGTGCATCGCCGGCCAGGTACCAGCCGAGATGCTTGCGGGCGATGCGCACCCCCATGTGCTCGCCATAGAAGTCGTGCAGGGCCACCAGGTGGCCGTGGAGCACCGCCGAGCGTTCGGCGTCGTCGGGCGCCGCGAGGCGCTGGCCGTGTCGCAGGTAGTGATCGATCTCGCGGAAGATCCAAGGGTTGCCCTGGGCGCCGCGGCCGATCATCACCGCATCCGCCCCAGTATAGTCGAGGACGTGGCGGGCCTTCTCGGGCGAGTCGACATCGCCGTTGGCGAAGATCGGCAGCTTCACCGCGGCCTTGATGGCGGCGATGGTGTCGTACTCGGCCTCGCCGCCGTAGCGCTGCTGGCGGTGACGGCCGTGCACGGCCAGCGCCTGGATGCCGGCGTTCTCGGCCAGCTTCGCCACCCGCACGCCGTTGTTGCTGTCGGCGCACCAGCCGGTGCGGATCTTCAGCGTCACCGGCACGTCCACCGCGGCGACCACCGATTCGAGGATCTCGGCCACCAGCGCCTCGTCCCGCAGCAGCGCCGAGCCGGCGGCCTTGTTGCAGACCTTCTTGGCCGGACAGCCCATGTTGATGTCGATGATCTCGGCGCCCATCTCGGCGTTGAGCCGTGCCGCCTCGGCGAGCATCTCGGCGTCGCCGCCGGCGATCTGCACGGCGCGAGGGCCGGGCTCGCCGCGATGGTCCATGCGCAGTCGCGACTTGCGGGTGTGCCACAGATTCGGGTCCGAGGTCACCATCTCGCCCACCACCAGGCCCGCGCCCAGCCGCCGGCAGAGCGCGCGGAAGGGGCGGTCGGTGACGCCGGCCATGGGGGCCAGGATCACCCGGTTCGGCAACGCATGAGAGCCGATGCGCGGCAGGGGACGTGAGTCGGGCATGGTCGAGATCGATGGTTCGAAGGGGGGACATATCATACGCCCCCCGATGGCCTGGGTGAAGGATCGGTGTGCGGCAGAGCGTCGCCCGCCGCCGGGCCCATCCGGTCAGCCGTCGGCGGCGCGGCGTCCGGTGAGGCGCACCCAGCCCTCGCGCACTTCGGGCTCGTCCATGATCAGGCCGCGCGCCTCGTAGGCCTCGCGCACCTCGTCGGCCTGGGCCTCGAGGATGCCGGACAGCGCCAGGCGGCCGCCCGGCGCCACGCGCCCGGCGATCTCGCCGGACAGCTCGACCAGCGGGCCGGCCAGGATGTTGGCGATCACCACCGGGAAGCGCGCCGCGGCGTCGAGCTGCTCCGGGTAGTGGAGCGCGAAGTCGTCTTCCTCGACGCCGTTGCGCTCGGCGTTGTCGCGGCTGGCGGCGAGCGCCTGGGGATCGATGTCGGTGCCCCGGGCCGAGTTCGCGCCGAGCTTGAGTGCGGCGATGGCGAGAATGCCGGAACCGCAGCCCACGTCCAGCACCTCGCGGCCGTCGAGCTCGCCGGCCACGGCCAGGCCGTCGAGCCACGAAAGGCACAGCGCCGTGGTGGGGTGGGTGCCGGTGCCGAAGGCCAGGCCGGGATCGAGATGCAGGTTGACCGCCTGGGGGTCCGGCGCCTCGTGCCAGCTCGGCACGATCCACAGCTTCTGGCCCATCTGTAGGGGCTCGAAGTCGTCCATCCAGGCGCGCTCCCAGTCGCGATCGTCGAGCAGCTCGTGCTCGATCTCGGGGCAGGGCTCGCCGGGCATGGCCTCGGACCAGGCGCCGGCCAGGCGTTCGAGCATCGCGGGCAGGCCCTCGAGATCGTCGTAGAGGCCGGTCAGCACCGTCTCGTCCCACAGCGGTGTGGTGCCGCGCTCGGGTTCGAACAGCGGGTCGTCCTGGGCGTCCTGGAGGGTGATGGCGGTGGCGCCTTCGTCCAGCAGCAGTTCCTCGAGCAGGTCGGCCTGCTCGGGGGCGATGCGGGCCTTGAGTTGCAGCCAGGGCATGGGAACTCCCGGGAATCGCGTGAGGAAACGACGGCGGGGCGGCCAAGCCGCCCCGCTGCCGGAGGAGTGTCGACCGGGCTCAGAGGCCCAGCTTCTTCTCCAGGTAGTGGATGTTGACGCCGCCCTGCTGGAAATAGCCGTCGCGGACCAGATCCTTGTGCAGGTCGGTGTTGGTCTTGATGCCTTCGACCAGCAGCTCGTCCAGGGCGTTGCGCATGCGGGTCAGCGCCGTCTCGCGGTCGACGCCCCAGGTGATCAGTTTGCCGATCAGGGAGTCGTAGTGCGGCGGCACCGAGTAGCCGGTGTAGACGTGGGAGTCCATGCGCACCCCGATGCCACCCGGCGGGTGGTAGAGGGTGACCTTGCCCGGGGAGGGCATGAAGGTCCGGGCGTCTTCGGCGTTGATGCGGCACTCGAAGGCGTGACCGCTGAGCTCGATCTCGTCCTGGCTCACGGACAGCGGCAGGCCGGAGGCGATGCGTAGCTGTTCGCGGACGATGTCGACGCCGGTGACCATCTCGGTGACCGGGTGCTCGACCTGCACGCGGGTGTTCATCTCGATGAAGAAGAACTGGCCGTTCTCGTACAGGAACTCGAAGGTGCCGGCGCCGCGGTAGCCGATCTCGATGCAGGCGTCGGTACAGGCCTTGAGCACCTGGGCACGGGCGTCCGGGTCGAGGCCCGGGGCCGGGGCTTCCTCGAGCACCTTCTGGTGACGGCGCTGCAGCGAGCAGTCGCGGTCATAGAGGTGGATGGCATTGCCCTGGCCGTCGGCCAGCACCTGGACCTCGACGTGGCGCGGGTTCTCGAGGAACTTCTCCATGTAGACGGTGCCGTCGCCGAAGGCCGAGTGGGCCTCGGTGCGGGTCACGGTCACCGCGGAGAGCAGGTGGCCCTCGGTGTGCACCACGCGCATGCCGCGTCCACCGCCGCCGGCGGCCGCCTTGATGATCACCGGGTAGCCGATGCGCCGCGCGGTGGCGAGGATCTCGCCCTCGTCGTCGCCCAGCGGGCCGTTGGAACCCGGCACGGTCGGCACGCCGGCCTTCTTCATGGCCTCGATGGCGCTGACCTTGTCGCCCATCAGGCGAATGGTCTCGGCGCGGGGGCCGATGAAGGTGAAGCCGGAGCGTTCCACTTGCTCGGCGAAGTCGGCGTTCTCGGAGAGGAAGCCGTAGCCGGGGTGGATGGCGCTCGAGTCGGTGACCTCGGCGGCGCTGATCAGCGCCGGGATGTTGAGGTAGGACTGCGCGGAGGAGGCCGGGCCGATGCACACGGCCTCGTCGGCCAGGCGCACGTGCATCAGGTCGCGGTCGGCCTTGGAGTGGACCGCGACCGTGCGAATGCCCAGCTCCTTGCAGGCGCGCAGGATACGCAGAGCGATCTCGCCGCGATTGGCGATGAGAACCTTGTCCAGCATGATGGAGTCCGCCAATGTGGGTGAAGGGATCAGGAGATGACGACCATCGGCTGCTCGAATTCGACCGGTTCGCCGTCGTCGACCAGGAAGGCCTCGATGACGCCGTCACGATCGGCCTCGATCTGGTTCATCATCTTCATCGCCTCGACGATGCAGATGGTTTCACCCTTCTTGACGCTCTGGCCGACTTCGGCGAAGGGCTTGGCGCCCGGGGCCGGGGCGCGGTAGAAGGTGCCGACCATCGGTGACAGCACTTCCTGGCCCTGGTAGGCCGGCGCCTGCTCGGCGGCGGGCTCGGCGGCAGCGGCCGGTGCCTGCGGGGCCGGAGCGGCGGGCTGGGCCGGTGCGGCCGGCCAGGCGGGAGCGGCCGGCTGCGGGTAGGCGGTGCCGTTGGGGTGACGGCTGATGCGCACAGACTCTTCGCCTTCCTGGATCTCGATCTCGCTGATGTTCGACTCTTCCAGCAGCTCGATCAGCTTCTTGACCTTGCGAATATCCATATGACGTCGTCTCGATGGTGAGTTCGGGGGTAGCGGCCGGCGCAGTCAACCACGGCTAACTTGCTATAGATCGCGGCAAGATGGCGTCTCTTGTCGCCTCTATCGGCCTCGAAAAGCGGTGTGGGCGGAGTTTGCCGAAATTCATGGGCGATGTCCAGCGGCCCGAACGGCGTTCGCCAATGAACCCTAGCCCGGGCGGCTGCCGGCGTCGAGCGAGGCGCTGACGCCCTCCAGGTGGCGGGCCAGTCGATCGGCGTCGACCTCGCCCTGGATGCGCGCCTGGCGCAGTTCGCGACCGTCGTCGAAGAATAGCAGGCTCGGTGGGCCGAACAGTTCGAAGCGTTCCAGCAGCGCCCGGCTGTCGGCGTCGGTATCGGTCACGTCGACCTCGATGCGGTGGAAGCTCGCGAGCGCCTCGGCCACCGGCGGGGCGGGGTAGACCTCGCGCTTCATGACCTTGCACGAGATGCACCAGTCCGCGGTGACGTCGACGAACACCGGCCGGTCCGCCGTGGCGAGAGCGGCGTCCAGCTCGTCGAGGCGGGTGACCACGGTCGCCGGCTCGAGGGCGCCGACACCGTCAGTGGCGGCAGCCTCGCGCTGGGCCAGCGGGCGCAGCGGGTCCTCGGCGCCGCTGGAGGCGCCGATCACCAGGGTCACGCCCCATGTCAGCAGCAGGAGGCCCAGCGCCTGGCGGGCCCGGGCCCAGCCCGGCGGCGTGTTCAGGCTCAAGGCGCCGAGGGCCAGCGCCGCGCCGATGGCCAGGGCGGCCCATAGCAACAGCGCCACGGGGCCCGGCACCAGGCGCTCGATCAGCCATACGGCGACGCCCAGCAGCAGGATGCCGAAGGCGGCCTTGATGCCGGTCATCCAGGCGCCGGTGCGCGGCAGCAGGGCCGGGCCGAAGGTGCCGACCAGCAGCAGCGGCACACCCATGCCGAGCGCCAGGGCCAGCAGGGCGGCGCCGCCCATCGCGGCATCGCCGGTCGAGGAGATGAACACCATGGCGCCGGCCAGCGGCGCCGAGACGCAGGGTGAGACCACCAGTACCGAGAGTGCGCCGGCCAGCGCCAGGCCGGCCGGGCCGCTCCGCTGGGCACGGGTCTGCCAGGCCTCGATGCGCCCGGACAGCCGCGGCGACAGGCGCAGGTCGAAGGCGCCGAACATGGCCAGGGCGAACAGCGTGAACAGCGCCGCGAAACCGATCAGTACCGGGGGCGACTGGAGCCTGGCCTGAAGATTCAGCCCGGCGCCGAAGCTGCCCATCAGCACGCCCGCGACGGCGTAGGTCAGCGCCATGCCGGCCACGTAGGACAGCGACAGCGCGAAGGCGCGGTAACGGCTGGGCTGCTGGCCGACGATGATCGAGGACAGGATCGGGATCATCGGCAGCACGCAGGGGGTGAAGGTCAGGCCCAGGCCGGCGAGGAAGAAGAGGCCCAACACCAGCGGCAGGCTGGCTTCCGCGAGCAGGGCGCTGAAGCGGCCATCCTCGCTGATCGGGGCCGTGGGCGCGCCGCCGGTCGTGCCGGCAGCGTCCCGGCTGTTGCCGCCCGGTGGCGTCGGATCGACGTCGGCGAAGGCGGCGGGGGCTTGCCCCTCGGGCGCCTGCAGCGAGACGCTCTCGGGCGGATAGCAGAGGCCGGCATCGGCACAGCCCTGGAAGCCGAACGTCAGGTCGAGCGGGCCCTCGGCGTTGCCGCCGGCGCGCTCGATGGGCACCGTGAAGGTGACCCGATCGTAAAAGACGCGCACGTCGCCGAGGAATTCATCGGTCTTGGCCGTGCCGGCCGGCAGGCGAGGCTCGCCGAGGCTGACGCCCGGGGTTGCGCTGTCGACACTGAATCGATGGCGATAGAGATAGTAGCCGTCGGCGTTCTCGACGCCGATCGTCAGCGTCTCGCCGTCGTGCCAGGCGCTGGGCTGGAAGGCCTCCTCGACGGGCAGGAAGTCGCCGTCGCTGCCGCCGTCGTCGTCGAACCACTGTGCCTGGGCGATGAGCGGGATCCATAACAGCAGAAGCAGGCTTATCAAGCGGCGGGCGTGCGGCACGGGGTGGTCCTTGAGCGTGAGTGAGCGTCATCGATGGCGCCGCCGCGAAGACGGCGGCGGGTTTGTGACCCGTGGTGGGGCATGGGGTTCCACGGCGTCGGCCGCTATGCTCTGATGCGGGAAGCAGCGGTGCCGGTTCGGCATCGGCGTTAGCATATCGTAGCGGCTGGGTAGCTGTGGATGCGCCTTGCCGTCGCAGCTCGGCGGATTCCGAGCCCACATCGTCAGGGAAACCCTATCATGGCATCGAAGCGACGGGCGGCCGAACGGCGTCGCCGCAGTAAAGAGACGCTGGAGCGTCCGCAATACGGTTGGATCTGGAAGCCGCTGCTGGCGGTGCTGGTGATCGCGCTGGTCGTGGCGCTGGGGTTGGGCGTCTGGTGGAGCCGCACGCCGGCGTTAGAGCCGGTGTCGGATGACGCCGTCGCCGCCTCCGACACGGCGCCGGGCATGGCCGTCGTGGGTGGCCTGTCGGGCCTGGTGGGGACGCTGCTCGACAAGCCGGGCGGCTATCTGCGCAACGACCTGGCCCCGCCTGGGGTATGGCTCGACAACATGCCCGCCTGGGAGCTCGGTGTGCTCGGCCAGGCGCGCTGGATGAGCCAGTCGCTGCCGACCATCGCCGGCAGCGACGCCGCGGCGCTGGATGCCGCGCGCACGGCGCTGGAGGGCGATGCCGACGACTGGTTCTATCCCTCCACCGAGCGTCGACTCGAGCAGGCCCGCGCCGCCCTCGACGGCTATCGCCAGACGCTTGGCGGCGGTCAGGCCGCCTTCGCTGCCGATGGCCAGGGGATTGCGGCCTGGTTGAACGGCGTGACCCGGAGGCTCGACGACATGGGACGTCGCCTCTCGGCCAGCGTCGGCAGTCCCGAAGCCCTGGCCGGGCTGGACCTCGACACCGAGGGGCTGCCCACGGAGACGCCGTGGTACCGGCTCGACAACGTCTTCTTCGAGGCCCGCGGCCAGGCCTGGGCCCTTCATCGTCTGCTCGTGGCGATGCACCGCGACCAGGCCGAGCGAATCGAGGCCGCCGGGCTGACGATGCGCTGGGAGGCCCTGCTGGCCGAACTCGAGCTGAGCCAGCGACGGCTGTGGAGCCCGGTGATCCTCAACGGCTCGGGTTTCGGGCTGTTCGCCAATCATTCGCTGGTGATGGCGCATCATGTGCTGCGTGCCCGGGACCTGAGCCGCGAGCTCGCCGAGGGGGTGGCGACGCAGTTTGATGCCCTCGAGGTGCCGGCGGCCGATGACGACGCTCGGCAGGAGAGCGGCGCGGAGACCGTCGCCGAAGAGAACGAGACGGCGCGGGAGGTGGCTGCCGAGCCGGAGGCGAGCGAAGGCGGGGTCAAGGCGCCTCGGGACGCGGCGAACGGTGATGGTGACGTGACGGCGGAAGAGGTCGGTGGGGAAGAGGCCGTCGCGGAAGAGGGCGTCGATAAAGAGAGCGTCGAGGAAGTGGGTGTCGAGACGGAGGAAAATGACGCCGCCGGTGAGGCCCTGTCCATGCCGGAGGCCGACGAGGCGCGTTGAGTCCGTCGCCATGCCGGAATGACGAAGGGGCCGCCCATCGGGCGGCCCCTTCCTGTCCGGGCATGATCGCGGGCGATCAGGCCTTGTCGTGAGCCGCGGCGGCCTTCTCGATGGCCTTGCGGGCGGCCTCGACGCCTTCCCAGGATTCCACCTTGACCCACTTGCCCTTCTCGAGATCCTTGTAGTTCTCGAAGAAGTGGGCGATCTGCTGGCGCAGCAGTTCCGGCAGGTCGGTCACTTCCTGGACGTCGTCGTACAGGCTGGACAGCTTTTCGTGCGGCACGCAGACCAGCTTGGCGTCTTCGCCGGCTTCGTCGGTCATGTTCAGGATGCCGACCGGGCGCGCGCGGATGACGCTGCCGGGCTGGACCGGATACGGCGTCACGACCAGGGCGTCCAGCGGGTCGCCGTCGTCGGCCAGGGTGTGCGGGATGAAGCCGTAGTTGGCCGGGTAGAACATCGGGGTGGCCATGAAGCGGTCGACCAGCAGGGCGCCCATGTCCTTGTCGATCTCGTACTTGACCGGGGCATGGTTGGCCGGGATCTCGATGGCGACGTAGAGGTCGTTGGGCAGGTCCTTGCCGGCGGGGATGTTGTCGAAGTTCATGAGGGCGTCCTTCTATGGCTTATGGCCCTGGGCTTGTGGCCCTGGCGGGTGGCCGTCGGGTGAAATCCGGCGAATTATACGAGGCCGCTCCGGCGATTACCAACCCGACCTAGGTCGTCCGAGCGGGGATGTGGCCGTCGTGGCCCCGGTAGGCGGGTCGACGACGGGGGGGAGAGCCAGGCCCCCGGGCAGGCGTGTATCATGAGCGCTCATGGAGGGAGGCCTTGCGGTCTCGAAGTCGCTGACACACAAGGAGATCGTCGTGGCATCCGCGCAACTGTCATTGAGTTTCGGCCAGGCCTTCGTGGTGCCGGATCGCGGCCGGCATCGCAGTTCGATGTCGGTCTGCGTGCCCGACGAGACGGCGCTGCTGACGAGCAAGGGCGCCAGTGCGCTGATCACCGATTCCACCTCGCGCAACCCGCTGGCCAAGCAGGCGGGCGACCTCAGCGTGCAGGGGTTTCTGGCCGACTTCTACTCGACGCCCGAGCACTGGGGGGCCAAGGTGTCGGCGCACCGGGTGCTGCACGCCCTCAACGGCTGGTGCTACGGGCAGAGTCGTCAGGTCCGCGATGGTGGCTACGTGAGCTCGGTGTCGGCGATGGTCTATCAGGGCCAGACGGCGCATCTCTTTCATATGGGCGATACGCTGGTGTTCCGCCTGCGCGGAGCCGAGTTCGAGCAGCTCAGTCGCGATCACGTCACCGACCTTGGCGGCTACCGCTATCCCTCCCGGGCGCTGGGCATGGATGTCAGCCTCGATATCGACTACGTGGAGATGCCGCTCAAGCAGGGGGACATCTTCCTGTTCACCACCCAGGCGGTGCAGGGCACCCTGATGCCGTCGGACTACGTGCGACTGATCCGCGAGGACGCCAGCGACCTGCACGCGGCCTGCGAGCGCTTGGCCGAGACCGCCAGCGAACGGGCCCGGGAGCGCGGTTACGGCGGCGATCCGTTCTGCTTCCAGCTGGTGCGCATCGATGCGCTGCCCGAGGCGCAGGAGGATCGGCCGGACCGTTCCTACGGCGAGCTGCCGATCCCGCCGGAGCTGGCGGTGGGCGAACGGCTGGACGGGCTCGAGGTGCTGGAGGTGCTGTCGCGCACCGCCCAGTCGCGGGTCTACCGGGTGTGTGACACGCACACCGAGCGCGAGATGGTGATGAAGGCGCCGAGCCCGGAGCTCTCCAGTCGCAACGCCTACCTGGAGCACTTCCTGCTTCAGCAGTGGATCGTCGAGCGGGTGCGCTCGCCCTTCGTGGTGCGGGTGATGACGCCCTCGCGGCCGCGCCGTTACCTCTACTACCTGATGGCCTACGTGGAAGGCATGACGCTGGAAGAGTGGGCGCGGCGTCATCCCCGCGCCAGCCTCGGGCAGCGGCTCGATATCGCGACTCAGCTCGGCAAGGCGGTCCAGGCGCTGCACCGGCGCGACCTGCTGCATCAGCAGATCCATCCCGAGAACGTGCTGATCGATCGCCATGGCCAGGTGGTGCTGGCCGACTTCAGCGCCTGTCACCTGCGCGATGTGGACGGTCATCGGCGCTCGAGGGGGCTGCTGCGCCAGGTGGGGCTGACCGAGCACAGCGCGCCGGAGTACGCCATGGATGACGAGGTCGGCCGACGCAGCGACCAGTATTCGCTGGCCTCCACCGTCTACTGGCTGCTGACCGGCGCCTTGCCCTACGAGCTGCCGGTGAAGGACCTGCTGCGCCATACCGATCTGGAACGGATGCACTATCGCAGTGCCCAGGCGCTCAATCCCGAAGTGCCGGCGGCGCTCGACGCGGCCCTCAAGCGTGCCCTGATGCCTCAGCGGGCCCTGCGGTTCCGTCGCCTGTCGGAGTTCCTGCATGCCCTCAAGACGCCGAAGCCGGCGTCGGACGGGGGGCCGCCGAAGCGGGGTGGGGCGACGTGGTTCTGGCAGGTCGTGGCGGCCGCGCTGCTGGTGTTGCTGGTGCTGAGCTGGCTGTTGAGATAGGCATCCATTGGGGTCAGACCCTTAAGCGCCCCTGGTGCTGAGCTGGTTCCTGAGATAGGAATCGACGTGGGGTAGCCCCTTTGGCGCCGAGCTACAAGAAAACCCCGAAGGTTTTGCCTTCGGGGTTTCTGTTTCTCCAGGCGATTTCAGGCTGTTGACCTGCAGCCTGCCGCTCAGATGCTGAATGCCGGCAGCTTGCGTTCGACGCGATGCTTGGCCAGATGCGCGATCTTGGGCAGGCCGTTCTCGAACGGGGGGAAGTCCTCGCCCTGGATCAGCGGCGACAGGTAGCGGCGGCATTCCTCGGTGATGCCGAAGCCGTCCTCGCGGATGAAGTCGCGGGGCATGAACTTCTCGCGGTTGGCCACCTCGGCCAGCGGCGCGGCCTCCACGGTCCAGGTGTAGGGGGCATCGCCGGTGCGCTTGATGGCCGGCATCTTGGCGTTGTCGCCGGCCAGCGCCAGCTCGACGGCCTTCTCGCCCACGGCGTAGGCCTGGTCCACGTCGGTCTTGGAGGCCAGGTGGCGGGCGGCGCGCTGAAGGTAGTCGGCCACGGCCCAGTGGTACTTGTAGCCCAGGTCCTGCTTGACCATGCCGGCGAGCGTCGGGGCCACGCCGCCCAGCTGGCGGTGGCCGAAGGCGTCGGTATTGCCGGAGTCGGCCAGGAAGGTGCCATCCTCGTAGCGGGCGCCCTCGGAGACCACGATCACGCAGTAGCCGTAGTCCTTGACGGACTGCTCGACCCGGGCCATCACCGCGGCACGGTCGAAGGCCACCTCGGGGAAGATCACCAGGTGCGGTGCGTCGCCTTCCTTGTCGCCGGCCAGGGCGCCGGCGGCGGCGATCCAGCCGGCATGGCGGCCCATCACCTCGAGCACGAACACCTTGGTGGAGGTGGCGCACATGGAGGCGATGTCGAGCGATGCCTCGAGGGTGGAGGTGGCGATGTACTTGGCCACGCTGCCGAAGCCCGGCGAGTTGTCGGTGATCGGCAGGTCGTTGTCCACGGTCTTCGGCACGTGGATGGCGGTCAACGGGTAGCCCATCTTCTCGGACAGCTGGGAGACCTTGAGGCAGGTGTCGGCGCTGTCGCCGCCGCCGTTGTAGAAGAAGTAGCGGATGTCGTGGGCCTTGAAGACCTCGATCAGGCGCTCGTACTGGGCGCGGTGGGTCTCGATGTCCTTGAGCTTGTAGCGACAGGAGCCGAATGCGCCGGCCGGGGTGTGGCGCAGGGCGGCGATCGCTTCGTCACTCTCCTCGCTGACGTCGATCAGGTCCTCGGTGAGGGCGCCGATGATGCCGTTGTGGCCGGCGTAGACCTTGCCGATCTGGTCGGAGTGGCGGCGGCAGGCCTCGATCACGCCGCAGGCACTGGCGTTGATCACGGCGGTGACGCCGCCGGACTGGGCGTAGAAGGCGTTGTGCTGGGCCATGGAGCTATCCTGTTGCTGGTCGCGTCAAGGGAAGGGCAGCCGTGGCGCGGCGAGCGCTTCCCGGCTTCGTCCCGAAAAGCCGCGATTCTAGCCCATCGCCCCCATGGCTGCATCCTGTCGGCGACACGCGACGTGCGACGCCTGACACGCGGCGCCGTGCGCTGGAGAGGTCGCAGGCGCCATGCTAGGCTGCCGCTTTTCGCCGGCCCGCCGGCACACCGACGTTCGGTAGCGGAGTTTGCATGCACCTTCATATTCTCGGCATCTGCGGCACCTTCATGGGCAGCCTGGCCCTGCTGGCTCGTGAGGCCGGCCATCGGGTCAGTGGGTCGGACGCCGGCGTCTATCCGCCCATGAGCACTCAGCTCGAGCAGGCGGGCATCGTGCTGACCGAGGGTTTCGCCGCCGAGAACCTCGAGCCGGCGCCGGACCTGGTAGTGATCGGCAACGCCCTCTCGCGGGGCAATCCCGAGGTGGAAGCGGTGCTCGACCGCGGCCTGCCCTATGTCTCCGGCCCCCAGTGGCTGGCCGAGCACGTGCTGCCCGGGCGGCGGGTGATCGCCGTGGCCGGCACCCACGGCAAGACCACCACCGCCAGTCTGACCGCCTGGCTGCTGGAGGCCGCGGGCCTGGCGCCGGGGTTCTTGATCGGCGGCGTGCCGCGCAACTTCGGCGTTTCGGCGCGGCTGGGTGGCGCCGATGCGCCCTTCGTGGTCGAGGCCGACGAATACGACACGGCCTTCTTCGACAAGCGCTCCAAGTTCGTGCACTACCGCCCCGAGATCGCGGTGCTGGGCAACCTGGAGTTCGACCACGCCGACATCTTTCCCGATCTGGCCGCCATCGAGCGCCAGTTCCACCACCTGGTGCGCACCGTGCCGGGCAAGGGGCGGCTGCTGGTGGCCGACGGCGAGCCGGCGCTTGAGCGCGTGCTCGAACAGGGTCGCTGGACGCCGGTGGAGCGCTTCGGCACCGCACCGGACAGCGCCTGGCATCTGGCCCTCGAGCGCGACGATGCCAGCCGTTTCCGGGTCGTGCATCGTCGCGACGACGGCGGCGAGGAAGTCGCGCTGGTCGACTGGTCGCTGAGCGGCGCCTACAACGCCCGCAACGCCGTGGCGGCGCTGGCCGCCGCCCACGCCTGCGGCGTCTCGCTGGCCGATGGTGCCGAGGCGCTGGCCCGCTTCGCCACCCCGCGGCGGCGGCAGGAGCTGCGCGGCGAGGTGGCCGGCATCCAGGTCATCGACGACTTCGCCCACCATCCCACCGCCATCGCCGCCACCCTCGGCGGGCTGCGGGCCTCCGCCCGGCAAGGGCGACTGCTGGCGGTGATCGAGCCGCGCTCCAACACCATGCGTCTCGGCACCCTGCGCGAGCGCCTGGCCGGCAGCGTGGCCGATGCCGACGCCGCCTACTGGTACCAGCCGGCGGGACTCGACTGGACCCTGGCGCCGGTGGTCGAGGCCAGCGGCCGGCCTGGCGGCGTGTTCGATGATCTGGACGGCCTGGTGGCGGCGCTGGTGGCCGAGGCGCGCCCGGGCGACCGACTGGTGGTGATGTCCAACGGCGGCTTCGGCGGTATCCATGAGAAGCTGCTGGCGGCGCTGGAGGTGGCCCATGGCGGCTGAGCACGGCAGCGAGCGCTTCGGCGCCCCGGTCACCGTGGCGCTGACCGGCGCCTCCGGCGCCCAATACGGGCTGCGCCTGATCGAGGCGCTGGTGGCGGCCGAGCGCGAGGTCTGGGTGATGATCTCCAAGGCCGCGCACCTGGTCATCGCCACCGAGACCGACAGCGACCTGCCGGCGCGCCCCGAGCGGCTGGCCGAGGCGCTCACCGAGCGCACGGGCGCCGCACCGGGGCAGATCCGCTGTTTCGGCCGCGAGGACTGGATGGCGCCGGTGGCCAGCGGCTCCGGCGCCAGCTCGGCGATGGTGATCTGTCCCTGTTCCACGGGCACGCTCTCGGCGGTGGCCTGCGGGGCCAGCAACAACCTGATCGAGCGCGCCGCCGACGTGGCGCTGAAGGAACGCCGTCAGCTGATCCTGGTGCCGCGTGAGACGCCGCTGTCGGCGATCCACCTCGAGCACATGCTGAACCTGACGCGCCTGGGGGCGGTGGTGATGCCGGCGGCGCCGGGCTTCTACCATCGGCCGGCCTCGGTCGAGGACCTGGTCGACTTCATCGTCGCGCGCATTCTCAATCAGCTCGGCATCGCGCATCGTCTGATGCCTCGCTGGGGCGAGTAGACCGGCCCGGGCCAGGGAGCGCCCGGACATGCCGCCGTCATGTCGGCCCGCCATGCTGAGCGGGTCGCAAGTTCAAGGAGGATCTTGTCATGATCTCGCTGTCTGTGCTGTCGGTGTTCGTGCCGACCTTCCTGCTGGTGTCGCTGACGCCGGGCATGTGCATGACCCTGGCCATGGTGCTGGGCATGACCCAGGGTGTGCGACGCACCCTGTGGATGATGATCGGCGAACTCGTCGGCGTGGGACTGGTCGCCGTGGCGGCCGGCGCCGGCGTGGCCACGCTGATGCTGAGCCAGCCGGCGCTGTTTGCGGTGTTCAAGTGGCTGGGCGGGGCCTATCTGGCCTATCTCGGCGTGATGATGTGGCGCTCCCGCGGTCGCATGGCGATTCCCGACAACCTCGAAAGCCAGGGCTGCGCCGGACGCCGGGAACTGGCCATGCAGGGCTTCGTCACCGCGGTGGCCAATCCCAAGGGCTGGGCCTTCTTCGTGGCCCTGCTGCCGCCGTTTCTCGACGCCTCGCGGCCGCTCGCCGCACAGCTGGGCGCGCTGGTGTCCATCATCCTGACCATCGAGTTCGTTGCCCTGCTGGCCTACGCCACCGGCGGCCAGACCCTGCGCCATCTGCTGGGCCAGGCCGACAAGGTGCGGCTGCTCAACCGCCTGGCCGGTACGCTGATGATCGGCGTCGGGGTCTGGTTGATCCTGGGCTAGCGTCGAGCGACAAGCGCCGAGCTAACAGAAAACCCCGAAGGTGCCAGCCTTCGGGGTTTTCTCATGCGTCGGACGGTTCACGCTATTGAGTTGCCGCTTGCGCCCTAAGCGGGCCCCAGCCAGGCGATGCGCGCGGCGACCAGCGCCAGCGACGCCGTGCCGAGCATCAGCCACGGGCAGGGCCGCAGGGTGCGGTGCGGCCGGCGTTGCCAGGCGAGCTGTACCAGCGCGCAGACCACCAGCCCCATCAGGGCGCCGCCGATCAGGTCGCTCAGCCAGTGGACGCCCAGCACCAGCCGCGACAGCGCCATGGGCACGATGAGGGCGATGGCGCCCCAGTAGGCCCAGAAGCGGCGGGGCAGCGGCAGCTCCCGGGCGATGAAGGCCGCGGCCAGGCCGAACAGCACCACGGCAGTGGAAGTGTGGGCGCTGGGGTAGGAGAAGGAATCCGTCAGGTGCAGCGGCGTGTGCGGGCGGGCGCGGCCGATCAACGCCTTGCCGAGACCGTTGAGCGCGGCGATGCCGACCAGTCCGCCGACCAAGTGGCTCAGGATGTCGAGTCGCCCCCGGGCCAGCCACCACAGCGTCCAGGGCAGCATCAGGGCGATCACGCCATACAGGTCGCCGAGGCGCGCAAGGAGCTCGGCGAAGCCCGTCAGCCCCGGAATTGCCAGCTCGTTCAGCAGCGCATCGAGCCGCCGGTCCATGGGCAGCGGGCCGCCGTGCTGCAGCACCACCAGGGTCCAGGCCGACAGCGCGGTGAGTGAGGTCAGCAACAGCAGCCAGGTGCCGAGGGGCGCCTCGCGGCCTCGGCGGCGGGCCAGGGATCGCCACAGTCGGCGGCCATGGGGGTGGCGGCGCAGCAGGGCGGCCATGGCTCGATAGATCAGGCCGTCGTGGTGGGTCTGATGGCGCAGCCAGGAGAAGATCAGTGCCAGCACGACGACCAGGCCGCCGAGCCCCGCCAGCCAAGGGTGCAGGGCCTCGGGCACGCCCGGCAGGCGCTGCCAGGTGCGGCCGAGCAGATAGCCGGGCAGCACGTAGGCCGGCGCCCACAGGGCGGCCGAGCCGAGGTTGGCCAGGGTGAAGCGGCGCGGTGGCATGTGCAGCATGCCGGCGATCAGCGGAACCACCGGCCGCACCGGGCCGACGAAGCGGCCCAGGAAGACCGACAGCGCGCCATGGCGGTGAAAGAAGCGAGCGCCCTGGGCGAGCCATTCGGGGTAGCGGGACAGCGGCCACAGAGTAGTGACGCGCTCGCGTTGGGTGTAGCCCAGCCAGAAACTCAGGCCGTCGCCGATCACGGCGCCGACGAAGGCGGCAGACATCATCGCCGCGACCGATAGCTCCTGGTGGCCGGCCATGGAGGCGACGGCGGTGATCAGCACCACCCCGGGCACCAGCAGGCCCACCAGGGCCAGCGACTCCACCAGGGCGATGAGCGCGGTGAGCAGCAGCAGCATCGCTGGCGATGGCGTCAGCCGCTGAAGCAGGTCGACGAGATCCAAGGTTCCCTCCTTGATCGATGGGGCGCTAGCCGGTGGCCAGGGCCTGGGTCATGGCCTGCAGGCGAGTCAGGAAGGAGGCTCGAGGTTCGCCTGGGCGTGGGGTTTCCATGCGCAGCCGCACTTCCAGCGGGCCGGTATCCATCAGCATCACCTGCTCCAGCGTCTGCTGCAGCCGCTGTTGGACCAGCAGCGCGCCGCTTTCCGTGGTGTCGGGCAGCACCAGCCAGAAGGCGGCTTCGTCCTCACGGCCCAGCGCGTCGAGTTCGCGACAGTCCTGGTGCACGCTGTGGCAGAACGTGGTCAGCATGGTGCGGCGCGTGGCGTCGCCGAACTGCTCGCGGGTCATGTCGAGCTGGGGCAGGTGGATCACCAGCACCGCCAGGGGGCGCTCGAGCAGGCGGGCACGCTCGAACTCGCCGATCAGGCGCTCGTGCAGCCGTGTGCGGGTCAGCGCCGTGCATTCCCGTTCCAGCGGGTCGGTGGCCTGCAGCAGCATGCGCTGGCGCAGGCGGTCCCACAGCGTCAGGGTGGCCACGGCGACCAGCGCCAGGTAGGTGGCGGCGAGGTCGGCGTCGGCCTTGCCGTTGCCGAGCAGGGCCAGCCAGATCGGCGTCAGGGCCAGGTTGAGGAAAATGGCGGGGCCCAGCGGCAGCAGCACCAGGGTGAGAATCGGCGGCAGGCCGATCCAGAGCGTCGGGTGCCCGCTCTGGTCAGGAAGCTCGACGGCGATCAGCAGGAAACCGCAGATCAGGGCCAGATAGGCGGAGGCGCGCGTCGGCGTTCTGCCGGTGGCGGCCAGCAGTGCGGCCAGGGCCATGACCGGGGCCAGCAGGGCGGGCAGCAGGATGCGTGCGTAGTGGCCCATCAGGTAGAACCACAGCGCCTGGCCGAGCAGCAGCAGGGTGGTGATGCCGAGCACCAGAAGGAACAGGCGCGGACGGGGCGTGCTCGTTTCAGTCATGATGGACGATCTCCCGGGCCTCGATGTGCCGGGCCTGGCGCTTCAGGGCGCGGCGTTCGCCCGACAGCGAGCCCAGCCGTGGCAGGGCGATGACCCGGACGCGAGCCGAGTCGTCGAGATCTGCCAGCAGGACCCGGCGCCGTTCGGCGGCCTGCTCGGCGTCGCGATGAATCAGCAGCAGCGCCAGGGTGCGTCGGTCCAGGCGGTAGCCGTTCTCGAACGGTCGGAGTCGCTGGCACAGTCGTTCGGCCAGCGGCCACAGCTGCCTTCGGCGGACGTGGAGCAGCACCAGTTCCACATGGCTGTCTTCCCGTCTGGCACGCTCTCGTTCGCGCTGCACGTCGTGGCGCAGGCACTGGCTCGGCCACAGGGGCAGTCCGGGAAGCAGTCGGGCGCGATGGCGGATCCTGCGCTGCAGGGCCTGAAGCTCCAGCGCGCGTGCCAGCCCCAGCAGCATCAGGCCGGCCAGCAGCAGGCCGGCCAGTGCCCATTGTTCCGTATCCAGCGAGGGGCGCAGGTGCCACCAGCTGGTGACGGCCAGCGCAGCGTTGAGCAGCAGCACCCAGCGAGGCTGAGGCACCATCAGCAAGATGGCCCAGGCCCACAGCCAGGTCAGGTGGCGGTCCGGCGTGACCCACAGCAGGGCGGCCAGCAGCAGCCCCGGCAGCAGTTGCCAGGGTACGGTGGCCGGATGGCGGCGGCGGCGGGCTGCCTGGCTGGCGGTCACCGTCAGCCACAGCGCGGCGAGGCCCAGCAGCAGGGCGTCCGGCAGCGTCTCGGCGGTGATGGCCAGGAAGCTGGCGAGGCCGGCAGCGATCAGCAGGTTGACGCGCATCAGCCCGACTTTGTACTTGCTCTGCATGGTGACTTAGTATGGGCTCCTTCCCGTTCCGACACGAGCCTGGGGCGCGGTCTGATGCCCCGCAGCGATTTCCTGGAGACACTCTACGGCATGACAGCTCACGCCTCCCACTCCGATGATGCCATCACCGACGTCGACGCCTACATGCAGCGCCTGGGCCAGCAGGCTCGCACCGCCGCCGCTCGCCTGCGCCGCGCCGACACCGCATCCAAGAACGCCGCCCTGAAGGCCATGGCCGAGCGCCTGGATGCCGCCCGCGACGCGGTGCTGGCGGCCAACGCCCGGGACCTGGAGCGCGGCCGCGAGAACGGTCTGGATGCTGCGCTGCTCGACCGCCTGGCGCTGAACGAGGCGCGCGTCGACGCCATGATCGAGGGCCTCCATCAGGTCGCGGCACTGCCTGATCCGGTGGGCGAGATCGACGGTCTGAGCGCCCGGCCGAGCGGCATCCAGGTCGGCCACATGCGGGTGCCGCTGGGCGTGATCGGTATCATCTACGAATCGCGGCCCAACGTCACCATGGAAGCGGCCAGCCTGTGCCTGAAGTCGGGCAACGCGGCCATCCTGCGCGGCGGCTCCGAGGCCCGTGAATCCAACGCCGCCATCGCGGCCTGCCTTCGCGAGGGGCTCGAACACGCCGGCCTGCCGGAGGCGGCGGTCCAGGTGGTGGCGACCACCGACCGCGCCGCGGTCGGGCGGTTGATCGGCATGCCCGAGTATGTCGACGTGATCATCCCGCGGGGTGGCAAGTCGCTGATCGAGCGTATCTCCCGCGAGGCGCGCGTGCCGGTGATCAAGCACCTGGACGGGGTCTGCCACGTCTATCTCGACGCCAGCGCGGACCGTGACAAGGCGCTGGCCATCGCCGTCAATGCCAAGACCCAGCGCTACGGCACCTGCAACACCATGGAGACCCTGCTGGTCGACGCCCCGGTGGCCGAGGACCTGCTCCCGGCCCTGGCCGCGGCCTACGCCGAGTACGGCGTGGAGCTGCGTGGCTGCGAGCGCACTCGGGCGATCCTCGCCGACGTCGCCCCGGCCAGCGAAGCCGACTGGGCGGCCGAGTACCTGGCGCCGGTGCTGGCGATTCGCGTGGTCGATGGCATCGATGACGCCATGGCGCATATCGAACGCTACAGCTCGCGGCACACGGATGCCATCGTCACCGAGAACTACACCCTGGCGCGGCGCTTCCTGGCCGAGGTCGACTCGAGCTCGGTGATGGTCAATGCCTCGACCCGCTTTGCCGATGGCTTCGAATACGGCCTGGGGGCCGAGATCGGCATTTCGACCGATCGCCTGCACGTGCGCGGCCCGGTGGGACTCGAGGGGCTGACCACGCGCAAGTACGTGGTGCTCGGTGACGGTCAGATCCGTCAGTGAACGAGGTATCGGTGAAGGCGGCGTCAGAGCGCGCGGCGGTCGAGGGCGCCCCGCGCATCGCCATGCTGGGCGGGACCTTCGACCCCGTCCATCTCGGTCACCTGCGCAGCGCCGTGGAGCTTCATGAGGCGCTGGGGCTCGATTGTGTGCACATGATGCCCGCGGCCCGGCCGCCTCTGCGGGGCGAGCCGCGCATCACCCCCGAGGAGCGCCTGTCACTGCTGCGCCTGGGGATCGGCGATACCCCCGGGCTGATCGCCGACCCGCGTGAGCTCGAGCGCGAGGGGCCGTCCTACAGCGCCGATACCCTGGCGGAGCTGCGCCGGGAGTTCGGCCCCGAGGCGCGGCTGGTCATGGCGCTGGGCCACGATGCCTTCCTGCGCCTGGCCGACTGGCATGCCCCCGAACGGCTGTTCTCCCTGGCCCACCTGGTGGTGGTGGATCGCCCTGACCACGAGGCCGACCTGCCCGGGCCGCTCGCCGAGCTGATCGGCGGTCGTGAGGTCGAGACTCCGGCGGCGCTGATGGCCTCGCCGGCCGGCGGGCTCCTGCGCCTGCGGCTGTCGTCGCGCATGGCGATTTCCGCCACCGAGGTGCGTCGGCGCCTGGCGGAGGGGCGCAGCGTGCGCTATCTGCTGCCCGAGGCGGTCGAGGAACGAATCCTCTCCGCGGGACTCTACCGTCGCTAGCCGCCGGCGGCTCGGCGCAAAAAAACGTCGTCGAGCCGTCATCGGGCGCTGCCAGGCTTCGCCCGAGCCGGTACAATGGCGGCAACATCATTTTCCGCCTAGAGGGGCTGATACGAAGGGTATGCACATCGACGCACTCAAGACGCTGGTGCTGAATGCACTGGAGGAACTCAAGGCTCAAGACATCGCCGTCATCGACGTTTCCCACCTGACCAGCGTGACCGACCTGATGGTGGTCGCCAGCGGCACCTCCAGCCGCCACCTGGCGGCGCTGTCCAGCAAGCTGATCCAGACGGTGAAGGAAGAGGGCGTGGCGCCGCTGGGGGTCGAGGGTGAAAGCGGTGCCGACTGGGTGCTGGTCGACCTCGGCGACATGGTGGTGCATCTGATGATGCCAGAGACCCGGGCGCTCTATGACCTGGAGCGTCTGTGGGCCGACCTGCCGAGCGACGGCCAGGCGCTGGAGGAAGAAGAGCGGGCCCACGGCGCTTCATGAAGGTGAGACTGCTGGCCGTCGGCACCAAGATGCCCGACTGGGTGACCAAGGGCGTCGAGGAGTACCGCAAGCGCCTGCCGCGAGACTTCGCCCTCGAGATCGAGGAGATCGCCCCCGGGGCCCGGGGCAAGAACGCCGATACCCGCCGCGCCATCGCCCAGGAGTCCGAACGCCTGCGTGCCCGGCTCAAGGGCGACGAGCATCTGGTGGCGCTGGAGGTGGGCGGCAAGACCTGGAGCACCGAACAGCTGGCCGCCCAGGCCGAGGACTGGCGCCTCGGCGGGCGCGACGTGGTGCTGCTGGTCGGTGGGCCCGACGGGCTCGACCCGGCGCTGTCCGCCAGTGCCGACCAGCGCTGGTCGCTCTCGCCGCTGACGCTGCCGCATCCGCTGGTGCGCATCCTGCTGGCCGAGCAGCTCTATCGGGCCTGGACCCTGATGGTCGGCCATCCCTACCATCGCTGATCGCTCGAGGTCGCCGCCAAGCATGCGTCAGCCACGCGACACCCTGAAGAACCCCCAGCAGGAACTGCGGATCTTTCGCCTGCGCTCGCTGCTGGCGGTGGTCATCGTGCTGCTCCTCAGCGGCCTGCTGGCGGGCCGCCTGTTCTACCTGCAGGTGGTTCAGCACGAGAAATACAGCACCCGTTCCGAGAAGAACCGCGTGCGGGTCGAGCCGCTGCCGCCGACCCGCGGGCTGATCTACGACCGCAACGGCGAGCTGCTGGCCGAGAACCGGCCGACCTACAATCTGACGCTGGTGCGCGAGCGGGTCGACGACCTGGACGCGACCCTGGCGCTGCTGGTCGACCTGCTCGATCTGCCCGCGGATCAGGTCGAGGCCTTCCGCGAGCGCTCGCGTCAGCGTCAGCGCCCCTATCAGCCGGCGCTGCTGATGAGCGATCTCGACGAGGAGCAGATCGCCCGGCTGGCGGTCAACCGCCATCGGTTGCCCGGCGTCGAGGTCGAGGCGCAGCTGCTGCGCTACTACCCGGACGCCGAGGCCATGTCCCACGTGCTCGGCTATGTCGGCCGGATCAACACCGAGGAGCTGCAGCGGGTCGATGCCGGCAACTATGCCGGGACTCACTTCATCGGCAAGACCGGCGTCGAGCGCTTCTATGAGGACACGCTGCACGGTCAGGCGGGGCTGCGCAAGGTGGAGACCAATGCCCGCGGCCGGGTGCTGCGCGAGCTGGGGCACACCGACCCGGTGCCCGGGGAAAACCTGACGCTGACCCTGGACAAGGGGCTGCAACACCTCGCCGTGGACCTGCTCGACGGGCGGCGGGGCTCCATCGTGGCGATCGCCCCGCAGACCGGCGAGATCCTGGCCATGGCCTCGGTCCCGGGGTTCGATACCAACCAGTTCGTGACCGGCATCGACGTGGCCTCCTACCGGGCGCTGCAGCAGGACATCGACCTGCCGCTGTTCAATCGCGCCATCCGTGGCAGCTATCCCGCCGGCTCGACCATCAAGCCGTTCATGGCCATCACCGGCCTGCGCGACGGGGAGATCACCCCCGACGAGGTGATCTACGACCCCGGCTACTACCAGCTGCCCAACGATTCGCGCCGTTATCGCAACTGGCTGCGCTGGGGGCACGGGCGGGTGGATCTCGAGCGGGCGCTGGAAGTGTCCAACAACACCTACTTCTATTCCCTGGCCCACGAGCTCGGCATCGACCGCATCCACGACAGCCTGGCGCAGTTCGGTTTCGGCACCCGGGTGGCCGCCGACGTCTACGGCCAGGGCACCGGCCTGCTGCCGTCCCGGGACTGGAAACGGGCCCGCTTCGATCAGCCCTGGTATCCCGGCGAGACGCTCTCGGTGGGCATCGGCCAGGGCTATCTGCAGATCACGCCGCTTCAGCTGGCCTCGGCCACCGCGGTGCTGGCCAATCGCGGCGACTGGGTCAAGCCGCGCCTGGTGCGCGAGACCGGCGACGTGCCGATGCCGCTCGACCTGGACGATACGCCGCCGGACGTCGAGCTCGAGCATGCCGAATGGTGGGAGCGGGTCGTCTCGGGCATGGAGCAGGTGCTCTCCGGCAACGAGGGCACCGCGCGCCGTGCCGGGGCGGGGCTCGAGTATCGCATGGCCGGCAAGTCCGGTACCGCTCAGGTGTTCTCGCTGGGGCAGGATCAGCGCTACAACGCCGACGAGCTCAAGGAGCGGCTGCGCGACCATGCCCTGTTCATGGCCTTCGCACCGGTGGAAGACCCGCAGATCGCGGTGTCGGTGATCATCGAGAATGCCGGCGGGGGCAGCAGCCATGCGGCCGCTCCGGCCCGGGCCATGACCGACTACTGGCTGCTCGAGCGCGATCACGGCGAGATCCCGCCGGAAGAGGAAGCCGACATCGAGGGAGAGGGATGATGGCCATGGTCGACGTGCTGCTGCGTCGCCCGCACCCGGTGAAACCCACCGCCAGCGGGATGTCTCGCAAGCGCAGCCTCTGGGAGCGCATTCACCTCGACCCCTGGCTGCTCGGCCTGCTGCTGGCGCTGATGTCGGCCGGCCTGGTGGTGCTCTACAGCGCCGGCGGGCAGAGCATGCATATCGTCATCGCCCAGGCGATTCGCTTCGGGGTCGCCCTGGCGGGCATGGTGATCATCGCCCAGTTCTCGCCGGCCACCTTGCTGCGCTGGGCGCTGCCGGCCTATCTGGTGGGCATGCTGATGCTGCTGGCGGTGGAGATCATGGGCGACATGGGCATGGGCGCCCAGCGCTGGCTGGAGATCCCCGGGGTGGTGCGCTTCCAGCCTTCCGAGATGATGAAGCTGGCGGTGCCGATGATGGTGGCGGCCTGGCTGAGTCGTCGCGAGCTGCCGCCGCGCTGGCAGGACCTGCTGGTCTGTGCGCTGCTGATCGGCGCGCCGGTGCTGCTGATCGCCCGTCAGCCCGACCTCGGTACCTCGCTGCTGGTGGCCATGGCGGCGGTGTTCGTGATCCTGCTGGCCGGGCTGTCGTGGCGCATCATCGGGGTGCTCGCCGCGCTGGCCGCCGCCGCGCTGCCGCTGCTGTGGATGAACATGCACGACTATCAGCGCCAGCGGGTGCTGACCTTCCTGTCCCCCGAGAGCGACCCGCTCGGCGCCGGCTGGAACATCATTCAGTCGACCACCGCCATCGGCAGTGGCGGGGTCTGGGGCAAGGGCTGGCTGCAGGGGACCCAGTCGCAGCTGGAGTTCCTGCCCGAGAGCCACACCGACTTCATCGTCGCGGTGCTCGGCGAGGAGTTCGGCATGATCGGCATGCTGGCCTTTCTGGTGCTGTATCTGCTGATCGTGTGCCGTGGGCTGTGGCTCGCGGGGGCGGCACAGGAGTCCTTCGGGCGTCTGCTGGCCGGCAGCATCATCCTGACCTTCTTCATCTATGTCTTCGTCAATATCGGCATGGTCAGCGGCATCCTGCCGGTGGTCGGCGTGCCGCTGCCGCTGGTCAGCTACGGGGGGACCTCCAGCGTGACCTTGCTGGCCGGTTTCGGTATTCTCATGGCCATTCACTCGCACCGCCGCCTGCTGCCGCGCTAGCGCGGCCGGCGGGCCGACAGACTCAGGGAGAGACGCATGACGGTGACGATGTCGCGACACGGACGCCGCTGGTTGGGCCTGGCCCTCGGCGGCCTGCTGGCGGGCTTGTCCGCCGGCGTTTCGGCGGCGGATTTCGATCCGCAGCAGGGCAAGGTCCGGGCACTGGTGGATGAAGTGGCCGAGCGCGGCATCGACCGCGACTGGGTCGAGCGGGCCATGGGCCGCGCCGAGTTCCGCCAGGAAGTGCTCGACGCCATGTCCGGCGCCGCCGAGCATCGCATGGTGTGGCACGACTATCGCGATATCTTCCTCGGCGAGGAGCGCATCCAGCAGGGCGTGGCCTTCATCGACGCCCATCGCGAAGCCTTCGAACGCGCCGAGGCCGAGTACGGCGTGCCGCCGGAGATGATCGCCGCAATCCTTGGCGTCGAGACCCGATACGGCCGGATCACCGGCGATCATCGGGTGCTCGACTCGCTGTCGACCCTGGCCTTCAACCACCCGCGGCGAGGCGACTTCTTCCGCGGCGAGCTCGCTGCCTTCCTCGAGATCACCTATCGCCAGGAGGTCGATCCGGCCAGTATCGAGGGCTCCTATGCCGGCGCCATGGGCTACCCGCAGTTCATCCCCACCAGCTATCGCGCCTATGCGGTGGACTTCGACGGCGACGGCCATCGCAACCTCTGGACCAATCCCGTGGATGCCATCGGCAGCATCGCCAACTACTTCGCCGAGCACCGCTGGCAGCCGGGGGCGCCGATCTACCACGAGGCCGAGGGACCGAGCGCGCGCCCCGATGGCATCACCTTCAACGCCGCACGGCCGCCGAGCGTGAGCGTTGGCGAGCTGGCCGCGGCGGGCATCGAGAGCGAGGCGGCGCTGGCCGCCGACACCCAGGTGGTGCCGCTGGCGCTGGAGATGGAAGACGGCAGCCTGCGCTACCGTTTCGGTCGCGACAATTTCTACGTCATCACTCGCTATAACCACAGCTATCTCTATGCCATGGCGGCCACCGAGCTGGCCGAGGCCATCGCCGAGGCGGAAGGGCGCCAGGCCGACTGGTTCACCGCGACCGCCGCCGACCCGGAGGAACGCCCATGAAGGCCTGGTGGATGCCGCTGCTGGCCACGCTGGTGTTGACCGGCTGTGCCGGTGGCGGCGGTACCGCGCCGGCGCCGTCCGGGCAGGCGAGCGTCGACGACGGCGCCGCCGACGACGACGGTGGGCGCTACGCCATGAGCAGCGACGCCTATCCCGAGGAGCCGCCCGACGTCAGCCAGGTGCCGGATGCGGTGCCGCGCGTCGAGCCACGCTCCCGGGCCGGCAATCGTTCGACCTACGAGGTGTGGGGCAAGACCTATCACGTGCTGGACGACGCCACCGGCTATGAGCGCCGAGGCACCGCGTCTTGGTACGGCGAGAAGTTCCAGGGCTATGCCACGTCCAACGGCGAGATCTACGACATGTACAAGATGAGCGCCGCTCATCGCTCGCTGCCGCTGCCGAGCTTCGCGAGGGTCACCAACCTCGACAACGGCCGCTCGGTGATCGTGCGCGTCAACGATCGTGGTCCCTTCCACAGCGAGCGCGAGATCGATCTCTCCTATGCCGCGGCGGCGCGCCTCGACATCCTCGATCACGGTACCGGCCGCGTGCGGGTCGAGGCGATCGACCCCGTGGCCTGGCAGGCCGAGCACGGGGGCGGTGCCGATGATGCTCGGGCCGTGGCGTCCGTCGAGGCCTCGGTGCCGACCGAGCCCGTCGACGCGGCCCCGGCCCGCGCCCCGGCGTCTGAGGACGCCGTCTATCTGCAGGTCGCGGCGCTGGGCTCTGCCGAGGGCGCTCGCGAGCTCAAGGTCCGGCTGCAGGATGCGCTGTCAAAGCCGGTGCGGGTGGCCTCCGAGGCCGGCCTGCATCGCGTTCAGGTCGGCCCGCTGGCCGGCCGAACCCAGATCGACCCGGTGCGCGGCGAGTTGCGCCGGGCCGGTTTCGACGAGGCCTTTGTCGTCGATACCAGGGCCGACTGAGTCGGCCCCGAATCTTACCGATGTTCCCGAAGAGACTGTCCTTCATGAAACCCCTGAGCTACATCATGCTACGTCGGCTGCTGCCGATTCTGTTGGTCTGCCTGTCGCTGGTGTCCTCGCCGCTGCTGGCGCAGATGCCTCAGCCCGATACCGCCGCGATCCCGCGGTCGGTGATTCCGTCGCCGCCGCGGCTGGCGGCCAGCTCCTGGATCCTCATGGACGCCGACAGCGGTCGCGTGCTGGCGCAGCACAATCCCGACGAGCGCCTGCCGCCGGCCAGCCTGACCAAGCTGATGACCGCCTACCTGGTCGAGCGCGAACTCGAGAGCGACAACATCTCGCCGGACGACATGGTGCCGATCAGCGAGAAGGCCTGGCGCACCGGGGGCTCGAAGATGTTCGTCGAGGTCGGCGATCGAGTGCCTGTCAGCGAGCTGCTGCACGGCATCGTCATCGTCTCCGGCAACGACGCCAGCGTGGCCATGGCCGAGTACCTGGCCGGCGGTACCGAGCCCTTCGCCGATCTCATGAACCAGCACGCCGTGCAGCTGGGGATGACCAACACTCACTACGAGAATCCCACCGGGCTGCCCCACGACAACCACTATTCCTCGGCCCGTGACCTGTCGATCCTGGCTCAGCACATCATCAACGACTATCCGGACCACTACCGGATGTACGAGCAGAAGCACTTCACCTACGGCGGGATTGAGCAGCCGAACCGCAACCTGCTGCTGTGGCGGGATGCCAGCGTCGACGGCCTGAAAACCGGCTGGACCGAGGCCGCGGGCTACTGCCTGGTAGCGTCCGCCGAGCGCGACGACATGCGCCTGATCTCGGTGGTGATGGGCACCGACTCCAAAGAGGCGCGGGCCCAGGAGTCCCAGAAGCTGCTCAGCTACGGTTTCCGCTACTACGAGACGCTCAAGCTCTATGATCAGGGAGCCGTGCTCAACACCCCGCGGGTGTGGGGTGGCGATCGCAACGAGCTCAAGGTCGGCGTGGACGAGGACGTGCACATGACCGTGCCCCGCAATCGCGACCAGGAGCTGACTGCCAAGCTGGATATTCGCTCCGACATCACCGCGCCGATCGCCGCCGGCGAGCAGGTGGGCACCATGGAAGTGCGCCTCGGCGACGAGGTGGTGGGGCAGCGCCCGCTGCTGGCCCTGGAGCCGGTCGAGGAGGGTGGCTTCTTCAAGCGCCTGTTCGACAAGGTGCAGCGCTTCTTCATCAACCTGGTGGGCGGCTTCTTCGACTGAGCGGGGTCGCCTTGGTGGCCGGGCGCGGGTCGCGTAGAATGAAGGGTCGACATGCTTTCGGACGGTTGACGGATGAGCAACAAGACCCTGCGCGACCTGCGCCAGCCCAGCACCACCGCTTCCGGCGGTGGTGAACCCCCCAGGATCGAATTCCCCTGCGACTACCCGGTCAAGGTCGTGGGCGACGCCGCCGAGGACTTCACCGCGGTGGTGTGCCAGGTGGTGACCCGACACGATCCCGAATTCGATGCCAACGCCATCCAGGTCGTGCCGAGCCGCAACGGGCGTTTCGTCTCGGTGCGCATCACCCTGCGCGCCACCGGCGAGGCCCAGCTCCAGGCCCTGTTCGCCGAGCTCAAGGCCTGTGAGCGCGTGCACATGGTGCTCTGAGATGGTGTCTCTGACGCTGCATCGCCTCGGCCGGCAACCCTACGAGCCGGTATGGCGGGCGATGAGCGAGCTGACCGATACCCGCGACGCCGAGACACCGGACCAGATGTGGCTGGTCGAGCACGACCCGGTGTTCACCCAGGGGCGTGCCGGCAAGCCCGAGCATCTGCTGATGCCCGGCGATATCCCGGTGGTGCAGACCGATCGCGGCGGCCAGGTCACCTATCATGGCCCCGGCCAGGTGGTGCTCTATCCGCTGCTGGACGTGCGACGCGCCGGCATCGGCGTGCGCGAGCTGGTCAGCGCGCTGGAGAATGCCGCCGTCGCGCTGCTGGCCGGGTACGGCATCGAGGCTCATGCCCGTCCGGACGCCCCCGGTGTCTACGTGGGCGAGGCCAAGATCGCCTCGCTGGGCCTGCGAATCCGGCGTGGGGCGAGCTTCCACGGCATCGCCCTGAACGTCGACGGCGATCTGTCGCCCTTCGGTCGCATCAATCCCTGCGGCTACGCCGGCCTGGCTATGACCCGGGTGGCCGATCTGGTGGATGACGCGCCGTCGGTGGCGGATGTCGGCGAAGCGCTCGCCGCCTGTCTGGCCCGTGAGCTGGATCGAGAGCTGGTCGACGCCGCTGGATAGTCGGGCTACAAGCGCCGAGCTACAAGCGCCGAGCTACAAGCGCCGAGCTACAAGAAAACCCCGAAGGTTAAGCCTTCGGGGGTTTCTTTTGCTCTGGGCGATTTTCAGCTTTCAGCTTGCCTCAGCTGACGTTACGGGCGGGGATGATGTTCGGATCGGCCTGCTGGCCCGGCACCTCGGCGGGGGAGGCGAGCTCCAGGCCCAGGTTGTTGTTCTCGAACACCCGGTCGGCGCGGTAGCTGGAGCGCACCAGCGGGCCGGACGGCACTTCCATGAAGCCCTTCTCGAGGCCCTTCTGGCGATAGTGCTCGAACTCCTCGGGGGTGACCCAGCGCTCCACCGGCAGGTGGTTGCGGGTCGGACGCAGGTACTGGCCGAGGGTGACGATGTCGACGCCGATCTCGCGCAGGTCGTCGAAGGTCTGCATGATCTCTTCCTCGGTCTCGCCGAGGCCGACCATCAGGCTGGTCTTGGTGATCACGTCCGGGCGATGGCGCTTGGCGTGGGCCAGCACGTCCAGAGTCTTGCGGTAGCCGGCGCGGGGGTCGCGCACGCGGTGGGTCAGGCGTTCCACGGTCTCGACGTTCTGGGCGAACACCTCGAGGCCGGCGTCCACCACCTTCTCGATGGCGCTGGGCGCGCCGTCGAAGTCCGGCGTCAGGGCCTCCACTGCGACCTCGGGGGTGCGGGCCTTGATGGCGCGGATGCAGTCGGCATAGTGGCCGGCGCCGCCATCAGGCAGGTCGTCGCGGTCCACCGAGGTGAGCACGATGTAGCGCAGGCCCATCAGCTCCACCGACTTGGCGGTGTTCTCGGGTTCCTCGGTGTCCAGCCAGCCCTTGGGGTTGCCGGTGTCGACGGCACAGAAGCGGCAGGCCCGGGTGCACACCGAGCCCATCAGCATGATGGTGGCGGTGCCGTTGCTCCAGCACTCGCCCATGTTGGGGCAGTGGGACTCGGCGCAGACCGTACTCAGCCGATGCTCGGCCACGTTCTTCTTCACGGCGTCGAAGCGCTCGCCGCCGGGGATCTGGGCCCGCAGCCACTTGGGCTTGCGGCCCAGTTCGGGGCTCTCTTCGGCCTGCTGGCGCGCCTTCATGCCATCCTTGATGGCCGTGGCGCCGTGTTCGTTGCGGTATTTCTCGCCGCTGGACACTGACTTGCTGGTGTTGTCGCTCATGAGCTGGCGTTTCTCCACTCGGCGGCCGGTCGCCGCGCGTCTCGCCCTCGGGCGGCCGGTGGTGCTGTCTAGGATCTGTCTATCCAGAATATCTTTGGGTGCTTAAACTACCATATTTGCTGTCCGGCTGGACAGGCGCCTCAGGAGAGGGCACTGGGCAGGCAGGCCACGCCGTGGCTGGGCAGGGGCGCGGGACCGGCGTCGAAATGGTGCTGCCATTCGTCCAGATGACGCCGCACGAAGCGCAGGAACAGCTCGGTGACCGGCGTGGGGAAGCGCTCCCGGTGGTAGACGGTGCACCAGGAATGTCGCAGCGGGAAGCCGGGCAGGTCGAGGGTCGCCAGCAGCCCGGCCTCGAGTTCCAGGCGCACCGCCAGGCGTGGCAGCACGGCCACCCCGAGCTGGGCCATCACGCCCTGCTTGACCGCCTCGTTGGTGCCCATCTCGATGGCGTGGTTGAGGCGCACGTCCTGGTCGGCGGCGAGCTCCTCCAGGGCGCCGCGCACGCCGGAGCCGGGTTCGCGCATCAAGAGGTAGTGGCGTGCGAGGTCCTCGAGCGTCGGTTGCCGTGCGTCGAGCAGCGGATGGCCCGGCCACACCACCGGGATCATCTCGTTGTCGAGGATCGGCATGAACTCCAGGGCGTCGTCGTCCGGCACCCGGGCCATGATCACCAGGTCGTCGCGGCGCTCGGCCAGTCGCTCCAGGGCCTGGCTGCGGTTGCACACCCGCAGGCGGATCTGGACGTTGGGATAGTGGGCGCGAAAGCGCGCCAGCAGGTGGGGCACCACGTACTGGGCGGTGGAGACCGCCGCCAGGTTGAGTTCGCCGGTGATGGTGCCCTCCAGATCGGAGAGGCTCATCTGCAGCCGCGAGATCTGGCCGAAGATGGCCTGGGTCGAGGCGGCCAGGGCATCGGCGGCGGGCAGGGCGTGCAGGGTGCGGCCGGCATACTTGAACAGTGGATGGCCGAGGGCCTGCTCGAGCTGGCGCACCTGGGCGCTGACCGCCGGCTGGGTCAGGCCCAGGGTCTCGGCCGCCCGGGAGTAGGACTGGCGTTCGTAGACGGCGCGGAATACCTGGAGCTGGCGGAAGGTCAGGCGGTTGAGCAGCTTGGGCGTGGTCATGGATCATCCGTTGCGGCGGCGCGGGAGCGTCCGGCGGGGTGCCCGTTCATGCTAGCATCTCGAGCCTGCCCGCCGGTAATGTCCGACATTCGGCGCCTCCCGTTCGCCGCTCGCTCGGCCCCGTCGACTTCCGCCAGTGGAAACCGCTCATGATCTCTTCGCACCCCCTTCCTCGCCGGCCGCTGATCGTGGGCGATGGCGTCGCGGCCCTGCGGCTGCGTCAGGCCGCCCGGGAGCTGGGCATCACGACCTACAGCGCCGAGGGTGAGCCCGAGGGGCTGGTGGCCAGGGCGCGAGAGCTCGGCTGTGATGCCCTGCATCCCGGCGAAACGCCGCCCTCGTATCAATGGCGGATGGCCACCGCCTGCCGCGAGGCCGGACTGCGCTTTCTCGGGCAGAGCAAGACGCTGCTCGCCGCCATGACCGACGAGGGGACCATGCGACGCCTGATGCAGGAGGCCGGATTGCCGCTGGCCCCGGTCGAGGCCACGGGGCCCCAGGTGCGCGTCTCGCTGCTGGCCGACGGCGCGGGCCGGGTGGTGCATCTGGCGCCGCGTCAGACGCTGCCGGACGGTTCGTCGCTGGCGCCGCTGGCCTGGCTGACGCCCGAGCGAAGCGCCTACCTCGGCCGGCTGGCCGGGCAGGGCGTGGCGGCGCTCGGGGCGACGGGGCTGGTCGAGGCGAGGTTTCGCGTGGTCGACAATGCGGTGGGCTTCGATGCCCTGGCGCCCGGGCCGAACGGTGAGGAAGCCCTCGACGAGTCGCTGTTCGGCCTCGACCCGCTGCTGACCCAGTGGCGCCTTTGGAGTGGCGAGCGGCTGGGCGAGCGCCAGAGTGGCCTGCGCGCCCGGGGGCATGCCCGGCTGTGGCGTCTGACCCTGCCCGAGGGCGCGCGTCTCGACGGCGGCCCCGGCGTTCGTCTGGACAGCGCCGGTCCCGGTCATGCCTCGCGGCTGGTGGTCTGGGGGCGGCGCCCCGGGGATCTTCACGGGCGGACGCGGCGGGCGCTGTCGGCCCTGCTGGGAGAGGACGAGGCGCGGAAGCGCCTGGCCGATGACTGAGTCTGGTCTCGCGTCGTGGCGATGTCTGGGTTATATTGCATTGCAGCAAAGGCGGTTCGGCGCTGGAGGCGTGTCCGCCTTTCCCCCCATGGCGACCCATGGAGTGCCGATACGATGATGCCCCTCATGACGACCCTGCCTCCCGCCCTGGCGTCCTGGATGGACCCCTTCGGCTTCGGCCGTGCGGCCTTCGACTACTGGCGCGACGGCCTGGAGCGCAGCACGCTCTACCTGGATGTCATGCGCGAGCGTGGCAACCAGTACCTGGAACACATCGAGAAGACCAAGCCCAACGTGCTCGGCTTCGACGCCGACGTGCTGGTGGACGGGCGCGATCTGCCGCGCCCGGTCAACTACGAGCTGATGCGGGTCCTGCCCCCCGAGGGGGTGGAGACCGATCCCCTGATGCGGCCTTTCGTGGTCGTCGACCCGAGGGCCGGCCACGGGCCGGGGATCGGCGGTTTCAAGCCGGACAGCGAGCTCGGCGTCGCGCTGCGTGCCGGCCATCCCTGCTATTTCATCGGCTTTTTGCCTTACCCCGAACCCGGCCAGACGGTCGAGGACGTGGTCGACGCCGAGGTGGCCTTCTTGCGTCACGTGATCTCGCTGCATACGGATACCGCCGAGAAGCCGATGGTGGTCGGTAACTGCCAGGCCGGCTGGCAGATCATGATGGCCGCGGCGCTGGAGCCCGAGGTGTTCGGGCCGATCCTGATCGCCGGGGCGCCACTGTCCTACTGGGCCGGCCACCGCGGTCAGGCGCCGATGCGCTACACCGGCGGGATGACCGGCGGCAGCTGGGTGACCTCCCTGCTCAGTGACCTGGGCGACGGTCTGTTCGACGGCGCCTGGCTGGTGCAGAACTTCGAACGACTGAACCCGGCCAATACCTGGTGGAGCAAGCAGTACCACCTGTATTCCCGCGTCGATACCGAGGCCGAGCGCTACCTGGACTTCGAGCGCTGGTGGGGCGGCCATGTGGTGCTGGGCGGCCAGGAGATCCAGTACATCGTCGACAACCTGTTCGTCGGCAATCGCCTCTCCACCGCTCAGATGGTGACCGCCGACGGCCGGCGCATCGACCTGCGCAACCTGCGCTCGCCGGTGGTGGTGTTCTGCTCGCGGGGAGACGACATCACGCCGCCGCCCCAGGCGCTCGGCTGGGTACAGGATCTCTACGAAGACACCGACGACCTGGTCGCCAACGACCAGACCATCGTCTACTGCGTGCACGACACCACCGGGCATCTGGGCATCTTCGTGTCGGGCAGCGTGTCGCGCAAGGAGCACGCCGAGTTCACCGCCAACATGGATTACATCGACGTGCTGCCGCCGGGGCTCTACGAGACCGCGATCTCGCGGGCCGAGGATCGTCCCGATGCGGAGCTCATCGAGCGCGACTACCTGCTCGAGTTCCAGCCGCGCAGCGTGGCGGAACTGGATCGGGAGATTCAGCACCGGGACGACGACGAGCGACGCTTCGCCACCGTGGCTCGGGTCTCCGAGATCCATCAGGGCCTTTACCGGACCTTCCTCCAGCCCTGGGTGAAGGCGCTGGCCACGCCCGAGTCCGCCCACTGGATGCGTCGCATGCATCCCAACCGGATGGGCTACCGACTGCTCTCCGATCGCAACCCGCTGATGGTGCCGGTGCCGGTGCTGGCCGACCGGGTCCGCCGCGATCGTCACGAAGTTGGCGAGGACAACGTCTTTCGCGCCCTCGAGGGCGTGGTGTCGAGCCAGATCACCCATGCCCTGGAGGCCTGGCGCGAGCTGCGTGACCGCAGCCTCGAGCGCTGGTTCCAGGATGTCTACGGCCAGCCGCTGTTGCAGGTGCTGGTCGGCCTCGGCGGCGACGCGCCGGTCAGACGTCATCCGGGCGCCGAGCCGGAGCAGCGTCGCTTCGTGCAGCAGCGCCGGCAGGCGATGCACGAGAAGGTGGCGGAAGGCGGCAGCCACGAGGCGGTGATGCGCTCGGTGATCTACGTGCTGGGCGGGGCGCCCGCCACCGACGGGCGCAACTTCCAGCGCCTGCGGGCCTCGCGTGCCGAGCTGGAGCCGGATGCCCGGCTGGCCGACTTCAAGCACCTGGTGCGCGAGCAGTTCTTCATCCTCGAGCAGGACCGCGAGCTGGCGCTGGAGGCGATTCCGACGCTGCTGGAAGGGCTCGCGGCCGACGAGATCGACGCGCATCTGGAGCACATCGATCACGTGCTGGCGGCCAGCGGTGAGCTGAGCGAGCGTGCCGCCAGGCGCTTCGCACGCATTCGTACGCTGTTCGAGAGCGCCCGGCCCGAGGCTCCGGCGCCATCGTCCTCGCCCGACGACACGCCCGGGGAAGGCGGAACGTCCGGGTCGGCCAAGCCGGCCGCCGCTCAGTCGGAAGCGTCTTCGGCCTCTGATGCTCCTGCGCCATCGGCGTCGACCCAGGTCGCCGAAACGCCTGAAGCGCCGAAGACGGGCCCGGCCGCCAGGAAGGCCGCTCCGGCCAGGGATGCCACGGCCAAGAGCGCTCCGAGCAAGGCGGCTACGGCGTCCAAGACCGCTTCGTCAGAGGCGTCCGCCAAGGCCGAGGAATCGCCGGCCAAGAGCGGGACGCGCCGCAGCGGCACGCGTCAGGCCGCCGCGCGGCGACGCAAGTCGCCTCCGTCCGACGACTGAGGCTCATCCGTCCTGGCTTTGCGCCCCTGCCGGTTTGCCGGCGGGGGCGCCTGCGTTTGGGGTGGCGCTTGCCGAGCCGGAGGCGGACGTCTAGGGTCAAAGGCCCGGCGATCCCGTGACTGGCGTGTCGGCTGGCGCTGGGGTAGGGTAAGCGCATTTTTCACCCGCCAACGGGTGACCCGATTCCGTTCGACGCGGGGATTCCCGCGCCTACTGACGTTTGGAGCACTATGGGCAAGTCTCTGGTCATCGTCGAGTCGCCGGCCAAGGCAAAGACGATCAACAAGTATCTCGGCAACGAGTTCATCGTGAAGTCGAGCGTGGGGCACATTCGTGACCTCCCGACCAGCGGCTCGGGCAAGGCGGCCTCGGACCCCAAGGAGCGTGCCCGGCAGGCCGCGGCGACGCGCAAGATGTCCGCCGAGGAGAAAGCCGAATATCGCCAGCGCAAGTCCCACGAGCAGCTGATTCGGCGCATGGGGATCGACCCCGAGCACGACTGGGAAGCCAACTACGAGATCCTGCCCGGCAAGGAGAAGGTGGTTGCCGAGCTGCAGAAGCTCGCCGAGAAGGCCGATACCGTCTATCTCGCCACCGATCTCGATCGCGAGGGGGAAGCCATCGCCTGGCACCTTCGCGAGACCATCGGCGGCGACGAGTCGCGCTATCGTCGCGTGGTGTTCAACGAGATCACCAAGAACGCCATCCACGAGGCCTTCGAGGACCCCGGTCAGCTCAACATGCCGCGAGTCGAGGCCCAGCAGGCACGGCGCTTCCTGGATCGCGTGGTGGGCTTCATGCTCTCGCCGCTGCTGTGGGCCAAGATCGCCCGCGGGCTGTCCGCCGGCCGCGTGCAGTCGGTGGCCATGCGCCTGATCGTCGAGCGCGAGCGCGAGATCCGCGCCTTCGTGCCCGAGGAGTTCTGGGACGTCCACGCCGACCTCAAGCCGGCCGACGACGCCTCGGCCGAGCCGGTGCGCTTCGAACTGGCGCGCCAGGACGGCAAGGCCTTCCGTCCGACCTCCGAGGCCGAGACCCTGGAACGCATCGAGGGGCTCAGGAAGGCGTCGCTGGCCATCACCTCCCGCGAGGACAAGCCGACCCGCTCCAAGCCCAATGCGCCCTTCATCACCTCGACCCTGCAGCAGGCCGCCAGCGGTCGCCTGGGCTTCTCGGTGAAGAAGACCATGACGCTGGCCCAGCGCCTCTACGAGGCCGGCTACATCACCTACATGCGGACCGACTCCACCAACCTCTCCCGTGAGGCGGTGGACGGCGTGCGCGACTTCATTGGCGAGGAGTACGGCGAGCGCTATCTGCCCGAGGCGCCCAACCGCTACTCCAGCAAGGAGGGCGCCCAGGAGGCCCACGAGGCGATCCGCCCCTCCGAGGTGACCCGCCGCGCCACCGACCTGGCCGGCATGGAGCGCGACGCCGAGCGCCTCTACGAGCTGATCTGGCGTCAGTTCGTGGCCTGCCAGATGACGCCGGCCGAGTATCTCTCGACCACCCTGACCGTGGCCGCAGACGGCTACGAGCTCAAGGCCAAGGGCCGGGTGCTGAAGTTCGACGGCTACACCCGCGTGATGAAGCCCATGGGGCGCAAGGACGAGGACCAGTCGCTGCCCGATCTCGCCGAGGGCGCGGCGCTGACCCTCGAGTCGCTGGATCCGCAGCAGCACTTCACCAAGCCGCCGGCTCGCTACACCGAAGCCAGCCTGGTCAAGGAGCTGGAGAAGAAGGGCATCGGCCGACCGTCCACCTACGCGGCGATCATCTCGACCATCCAGGACCGTGGCTACGTGACCCTGGAGAATCGGCGCTTCTATGCCGAAAAGCTCGGCGACATCGTCACCGAGCGGCTCAAGGAGTCGTTCCCGGATCTGATGGACTACTCCTTCACCGCGCGCATGGAGGACAGTCTCGACGAGGTGGCCGAGGGCGAGCGCCGCTGGCGCGAGCTGCTCGATGCCTTCTACGCCGAGTTCCGCGAGGAGCTCGACGAGGCTCAGAGCGAGGAAGGCATGCGCCCCAACCAGCCGGTGCCCACCGACATCGACTGCCCGAGCTGCGGGCGCAAGATGCAGATCCGCACCGCCTCGACGGGCGTGTTCCTGGGCTGCTCCGGCTACAATCTGCCGCCCAAGGAACGCTGCAAGACCACCATCGACCTGCTGCCCGGCGACGAGGCGGTGGCCGCCGACGCCGGCGAGGACGCCGAGACCGATGCGCTGCGTGCCAAGCACCGCTGCCCCAAGTGCGGCACGGCGATGGACAGCTACCTGATCGACGAGGATCGCAAGCTGCACGTCTGCGGCAACAGCCCGGACTGCGACGGCTACGAGGTCGAGCAGGGCAAGTTCCGCATCAAGGGCTACGAGGGCCCGACCATCGAGTGCGACAAGTGCGGCAGCGAGATGCAGCTCAAGTCCGGGCGCTTCGGCAAGTACTTCGGCTGCACCAGCGAGAGCTGCAAGAACACCCGCAAGCTGCTCAAGAACGGTGAGGTCGCGCCGCCCAAGATGGACCCCATCCCGATGCCGGAGCTGGCCTGCCAGAAGGTCGAGGACCACTATGTGCTGCGCGACGGCGCCAGCGGCCTGTTCCTGGCGGCCAGCAAGTTCCCCAAGAACCGCGAGACCCGTCCGCCGCTGGTGATCGAGCTCAAGGCCCACGCCGACGAGCTGCCGGACAAGTATCGCTACCTGCTCGATGCGCCCGATGCGGACCCGGACGGTCGCCCGGCCCAGATCCGCTTCTCGCGCAAGGCCAAGGCGCAGTTCCTGATGACCGAGGACAACGGCAAGGCCACCGGCTGGAAGGCCACCTTCGATGATGGCAAGTGGCAGGTGGAGGACAAGCGCAAGTGACCCCGAGAGCCCGTACCAATCAGCTGCTCTATCAGGCCGAGCTGCTGCTGGCGACGCCCGCCGGCGATGACGAGCACGCCGAGGCGCGCCGCATGGCCGGCGAGGAAGGGGCGCTGGCGATGCTCGAGCTGGCGCTGGAGTCGCTGCTGCGTGAAGTGACCGAGCATGCCCGCCTCGAGCGTCACGACTGGCGCGAGCTGCTGGCGCCGGAGGGCGAACCGCTCGCCGAGTTAGGGCGGCTGCGCAGCCTGGCCCAGCGGCCGGACAGCTGGCTCGCGCGGCTGATCGCCCGTCTCGAGGCCCTGCATACCAGTGATGGCGTCGCACGTCGCGCCACGGGGGCGGCCCAGGGCATCATCGCCGTGGGCAGTGCCGCCGCCCTGGGGGACGAGCTGCGCGACTGCCTGGCGGCCGCCAAGCGCGAGATCGGCGAACTGCGCCAGACCAGTGAAGAGTGGTAACGGCGGCCGCGGCGAGACGTGGGACTCTGCTAGCGTCTAGCCGCGGTCGTTCCAGTGCCGCTGCATTTCCAGGAAGGTCAGTGAGGCCGACCAGGTGATCAGCATGAAACCGGTCAGGGATTCGGTGCCCATCAGGAAGCGCAGCGGCCCCTCGGGGAAGACGTCGCCGTAGCCGAGCGTGGTGAAGGTGATCGCCGAGAGATAGACGTAGTCCAGCCCATTCTCCATGGGCGTCGTGCCGGCCACGGTTCCCGCCGTGGCAGCCGTCAGCCACCAGGCCGCCAGGCCGAACAGCCATATCTCCAGCACATGAGCGGCAAGCAGGCCGTACATCAGTCCCAGGAAGCGCCGCCTTCGGGATGGCGAGGTGCGGCGCATCATCCGGCTGAGCACGCTCGAGGCCTCGAAGTGCAGCAGTACGCAGGCCGCGACCACCACCAAGGTCGTGCTCGCCACCAGCAGGTGGTCCGAGTCCAGCATCGGCTCGATCAAATGGCGCCTCCTCCATTCCGTTGCATCGGATCCGCGTGCTCGAATGACGTGCGTCAAGCCGCCATCCGGGCCGTGTCGACTAGGATATCAGCAGCGGGATAGACAAAGTGGCGCCCGCGACGGTCGTGTCTCCGGGAGGACGGATCATGCGCTTTCATCAGGTTAGAGAGTTGGTGCGTTGGGCGGCGGACTATCACGCTCGCCTCGATGAGGCCTATGCCCAATGGGCTGCCCAGGAAGGTGTCGGCGAACGGCGACGGATGGCGCTGGACTATCTTGCCGAACACGAGCGTCGCATGCAGCACGAGCTCGAGTCCTACTTCGCCGAGGACAGCGAGCATCGCGGGGTGCTCGACACCTGGTTCGACGACCCCGAGGCGTTTCCTCATGCGCCGGTGCTCGAGCGGCTTCCCGGCGGAGACGATGGCGATGATGTCGAGGCGCTGCTGTCCACGGCGCTGACCCTGCACCGTACCCTGCAGGATCTCTACGGGCATCGCCTGGAGCGAGCCGGCAGTGAGCTCGAGAGGGCGTTCTTCGAGGCGCTGGTGAAGGGCGAGGACGCCGAGGTGCGTCGTCTGGTGCGGGATATTCAACGTCTGGAGGCCTACTGAGGCCTGTGGTGCCGATGTCGCCGATCGGCGACGAGTGGGGGCGAGTATCGGGGCCGGCACCCTCGGGCTTTCCGATGAGGCGGCTCGGTGCGGCTGTCCACTGACATCGGGGGGCAGATGCGATATAACGACTCCCACGTTTTCTGGCTACCGGCTTCCCACCCATGACGCAATCCCGAGATGAGCGCTTTCTGCTGAGCCGGCGGCGTTTCGGCCTGCTGGCGCTGAGCCTGCCTTTCTGGTCGACCGCCGCCCCGGCAGCCACCATGATGAGCGACCTGCTGGCCCAGGCCAGTGCGCCGCGAGCCCCCGATGAGCTATGGGTGCTGGTGGATGATCATGAGGCCCGTCTGAGCATCTTCCGCGGTGCCAGCGAGGAGGAGCGCTTTTCCCCGGTCTCGCTGGGGCGCGGCGGTGCCAGGGCAGAGCGGACGCGTGGCGATCGCGCGACGCCGCTGGGCGAGTTTCGGGTGACGCGGTTCAACTACCGAAGCAAGTACCGCACCTTCGTCGGTCTGGATTACCCCACGCCCACGCATGCCCGTATGGCGCTGGATGCCGGAGTCTACAGTCAGCAGGATTATGACGACTACTTCAGCTACTACCGTCGGCATGGTACGCCGCCGCAGGATACGGTGCTGGGCGGGTACATCGGCATTCATGGCATCGGGGTGGCCGACCCGGCGATTCATCGGCGTTTTCACTGGACCGATGGCTGCGTCGCGGTCACGGATCGGCAAATCGACACCCTGTCGGCGATGATCGACATTGGCACGCGGGTCGTCATCCGCTAGTCTTTATATGCGCTAAGGACGTTCTAGCCGGCAGGCGCGTGCTGTCGTGAAAAACGCCCAGCATTTGACGTCTCCGGTTCGCAGCAGGCATTGTTGCTGCATTAGAACCTGCGATAGCAGGACGCCTGGTTGTCAGGCATCACCAACGCAGTACCAAGGAAGACTCAAGGAGAACACCATGACTCTCAAGACTACTCTGAAGCTGTCCGCCGCTGCCGCCTCTCTCGCCGTTCTGGCGGGCTGCGCCTCCTCCAGCGCTCTGGAAGAAGTCCGCACCACTGCCGAGTCTGCACAGGCCGACGCCGCGGAAGCTCGCAGCATCGCGACCCAGGCGCAGAACACCGCCAACCAGGCTCAGCGCGACGCTCAAGCGGCTCTGCAGATGTCTCAGCAGAACCGTGAAGAGATGAACCGCATGTTCGAGCGTTCCATGCGCAAGTAAGTCGTTAGCCGCAGGCCAGGCCTTCAGGCCTGGTGATGCCACGACGGGCCACCCCTCGCGAGAGGGGTGGCCTTTTTTGTGGGTACCGCGATCGTACCGCGTTCGCGCCATCGTGCGATGGATGTGTCGTACCCGATGACGCCGACCGGGTATGAGGTGTCACTTATGGTGCGTTTACCGTGTCGCCAATGGTATTGCCCGGTGTAAGAGATCTCGGACTGTCGCGTAAATGTCATCGCGGTTGTTTTGTAAGACATCTTTATTATCAGTAATTTACATAAACTTGTAGGAGATTTCAGACGGTGTGAAAAGCTCGCGTTCCTTCATACGCTTCCGGCAGCAAGGCAGTCGTTCGGCATCGTTCATCCGGCCGATGAGCGATGCCTCCGGTAGAAAAAGAGAGGAACGTGATGATGGCAGGGAACACGGAATTCAAGACACGGCTCTTTCCGCTGACCGCGCTGGTACTGGCGATCTCGCTGGCCGGCTGCAGCGGTAGCTCCGATATTTCACAGCCGCTGGACGGCGGAAATGGCGGTATGGAAGCCGGGGATGGTGATGGCACCGGCAGCGGTGACGGTTCCGGAGGAGACGGTTCGGGCGGTGATGGCATCGGTGACGGCGACGGCTCGGGTGGCGATGGCGACGGCTCCGGTGGTGACGGCTCCGGTGGTGACGGCGACGTGCAGTCCTCCAGCCTCGAGCGAGTGATCCAGGATGGCAGCGGAGTGACCGGCGGCGTGGGTGATACCGTCACGGCGCTGGGTGGCACCATCCAGCAGGTCGATGCGCCTCTGGTCGGCGGGGTGACCGACGGTAGCGGCCAGGTGCTGAAGGACCTGGGCGACGGCGTCAACCTGCTCTCCGACGGTCTGAATGACGGCCTGGGCAGCCTCGGCACCAACGACAACGCCCTGGGCACGACGCTGGGCGGCGCCACGGGGCTGGTCTCCCAGACCGGCAAGGCCGTCAGCAGTGCCGGTGGCATCGTCGAGGGGCTGGGCTCGCTGCCGGTGCTGATGCAGGTGGAAGACGGCACTGGCGTGCTCGCCAGCCTGGGTGGCACCGTCGACCAGCTCGGCGGCACGGTCACCGCCGTGGGCGATCGTCTGACCTTTACTCTGACCGATGAAGATGGCCATCTGGCCGGCCTGACCACCGAGCTGACCGGCGTCGTTCGTCCGCTGGTCGTCAACGTGGAGGGCACGACTCAGCGCCTGGGTGACACTTTGGTGGTCGGCCCCGTCGGTAACCGCCTGCTGGGTCAGGTCGGCGGCGCCGTGGTCATGCTCGGCGAGCGTCTCGGTGGCGGCGGCGTTCAGCTCGCCGGTGTCGGCGATCTGGTGACCTCGACCGGCCGGCTCGTGGCCGACGCCGGTGGCCTGCTGACCGCCGGTGAGGGCGGCTCCCCGGGCCTCGGCCTGCCCGGCGTCGACGGTGGGCTGCTGGATACCGACAACGGCCTGCTCAACGGACTCGACGGGCTGACAGGTGGTTTGCTGGTGGGCGAGAACGGCCTGGTGGTCGGGGATAACAGCCTGCTTGCCGCGACCCTGTCCGCCGAAGGCGGTCTGCTGGACGATCCGACCCTGGTGCTGGGCGATCTCGGCGGCGGGCTGCTCGGCGGCGAAGGCGGCCTCCTGGGCGGCGATGGTGGTCTGCTGGGTGGCGTGACCGGCGGTCTGGGAGGCTCCGCCGGGGGGCTGCTCGGTGGCGGTGAAGGCGGTCTGCTGGTCGGCGGTGAAGGCGGCCTGCTGGGTGGCGTGACCGGTACCGTGGATGGCGTGACCGGTGGCCTGGTCGGCGGTGAAGGCGGCCTGCTCGGTGGCGATGGCGGCCTGCTGGGGGGCGTGACCGATACCGTGGATGGTGTGACCGGTGGTCTGGTGGGCGGAGAAGGCGGCCTGCTCGGCGTCGACGGCGGCCTGCTGGGCGGCGTGACCGACACCGTCGACGGTGTGACCGGTGGCCTGGTCGGCGGTGAGGGCGGCCTGCTCGGTGGCGACGGCGGCAGCCTGGGCGGTAGCGGAGGTCTGCTCGGCGGCGTCGCGAACACCGTGGATGGCGTCACCGATACCGTCGATGGCCTGACCGGTGGTGCCCTGCAGGGTGTGACCGGCACCGTGGATGACGTGGCGCACGGCCTGCTGGGCGGCGGCACCGACAGCTCCGGTAGCGAGGACTCAGGTACCGAAAGCGGCGGCGGGCTGCTTGGCCTGGGAGGCCTGCTCTGATCGCTCGCTCCATGCGGCGGCAGAAGGCCCGGCAAGTGCCGGGCCTTCTGCCGTGTAGGCCATGTATGACGGAGTGTTGATGATGAACCTCAATTTTCTTCGATTTTGGCTTGCCACAGATCAAGGTTTTTGTACTAATGTAAATTCAGTCTTCGGCATTAGTCGTTCTTAGCTTTGGTGTTAAGGCGTCGAAAGCGTGAAATAACACCATCGGCGGCGCATGCGATTACTGAATGCCATTGCAGGGAATAAATATGATGCCAAGGTTCGGCGTAAAAAATTTATTAGCAAGAAAACTTTCTGGCAAAATGTTAGTGAGTGAAGGAGTTCGGTATAAACTCTTCTCGCTTGCCATGCTTTCCGCGTGTTCGATGAGTACGACGTTGGTGCAGGCCAACGATGTGCCGTCGGTCATCAACGAGCGTCAGCCGACGATGACGCCGCCGGTACAGGACACCCTGGAGCGGCAGCGACAGGGCGGGGCCGAGGTCAGCCTGCCCGGTGCCGCCGAGGCGGTAAGCCCCGAGACGCAGGTGCCGGTGGCCCGGGTGCAGATTCGCGGCGGCAGTGTCTTCGATCTCGAGACCCTGAGTGCCCCCCTTCAGCCGCTCGTCGGGCAACGCGTGGCGGTAAATCGTCTGGTCGAGGCCGTGGAGACGATCACGCGCCGCTACCAGGACGCTGGCTACCCCCTGTCCTACGCCTATCTGCCCAGCAACAACTTCCAGAGCGGTACCCTGACCGTCGTGGTGGTCGAGGGGTATATCGCCCGCACCGAGATCGCCGTGGAAGATACCGCCGTCGCCCAGCGAGTGCGGCGGCTGGCCGATCGGATGCGGGAGGAACGCCCGCTGACCCGCGAGACCTTCGAACGCTACACGGCGCTGATCGAGCGCATCCCGGGCGCCAGCCTGGCGGTCAAGGCGCCGGTGCCGCGCACGCCGTCCGGTGCCACCACACTGCGCGTGGAGCAGCGCGACAGCGACCGCGTCGACGCCGGCCTGACCCTCGGCGGCGGCGACAAGAACGATACCCAGGCGGTCGCGAACCTGGCCTTCCACAGCCATACCCCCTATGCGGAAACGCTCTCCTTCGCCTACCTGATGCCGGTCGACAACGACGATCGCTTCTATGCTGCCCAGTATCGTCAGGAGCTCGGTACCGACGGCCTGCGTCTCAATATGAGCGCCCAGCGCTTCGAGGGTGATGAGGAAGACCCGGTGCTGGTGGAAGGACGGCCCTACGAGGTGGCCCAGGAGAAGGTGCGCGACCGCTTTCGTCTGGGGCTCGACTATCCGCTGCTGATGGAGCGCCGTCGGCGCTGGGACGTCGAGGTCAACGTCGAGCACCTCGACGAGACGGCCGACTACCGCTATCGCTCGGATCAGGGGCCTGAATTGAGGGGGCGTCAGGACCTGCGCTACTCGACCCTGGAACTGGGCACCCACTACCGCCAGGGCAATGCCAGCCGCCGGCTTGAGGCCCGTGCCGAGCTGCGTCAGGGCGTCGACATGGGCAGCAATCGCACCACCACCGAGATTCGCAACGTCGCCAATGGCGTGTCGGTGGCCGCCGATGGCCGGGAGGAACTCGAGTACACGCGGCTCGGTCTCCAGGGGCGCTGGTTGGAGGCGCTGACGCCGAACTGGCGGCTGTCGATGCGCGTGGCCGGCTTCTGGTCGCAAGACACGCTGCCGGCACCGGAACGGGGCACCTATGGCGCCGGCCATTTCGCCCGCGCCTACGACGACGGCGAGGCCGAGGGCGAGCGCGGCTACGCCGGCGAGGTCGAGCTGCGCTACCGCCATGCGCTGGCGGCGTCCTGGGCCTCGCATCTGGAACCCTATCTGGCCGTGGACGGCGCCCACACCGAATTCAACGACAGCGAGCTGGAGTACGACCTGGCCTCGGTGGCCACCGGATTCGAGCTGAGCAATAACCGCCTCTACCGCCTGGGCATCGAATATGCCTACCCCATCGGCGATCGTCCCGCCGAGGACGCGTCGCGGGAAGGGCGGGTCAATGCCCGCCTGAGCTGGGACTTCGGCGGCTAGCGCGCGGAGTCGACGATCTCGCCGCTCATCGGTGGGCGATCTCGTACAAAACCCCTGCCCGGAGCGGTCGATAGAAAAATAAAGACGATAACAACGAAAACGCAGGAACGACGCTGGTGTGGTGTGAACTCACCGGCAGGAGCAGGGCCCCGGCGCGGGACACGTCGGGGCGGTATAAAGGAAAGCAGGACTCAACCAAGCGGGGAAACCACCATGAAACGCTTCTCTCTCTCTCAAGTGTTCGCTAAAGCTCACGCCCATCTGGCATGTCGTCAACTCAATCGCCCCGTCTTTCGTCGACAGCGGGGGGCAACGGCAATTGAATATGCACTGATTGCTGCTCTCGTAGCTATTGCTATTGGAGTAGTGTTTGCCGTTAGTGATGGCACTGACGGTTCTGAGAATGGAGGCTTTCTGGGCATGATAGAAACGCTTTTCGGTAAAGTTGAAGAGGCAGTTGAGTAGGCTGGAGACGCTCCCTGGTTGTGGTTATCTAGTGGAGAATAAGTTTTTAAAGCTTGATATTTAAGGCCTGAAAAAATGTCTCCAAATTTGTTGAAAGCCATCGCCGCCTTGTTGGTGGCGGTGGCCATCGGTCTGGCCTTCGCCGGCTGGCGGATGGCCAATGAGGTGCCGGAGACGGTGGTGACGGCGCCGGCGGTGACTCCCGCGGCGCCCGAGCCCGCCGGCCATGCGGTACTGGCCGCGGCCCGCCCCCTGGCGGTGGGCACGCGGCTGGCGGCGCCCGGCGAGGGCCAGGCGCCGCTGCTTCGAACCATCGATTATCCCGAACCGCTGGACGAGAGCTTCGGCGCGCTGTCCGAGGTGGAGGGGCGGGTGCTGACCCGGCCCCTCGCCCCGGGCGACGTGCTGAGGCCCTCGCACTTCGCCGCCGGCGGCCTGCTGGCCGAGGCCGTGCCGGCGGGTAAGCGGGGCATCGCCGTCAGCGTCGACGAGGTGATCGGCGGCGGCGGCTTCGTGGCGCCGGGGGATCGCGTCGACGTGTTCTTCTACGCCCAGGACAGCGGCGGCGAGCGCACGCGGCTGGCGCGCCGGGTACTGCGCGATATCCAGGTGTTGAGCTTCGGAAGCGCCCTGCGCGGCCAGCCCCTGCCCGAGGGCGGCGAGGGCGGCCCCCAGCGCAGCGGGCGCACCGCGGTGCTGGCGCTGGACGAGGCCCAGGCCCCGCGGCTGCTGTTGGCCGAGGAGACCGGCCGGCTGCGGCTGGCGGTGATCGGCGCCGAGGAGCGTCGCGCCGCCCTGGAACCCACCCTGCCCGAGGGCGGCGATGGCTGGCTGATGCCGGCGTCGCTCGAGGCCGCGAACGACGACGACGCCGAGCCGGACGACCTGGGCGAGCCCGTGGACTTCGACAGCCTGATGGGGCGTGACGGCGAAGCGAGCCCGACGCCGGCCGCGCGGCCGGAACGCCGGAATGGCGGGCGCCGGGTCGTCCAGCAGGTCGGCGGCGAAGTGCGCAGCGTCAGCGTGGGCGGCTGAGACGCCGCCGCGACCATTATTTCAAGCAGGATGCAGGGAACAGCATGCAACGAGCGACGAGTCCTACCTTCCGGCAGCCGCCGGCCCTTACGCGCGCCTGGCCGATGCTGGTGGCGATGTGGCTGGGCCTGATGGCCCTGGTGCTTTCCACGACGGCGTCGGCCCAGGACGGCGGGCGCACGCTGTCGCTGCTGGTCGGCGAGAACCAGCGGCTCGATTACGGCGCCAGCATCACGCGCACCGCGGTGGGACGTGGCGGCGTCGCCGACGTGCGGGTGGTGGGGGACCGCCAGCTGCTGGTGACCGGCATCGGCCCCGGGGCGACCACGCTGAGCGTGTGGTTGGCCGGGCGGCGCACGCCGCAGTCGGTGACCCTCGAGGTGCAGCCGGCGGCGGCCCGGTCGCTGGAGGACGAGTATCGGGTCGAGGCCGGCGGCGAGCGCGGGCGGCTCTTCGGCCAGACGCGTTCGCTGGACCGTCATGACGAGGCCCTGCAGCGCTTCGGCGACGCCCCGCCGGTGGATGCGACCCGCCAGGTCGGGCCGGTGCAGATTCAGACCGATATCCGCGTCGTCGAGGTCAATCGCAGCCGGCTGCAGTCCTACGGCTTCTTCCTCGGGCGCAACAACAGCGGCAATACCCAGTACGCCGTCGGCCCCACCGGCAGCGGCAGCAGCTTCATCAACGACAACAGCCTGGTGGCGCCGCTGAGCGAGGGTTTCTCGATCATCAGCGGCGACAATGACGGCTACCTGGGGGCCATCAGCGCCCTGCGCAACAACGGCTTCGCCTATACCCTGGCCGAGCCCAGCCTGGTGACGCTGTCCGGGCAGAGCGCGTCCTTCCTGGCCGGCGGCGAGTTTCCCTTCCCCAGTAACAGCAGCGACGGCGACGTCTCGGTGGATTTCAAGGAGTTCGGCATCCGCCTGCAGCTGACGCCCACGGTGCTCGACGACGAACGGATCATGCTCAAGGTGGCGCCGGAGGTCAGCGACCTGGACTTCAGCCGCTCCGTGCAGTCCAGCGGCATCGCCGTGCCCTCGCTGAGCGTGCGTCGCACCGATACCACCGTGCAGCTCGGCGACGGCGAAAGCTTCATCATCAGCGGCCTGGTCAGCCAGTCCACCATGCAGAGCGTCGACAAGTTCCCCGGCCTGGGCGACATCCCGGTGCTGGGCGCCTTCTTTCGCTCGACCCGCTTCGAGCGCGAGGAAACGGAGCTGATCATGATCGTCACGCCGCATCTGGTCTCGCCGATCGCCGCCGGGGTCGAGCTCGACGGCCTGCCCGGCGAGGCGCTGGGGCGCTACGATCCGAGTTTCCTGGAGCTGCTGTTCGATCCCCAGGACGCCCGGGAGATCGAGCGGCTCGGCGATATCGGCTTTTCCCGCTAGGAGGTGATATGGGGAGCTGGCGTTCGCTGACGCGACACAAGCCGACCCCGTCGCGGTCGGCGCCCGACCTGACCGACGGCGCCCTGAAGGCGGCGCTGCATCGCGAGGTGATCGAACGTCTGGAGGACGACGAGGCGCTGTTCAGCGACGAGCCCTCGGCGATGCTGGTGCGCATCGAGAGTCTGGTCCGGGACTACTTCGACCAGCGTGCCGAGCAGGTGCCGGTCGAGTCGCTGGAGGCGCTGGCCAGGGAGGTGCTCAACGAGGTCGCGGGCTTCGGCCCGTTGCAGCCCCTGCTGGGCGACGATGGCATCTCCGACATCCTGATCAACGGGCCGCGCAACATCCTGGTGGAGCGCCAGGGGCGGCTGGAGAGCGTCGAGGAATGCTTCATCAACGATGCCCACGTGCTGCGGGTGGTGCGGCGGATGCTGGCCCCGCTCGGGCGACGGCTCGACGAATCCAGTCCGATGGTCGACGCACGCCTGCCGGACGGCTCGCGGGTCAACGTGGTGATTCCGCCATTGGCCCTGGACGGGCCCTGCGTGTCGATCCGCAAGTTCCGTCGCGAGGCGCTCACGGCCGAGGCCCTGATCCAGGGCCGTGCGGTGACACCGGAGCTGATGGCCATGCTGCAGGAGTCGGTTGTCCAGCGTCGCAACATCCTGATCAGCGGGGCGACCGGCTCCGGCAAGACCACGCTGCTCAATATCCTCAGCCGTGACATTCCCGAGCATGAGCGGGTCGTGACCATCGAGGATGCCGCGGAACTTCAGCTTGGCAACAGCCATGTGGTGCGCCTCGAGACACGCCCGCCCAACAGCGAGGGGGAGGGCGAGGTCTCGGCCCGCCAGCTGGTGCGCAATGCGCTGCGCATGCGCCCCGACCGGGTGATCCTCGGCGAGAGTCGCGGCGACGAGGCGCTGGACATGCTGCAGGCCATGAACACCGGCCACCTGGGCTCGATGAGCACGGTGCACGCCAACTCCGCCCGGGATGCCCTGGTGCGCCTGCAGATGATGGTACGCCTGGCTGGCTTCGAGGGCAGCGACGGGCTGGTCAACCAGATCATCGCCACGGCACTGGACCTGGTGGTGCATGTCACCCGGGACGGCGAGGGCCATCGCCATGTGGTCGAGGTCCAGCAGGTGAGGGGGCTCTCCGATGGACGGGTCGAGCTGGCCCGGCTCTATCGTCACGAGGACCGCCGCCTGATCGACGCCGTCGACTGGCACAAGCATATCGAGGATGCCGCATGAATGCCTGGCAACTCTGGGGCCTGACCATGGCGCTGCTGCTGGTGGCCGCCAGGCTGCTGTGGCGCAGCGCCAACCACGAGAGCGACAAGGTGCTGCGGGCCGACAAGCCCAGACGACGCACCCGACGACGCCCGCCGTCCGAGTCGCTGATGCAGTGGCTGTTCGACTACCTGCTGGCCGCCGGCATTCATGCCACGCCCCGGGGGATAGCGATCGTCGGCGGGCTGGTGCTGGTGGCGGTCGTGGTGGCGCTGATGCTGCTGTCTCATCTTGTCGGTGTGCTGCTGGTGCTGGGGGCGCTGGTGTTGATCAACCTGATCCTGCGGGGGCGGGCGCAGCTCCTGCGCCGCCGTCTGCGCGCCCAGCTGCCGGGCTTCATGGAGCAGGTGGTGCGCGACCTGGGCACCGGTGCCACCGTCGAGATCGCCTTTCGCCGCAACGGCGAGACCGCCACCGGCCTGCTGCGCGAGGCCACCGCGCGGGTCAATGTTCGCCGTGAGCTGGGCATGGAACTCCACGAGGCGCTGCATCGTGAGGCACAGCTGCTCAAGCTGCAGGAGTTCGACCTGCTGGCCACGGCGGTGGAGGTCAACCAGACCCACGGGGGCAGCCTGCGCGACATCCTGGGCAGCTTCGTCGAGCTGCTTCGTCAGCAGGAGAAGGGGCGTCGCGAGCTGCGGGCGCTTACCGGCGAGACCCGGGTCACGGCCTTCGTGCTGGCGGCGGTGCCGGTGGCGATGGCGGGGTTCATGTGGTTCAGCAACCCCGAGTTCCTGGCGCCGATGTTCGACAGTGCCGGCGGCCGCATGGGGCTGTGGGTGGCCGTGCTGCTGGAGGTGGGCGGCTGCGTGGCGCTGTGGCGGATGCTCAAGTCGATATAGGAGAAGGCCATGGTGTGGCTGATGACGAGTGCCTTGCTGGTGCTGGCGGCGGCCGGGATCTGCCTGTGGCTGTCCCGCGTCGGGCCGCGCGAGACGCCAGCGGCGGGGCCGACCCAGGGGGAAGGCGGCAGCCGACGCCAGCAGGTGGCGGCCATGGAGGCGCGACTGATGGGCAGCGGGCGGATCATCTGGCGCCGGCAGACCCGCGGTCGCCCCTGGCTGGCGGAGCTGGCGCTGGTGCTGCGTCAGGCGGGCTTCATCGGCACTCGCGCCCAGCTTCACCTGCTGTTTTCCGTGGCGCTGGTGGTCTTCGGCGTGTTCAGCGGCGGCGTGCTCCACGCTCTTCAGGGTGGCAAGGCCTGGCTGCCGGCCATGACGACCGGTCTGGCCTTCGCCGCGCTGGCGGCCGTCGGTGCCTGGATCTGGCTGAAGCGTGTGCGCCGTCGCCGGGTGGCTCGGCTGAACGAAGAGGCCGAGATGGTCATCCAGGTCACGCGCATGTTGTGGGAGTCCGGCATGACCCTGGAAGGCGTGCTGCGCGGCCTGATTCACAACCTCGATGAGACCTGTCCCGAAAGCGTGCGGGAGCTGCGGCTGATCCTGCTGCGCATCGAGGCGGGGCAGGCTCGCGAGGAGGTGCTCGAGGAGCAGTCGGCCCTCCAGGCCAGCGAGGGGCTCGAGGACCTGCTCAAGCTGCTGGCGCAGATATCGTCGTCCGGGGGCGGCGCACGGCGGGCGATGCTCGACCTGAGCCACCGGCTGCGCGACCGTCGCCGCATGCGCATCCAGGAAGCGGTATCGAGCCTGTCGGGCAAGATGTCGCTGGTGATGATGGTGTTCCTGTTTCCGGCCTTGCTGATCGTGCTGGCCGGGCCGGCGGTGATCAACCTGGGCGGCATGCTCGGGAGTCTGGGAAATTGAGGGGCAATCCATGATGACAAGACGCCTTCGAGCCGGACTGTCGGCGTGGGGCCTGGTGATGCTCGGCGGCTGTGCCGGCGGCGTGGAGCCAATGTCGATGATCGGGCTGGGGCAGCGCGACGAGGTGAAGGAAGTCACCGGCCCCTGCGGCGAACGCTACAGCGCCGATACCGGGCTGCGCATGGACATGATTCGCCAGCAGATGGAAGACGGGCGCTCGCGCTCGGCCCTGGCGCATCTCGACGAAAGTGGCTTCGACTATGCCGAGGCCGCCCTGATGCGGGGCGATGCGCTGCGCGACGTGGGGCGGCGCGACCAATCGGATGCGGTCTACGAGACCCTGGCGGGTGGTTGTCTGGCGGCCGATGCCTTCCATGGTATGGCACGCAACGCGGTGGCGCGCGGTGATCGTGAGCAGGCGCTGGTGCTGATGCGCCAGGCGCGGGATGCTCGCCCGACCGACGCCGAAATCCGCAACGACCTGGGCTACCTGCTGATGCTGGAAGGCAAGCCGAAGCCGGCCCGGGAAGAGCTGCTGACCGCGCTGGAGCTGGGCGGTACCGGCCGGCGGGCCGCCTCCAACCTGGTGATGCTGATGATGCAGGAAGGGCGTGTGGTCGAGGCCGAACGGCTGGCCCGACGCTACGACCTGGATGACGAACTGGTGGCCCGCCTGCGCCGGCTGGCCACCGACGAGCGAGCCCGAGAACATGGATAACGTCGAGCAAGGAGATCGCGGGATGCCTATCAGCAGGATGATGAAGCGTTTGCGGTGCCTGGGCGCCTGCGGGGTGATGCTGATCGCCTCTCCGCTGGCCTGGGCACAGGGCGAGGCGCCCTCCTCGCAGGGCGCGATGCCGGCGGCGGACCACCGCAGCGCCGAGGTCGGCGAGCGCACCGAACGGCTGCTCGAGCTGCAGCGCAGCGGACGCATCGCCAGCCGGAACCGCCAATCGCTGTCCGGGGAAGTGCAGTCGCGGATCTATGAGCGCTACCTGCAGAGCTTCACCCACGCGATTCCCGACGAGTACATCGACCTGAGCTTCGGTGAGTGATGACGACCTGCCGCCTCTACGTTCCGCGTCGCCAACGAGGCGTGATCGGCCTGCTCGGCGCGATGGTGATGCTGCTGGTGGTGCTGTGCATCGCCCTGGCGCTGGATACCGGGCGGCTGTACATGGAAAAGCGCAATCTTCAGCGGGTGGCGGATCTGGCGGCGCTGTCGGTGGCGTCCCGCTGCGAGACGCTGTCTTCCTGCGATCAGGCAGTGACCTATGCGCAGGATGTACTGGAAGACAACGGCTATGCGCGAGAGCTGGTCGACGGTGATGGCATTACTCTGGGGCGAGTGGCATTGGTGGATGTGGCCGTAGAGGGTGGTCCCACGTCTTATCGACGCTATGACTTCGATGACTCCTTGCCTCAGGATGCCGTCCAGGTCGTACTGGAAGACCCGGTATCGCCTCCGCTCATGGCGGCTTTTGTGCCCGATGACGGCGACGCCAGTGATGGCCACACCATCATCCTTCAATCGACGGCAGTCGCGAGGAAGGCGACCTATGTGGCGTTTTCCGTAGGCTCTCGCCTGGCCTCTCTGGATAGTTCCGAATCTTCTTTGTTGGCACCTTTGCTGGGCGGTTTGCTGGGCAGCGATGTGCCGCTGTCCCTCGTTGGCTATGAAGGGGTGCTGGATACTCGGATCACGCTGCTGGAGTTGGCTTCGGAAATACCAGCTCTTGGAGTGGATTTGGCGGCGCTGACAGTCGACGAAGTGCTCAATACCAGTGTGACCTTGTCCGAGCTGCTGGAATTGTCGGAAAGCGTACTGTCCGATAGAGGATTGCTTGCATCCGATCTAGCAGTGCTGGGCGAGATGCAAAGCGCCATGAGTCTCGATGTTGGAACCGCCGATATCAACCTTGGGGAGCTTCTCGATATCCGATCGGCCGAAGGCGTCGACGATACCGAGGCCTTGAAGGCCGGCGTTCGTCTGGGCGACTTGCTGGGCACTAGCCTGCTGCTGGCCAACGAGGGGAGCGCGATTTCGTTGAAGGATCTTGATGTCGACTTGACGGCCGTGACGGCCAATGTGGATTTGACTGTGATCCAGGCGCCGCACATTGCCGTGGGTCCCATCGGCTGCACGGATGGAGATGCGTGCGATGGGAGCAATTGGAAGACCACAGGCAAGACGGCGCAGCTGGGGCTTGATGCCATGTTCGATATTAACCTGCTGGGCGTTCTGAATCTCCATCTGTCACTTGATGACATTGCGGCGGCGCAGGCCCAGGCGGGTGTCGAATCAATTGCCGCGAGTGACAGTGGCTATGACATCGGTGTGGGGGCCGTTGTTCAGCCTCTGGCGGTCGATGATATAGGCGTATCAGTCGAGGTTCTGGAGGCTTTCGATGGACTGATCAACGTCGCGTTGGAAAATGCCTCTACCACGACGGTAAACGGTGGAGGCTCCGGCTACGAGACTCAGGTCATCAGTGGCTGGCCGGACGCCGATTCCGCGGACTTCGTTTCGGGAGCCTCGGGTGTCACGTCGGCGGTAAGCAGTCTGCTGACGAGTCTCGAGCTAAAGGTCAGCCTCGGTCCAGATGCTGATCAGTGTAATGGCAACTGGTTGTGTGAACTGACCAGCGGTCTCTTGGGGCCTATCAACGATATTCTTGGGTCCACCCTCGATAGCATTTCTGACCTGGGCGAGGCGCTGGCACTGGCGCTAAGTGATGTGGTGAATCCCTTGGTCGATGATGTGATAGACCCGCTACTGCTCGACGCGATGGGGCTGGGCATCGGTGAGGCAGAGGTCAGGGTGATCGAGGTGTCGTCTTCGGGAGTGGAGCTCGTCCAGTGATGCGATCATGTCATGCTCATGGCCGAAAGGCGTCTTACCAGCAAGGCTCGGTGGCCATCGAGTTCGCCATCATCTTTCCGCTGTTTCTGCTGATTTTCTACGCCATCGTCAGCTACAGCTTGCTGTTCGTCTACAAGCAAGGCGTGCATGGGCTCAGCGCCGATGCCGTGCGCCAGGCGATTTCCGTAGAGCGCCTGAGCGACGGCTCGCTGGATGAAGGCGCCATCACCTTGGCAGTGACATCCTTTATCAATGAGGAAGCAGCAGACTGGCTGGGGAGTTCGGTCGCATTGTGTGATGACGACCTTGTCCCGTCATCAGATTCCGTGAGGGTATGTGTCCAGGCATCGTTGGATCTTCCCCAGATAAACTTCTCCAGGCTATTGCCGGGTGGAAATGATGGAGAAGACTCTGCTGACTTCAAAGTTCCGGCTAATAACACTGTGACCTCCACCTCGAGCATCCGCCTATGACATGCCTTCGGCATTGGGCGTACGGTGGCATTCTTCTGCTGGCGCTTGGCGTTGCCGTGCCGAGCTGGGCCGCGGTCACCACCGTGGCCATTGCACCCGGCGAGCCGGGCGGGCGGCTGGATCGCCAGCTGCTGAGTGAGCTCGACGATCGCCTGGAGGCCCGTGACGGCCCGGGTGCGCTGCGGGTGCTGTACCTGGAAGACGGCGAGGTCTCCACGGCCGAGTTGCGCCGGAAGCTGGCCGAGGGTGACCTGGCGGATGCGCCCCGGGTGATCCTGCTCCACGATGCGGCGATTGCCACCTATCGTGAACTGGGCGCTTCCGGGGCGAGTCCATCGCGGCGACTGGCGGCCTACGGCGCCTTCTCTCCGGCCAATCGCCGTTGGCTACGACAGCAAGGCGCCGGACACCTCGATCTGCTGCCGGTGCTGCGGCGTCATCTGAGCTGGGTGCGCCACGGCACCGAGGCCAGGCGGCTCGTGGGTTGGGTGACGCAAGACGCCCCGCTGCTGTCATTGGGCGATCGGCTGATCGAGGGCTCGGCTCGGTTGGACGCGGTGAAGGTGCTGGGGCGGGACGCGCCGGTCGCGGGGGAGGCCACCGAACAGCTGCTGCTGGGTCTGCCCGGCAGGTTGCAGCGACAGCAGGCCGCCGAGGTGCTGGGCAGCCGTCGAGGCGCCTGGTGTCTGATGCCCGAGTGGCTGGCCGACGGCTGCTTCGGCGGCGTGCAGCCGGACATCGCGGGCGTGGCCGATGGCCTGCTGCGCCGACTCGATCAGGGGGGCAATGCGACGGCGCCGGCGGCGCCGCGGCTGGACTATGCCGCGCGCGGACGGCTGTCGCCCGAGCTGCGTGACGGCGTACGCTACCTCAACGTGCCGGCCACGGAAGTCGGGCGCCGCAGCCTGGGAGAGCGCCTGCTGCTCGGTGCGCTGCTGGTGGGCGCCGGTGCGCTGGTGGCCCTGGGGGGCGCCCTCGGGGCCGAGCGTCATCGACGGCGCCAGCGTGAGCGCTTCGGCTTCGATGAATTGACCGGGCTGCCGGGGCGCCCGCGCCTCGAGAAGCGCATGCAGCGTTACCTGAACAGCCAGCATCCCTTCCAGCTGTGCTGGATCGGCTTCGACCGGCTCGATGGTCTGCAGGACACGCTGGGGCCGGAAGGCACCCGTGAGGCCGTCAGGCGGATCGTCAAGCGCCTGCGGCGCGTCGCTCGCGGGGAAGGCTATGTGGTGCGCCTCGAGGGCGATGTCTTCGCCGTCATGAGTTTCCTGCCGGTACGCGAGCGGGGGGAATCGCCGGCCGGGATGATGTTTGCCGAGCGCCTCCAGGAAAGTCTCTCTGCTCCCTTCCATGTGGGTAACGCCGACCGCCTGCTGCTGCCGCGGATCGGGATCGCTCGCTCCTCGGCCGACAGCACGCCGTTCAGTCTGCTCGAGGAGGCTCAGGGGGCCGCCCGCCAGGTGCTGCGTGGGGGCGAGCGTCGCCCCCGTGAGCTGGTGGCCGAGGCGGCGGCGCCCGAGGAGCGCAGCCTGGCGCTGACCGAGGCACTGGCGAGTCTGTCCGGCGAGGCCCTGTCCGAGCAGCTGACGCTGGCGGTCGAGCCGCGTTTCCTGCTGGCCGATCGACGCTGCTGCGGCGGGGAATTTCGTGCCCGCTGGCGGCATGCGACATGGGGCGAGGTGCCCGGGAAGGAGCTGATGCGGCTGGCCGAGGCCGCGGGGCGGCGCGCGCTGCTGGATCGCACGCTCTGCGGGATGGCCCTGGACGCCCTGGCGCATTCCGGGCTGCCCGTCGAGGCGCCGCAGGGACCGCGTTCCGCGCGCCCCGTCTGGACACTGCCGCTGGGACTGGCCCAGCTGACCGATGCCGGCTTCATCGACGGCCTGAGTGAGCGCTGTGAGGCGTTGGGGCTGACGCCGGACTGCGTCGAGCTGCAGTGGCATGGTGCGGAGCTGGGGGAATCCTGGCCGCTGCAGTCGGCGATTCGCTACTGCCGGGAACGCGGCTTCGGCGTGGCGCTCAAGGGGCTGGTGCATTCCCGCCAGGCGCTGGATGCGATCTTCCGTCAGCCGCTGTCGCGACTGGTGCTCGAGCCGCGGCTCATGCGCGGCGTACCCAGCGATCAGGCGTCGATCCTGCTGACCAAGAGCCTGCGTGACATGGCCAAGCTGGCCGGGCGCCATATCACCGTGACCGGGGTGGCGACCTCGGATCAGCTGGTGGCGATTCGCGGCATGAACTTCGTCTCGGTGCAGGGCCCGCTGTTCGGGGAGGTGCAGTCGATCGAGGCGCTGGTGGACCGCCTGGCGGCCGGCGAGGCGGCGGAGACGGCCCGCGACGAGGACCCCGGGGCGGGCGACGAGGCCAGCCGCAGCGCGGAAGCCAATCGTGGGCAGGAATAGAAGATGTGAGTCACGGAAAGGAAGAGGGTGAGGCCGAATCGTTATCGGCACGGCCTCGGAAACGCGCAGGGCCCGGCAATTGCCGGGCCCTGTCGTCGTTGCGGCGGGATGTTCGCGAGTCAGCCCCGTGACGCTTCTTCCTCGCCGGCATCATCGTTGGCGGCGATCAGCTGCAGCTGCTCATAGAAGCGAGGTGCAGGCTCGGGGGCCGGTGCCGGCTCGGGGGGCGTTTCCAGGGCGACGGGCATGCCGCCCGGCACTTCCACGACCTCGCGCAGCCGCGAGTAGTCCACCGCATAGTCGAGCCCCTCGGTGCTGGCGTCGACCTGATCCAGGGCCTCGGTGACGCGCTGGATGGTGGTGCCCTGCTTGTCGTCCAGGTAGGGGTAGGCCTGGACGTAGAGCGTGCCGTCGGACCAGCCCAGCTTGAAGCTCTCGTTGATGATGCGCACCTGGGTGCCTACCGAGACCTGGTCGAACAGGGTCTCTACATCCTCGGGCAGCATGCGCACGCAGCCGTGGGAGACCCGCATGCCCACGCCCTCCGGCTTGTTGGTGCCGTGGATCAGATAGCCCGGAATCCCGAGGCGCATCTTGCGCGTGCCCAGCGGGTTGTCGGGCCCGGCGGGCACCACGCTCGGCAGCGGGTCGCCGGCCTCGGCGTGTTCCCGGCGGATCGATTCCGGCGGATACCAGGCCGGATTGCGGACCATCTGGGTGATGGTGGTGTTGCCCAGCGGCGTCTCCCAGTCCTGGCGGCCCACGCCCAGCGGGTAGGTCTGGACGATGCGCCGTTCGCCGTCCTCGGCCGGCGGATAGTAGTAGAGCCGCATCTCGGCGACGTTGATCACGATGTCGTTACGCGGGGCGTCGGGCAGGATGAACTGACCGGGGATCGTCACCTCGGTGCCTTCGCCGGGGTACCAGACGCTGACGTCGGGGTTGGCCCGGACCATGGCGCGATAGCCGATGCCGTACTCGTGGCCGATGTCGATCAGGGTGTCTTCCTTGTCGGCCTCGACGGTGAAGACCTCGCCGACCAGGTCGCCTTCCTCGGGCAGATAATAGTAGCCGCGGGGCAGGTCCTCGCTGGCCTGCAGCGGGGCGGCGAGGGCGGTGGTCAGCCCGACCAGCAGGGTCGCGCGGGCCACGGTGCTGCGCAGGGGTGAAGGGATCATCTTGGTCATGTCTCGAATCGGGGGCGTCAGGGGGCGCTTCGCTCGCGCGGAGCGGCCATGTCGTTAGAGTGCCCGAGGTGGCGACGGTTCGCCAGTCGCCACCTCGGACTTCAGGCGGCTTCGGCCTTGCGGTTGAAGTGGTCGAGCAGCGCCTCGACCGCCGAGAAGCGTGCCTCTTCGGCTTCCATGTCGGCCTCGAAGCGCAGCGTGTCGGCACCCTCGAGGCGATAGCGATCGGGCTGGCGCTGGATCATCTCCACCAGCGTCAGCGGGTCGACGCCGGTGTGGCCGGCGAAGATCACCCGGCCCTTCTCGGGGCCGGCCTCCAGGCGAGCGATGCCCAGCCGCTCGGCCCGCTGGCGCAGGCGGGTCTGGCGCAGCAGGGTCTTGACCGGTGCCGGCAGCAGCCCGAAGCGGTCGATCATCTCCACCTGTAGCTCCTTGAGCTCGGCCTCGGTTTCGGCGCCGGCGATGCGCTTGTACATCACCAGTCGCTGCTGGACGTCGTGGAGGTAGTCGTCCGGAATCAGCGCCGGCAGGTTGAGGCTGACTTCCACGCCGTCGTCGAGGGGCGCCTCGATATTGGGCGTCTTGCCCTCGCGGATCGCCTTGACGGCGCGATCGAGCATCTGCATGTAGAGGCTGTAGCCGAGCGCCTCCATCTGGCCGCTCTGCTCCTCGCCGAGTAGTTCGCCGGCGCCGCGGATCTCCATGTCGTGGCTGGCCAGGGTGAAGCCGGCCCCCAGGTCCTCGGCCTGGCCGATGGCCTCCAGGCGTTTCACGGCATCCTTGGTCATGGTCCGGGGCGGCGGCGCCAGCAGATAGGCGTAGGCCTGGTGGTGGCTGCGCCCGACCCGGCCGCGCAGCTGGTGCAGCTGGGCCAGGCCGAACTTGTCGGCGCGCTCGATGACGATGGTGTTGGCACTGGGCACGTCGATGCCGGTCTCGATGATGGTCGAGCACACCAGCACGTTGAAGCGCTTGTGATAGAAGTCCGACATCACCCGCTCCAGGGCGCGTTCGGGCAGCTGGCCGTGGGCCACGCCGACCCGCGCCTCGGGCACCAGCGAGCGCACCGTCTCCGCGGCGGTCTCGATGGTCTTGACTTCGTTATGCAGGAAGTAGACCTGGCCGCCGCGCAGGATCTCGCGCAGGATCGCTTCCTTGATCACCGCCTCGTCGCGCTGCTGGACGAAGGTCTTCACCGACAGCCGGCGGGCCGGTGGGGTGGCGATGATCGACAGGTCGCGGATGCCGCTCATGGCCATGTTGAGGGTGCGGGGAATCGGCGTGGCGGTGAGCGTGAGGATGTCGACCTCGGCGCGCAGGCCCTTGAGTCGCTCCTTCTGGGCGACGCCGAAGCGGTGCTCCTCGTCGATGATCAGCAGGCCCATCTTGGGGAAGCGCATCGACTTGGAGAGCAGCTTGTGGGTGCCGATGACGATGTCGGCCTGGCCGTCCTCGATACGCTTGGCGGCCGCGCTCTGGCCCTGACCGCCGGTGAAGCGCGAGATCAGCTCGATGTTGACCGCGGTGTCGGCGAAGCGGTCGCGGAAGTTCTCGTAGTGCTGGCGGGCGAGCAGGGTGGTGGGCACCAGCACGACGACCTGCTGGCCGGAGTGCACCGCCAGGAAGGCGGCGCGCATCGCCACCTCGGTCTTGCCGAAGCCGACGTCGCCGCAGACCACGCGGTCCATGGGGCGGGGGGCCGTCATGTCGCCGACCACCGCCTCGATGGCGGCGCGCTGGTCGGGCGTTTCCTCGAAGGGAAAGCTGGCAGCGAAGCGGGCGTACTCGGCGTCCGGCGCCTCGCAGGCGAAGCCTTCCCGGGCCTCGCGGCGGGCGTAGACGTCGAGCAGTTCGGCGGCGGTGTCGCGGATGCGCTCGGCGGCCTTCTTCTTGGCCTTGTCCCACTGCTCGGAGCCGAGCCGGTGCAGCGGCGCCAGCTCGTCGTCGACGCCGGCGTAGCGCGAGATCAGGTGCAGGCTGTCCACCGGCACGTAGAGCCTGGCGCCGTCGGCGTATTCCAGGGTGACGAACTCCGCCGCCTGGCCGCCGGCCTCCAGCGTCTCGAGGCCCTTGTAGCGGCCGACGCCGTGGGCCTGGTGGACCACCGGGGCACCGGGCTTGAGCTCGGCCAGGTGGCGGATCGCCAGCTCGTTGTCGTCGGTGGCCTTCTCGCGGCGGCGGCTCTGCCGCACCACCTCGCCGTAGAGCTCGGTCTCGCCGATCACGGCGATATCCGGCGACGTGAGCCACAGGCCGGCGTCGATGGTGCCCTCGGTGATGGCGGTGCGCTGATCGCTGTCGAGGAAGGCCGCGAAGTCGTCGACGTGGGGCAGGGGCAGGTTCAGCGGCGCGAGCGTTTCCTCGAGGGCCTCGCGGCGGCCGCGGGACTCGGCCACGAACAGCACCCGGGTGGCGTCGTGCTGGGCGAGGAAGTCCTCGAGTTCGGCCAGCGGGCGCTTGGCCCGGGCATTGACCGGCAGGTTCGGGGCCGGCCGCGCCGCCGGTACCTGGGCATGGCGGTGCTCGGTGTCGTCGGTGAGCTCGACCCGCGGATGGCGCTTGATGGCGCCGAATGCCTCGGCCACCGGCACGAAGGCGCGGTGGGGCGGCAGCAGCGGCCGCGTCGGATCGACGCCCAGGTTCTCGTAGCGGCTCTCGATGGCCGCCCAGTGGTGCTCGGCGGCCTCGAACACGCCGGGCAGCAGCGCCACCCGAGTGCCCTCGGCCAGATGATCGAACAGCGTCGCCGTTTCGTCGAAGAACAGCGGCAGGTACTGCTCGAGGCCGGGGGAGGGGATGCCCTTGAGGGCATCGACGTAGAGCGGGCACTGGCGCGGGTCGACGTCGAACAGCGTCTCGAAGCCCTCGCGGAAGCAGGCGATGGCGCCGCGCGACAGCGAGTACTCGTGGGCCGGCAGCAGCTCGACGCGCTCGACCCTGTCGGCGCTGCGCTGGGTGTCGGGATCGAAGTGACGCAGGGTGTCGATCTCGTCGTCGAACAGGTCGATGCGCAGCGGCGTCTCGTAGCCCATCGGGAAAAGGTCGATCAGCGCGCCGCGCAGGGCGTATTCGCCGGGCTCATAGACGGTTTCCACGGCGCGATAGCCGGCCCGCGACAGGCGGTCGCGGAAGCCTTCGCGGTCCAGCGTGGTGCCCACCTCGAGGGTCATCACCCGGCCGGCGATATAGTCCACCGGCGGCAGGCGCTGCATCAGGGTGTTGATCGGCACCAGCACGATGCCGTGCTCGCCGTCCTGAAGGCGGCGCAGGGTGCGCAGCCGTGCCGAGACGATGTCCTGGTGGGGCGAGAAGCTGTCGTAGGGCAGCGTTTCCCAGTCGGGGAAGGGCAGCACCGGCAGTCGTGAATAGAAGGCCAGGTCGTCTTCCAGGCGCTGGGCGGCGGCGGTGTCGGCGGTGACCACCAGCAGCGGCGCATCCTCGGCGAGGTGCGCCAGGGCCAGGGCGGTCGCGCTGCCGGGTGGCGTCTGCCAGTAGAGGGTGTCGCGAAGGCCCGTGGGGCGGGGTGGGTCGAGAGGCGAGAAGGTCGGCATGGGCGTCGCTTGCATCGTGTCCAATGGGTGACTGGAGGGCATCATAACAGCCCGGTCGCGTCATGTAGTGAAACCCGAATTCCTGTAAATCCCCTACAGCGTCTGCGACCATCCCGCGATTGCCCCCTGGTGCTTGGCCTCGGATAATGCCTCACGAATCTCAACCCCACGGAGAGGCCCCACGTGAGTCAGCAACCCCTCGATACCGTCTTCCAGGAATGGCACGACAACCAGGCGCTCGCCGAGCAGATGATCCCGATGATCGGCAGCCTGTACCGTCACAACAACGTCGTGACTACCCTGTACGGGCGTTCGCTGTTCAACCGCAGCGTGATTCGCATCCTCAAGGACCACCGGTTCGTGCGCAAGATCGAGGGCACCGAGCTGTCCGTTCAGGACACCTTCCCGCTGGTCAAGGCCATGACCGAGTTGAACCTGGGGCCGGCCCACGTCGACGTGGGCAAGCTGGGTGTGGCCTACAAGAAGCAGGGTGGTGGCGATGCGGTGGCCTTCCTGCGCCGCGAGCTGGCCGAGATCGTCGATGGTCATTGCAAGGATACCGGTAACGGCGAGCCGAAGGACGTGGTGCTCTACGGTTTCGGCCGTATCGGCCGCATCCTGGCGCGGGTGCTGGTCGAGAAGGCTGGCGGCGGCAATCTGCTGCGCCTGCGGGCCATCGTGGTGCGCGGCCGCGGCGACATCGCCAAGGACCTGGAGAAGCGAGCCAGCCTGCTGCGCCGCGACAGCGTCCACGGGCCCTTCGACGGCACCATCAGCGTCGATCCGGAAGCCCGCACCCTGACCGCCAACGGCAACGTCATCAAGGTGATCTACGCCGATTCGCCGTCCGAAATCGACTACACCGAGTACGGCATCAACAACGCCGTGGTGGTCGACAACACCGGCATCTGGCGCGACGAGGACGGCCTGGGCCAGCACCTGGCCTGCAAGGGCGTGGCCAAGGCGCTGCTGACCGCACCGGGCAAGGGCGACCTCAAGAACATCGTCTACGGCATCAATCATCAGGACATCAGCGACGATGACCGCATCATCTCGGCCGCGTCCTGTACCACCAATGCCATCGTGCCGGCCCTCAAGGCGCTGAACGACGAGTACGGCATCGTCCATGGCCACGTCGAGACGGTGCACTCCTACACCAACGACCAGAACCTGATCGACAACTACCACAAGGGCGACCGCCGCGGCCGCAGTGCGCCGCTCAACATGGTGCTGACCGAAACCGGGGCCGCCAAGGCAGTAGCCAAGGCGCTGCCGGAGCTGGGCGGCAAGCTGACCGGCAACGCCATCCGCGTGCCGACGCCCAACGTCTCCATGGCGATCCTCAACCTGACCCTGGAGTGCGAGACCGACGTCGAGGCCCTGAACGACTACCTGCGCCGCATGTCGATCGACTCTCAGTATCAGAAGCAGATCGACTACGTCGACTCCCCCGAGGTGGTGTCCACCGACTTCGTCGGCAATCGTCACGCCGGCATCGTCGACGCCCAGGCGACCATCGCCAACGGCAACCATGCCGTCCTCTACGTGTGGTACGACAACGAGTTCGGCTACAGCTGCCAGGTGATCCGTATCCTGCAGCACATTTCCAACGTGGCCTTCCTCAAGCTGCCCCACGCTCAAGGCTGAGCCTTCCCGGCCCGTCGCACCCCGCCCCGGCCGTCGGCCGGGGCCTCCCCAACCGCCTCTCCCTCAACGCTTTTTCCACCCTTCTGCGACACTTCGCCACTTGCCCCCGATGGACTTCTGCGACCTTCCGGCAGGTAGTCATTCCACTGGCTTCTCTTTATAATGCGGGGGATTTTTCGGGGTGGTTCGAGTTCGCCTCGGGCCCGACTGGTTACATTCTGAACAACTCACAAGAATCCGATCCAATCGCACCCCTTTCCTTCGTATATCAGATCCATCAACTGGGCGAGACTATGATCGAAGTCAAGAAAGGCCTGGATCTCCCCATCACGGGAGCCCCGGAGCAGCGTGTCGAAGACGCGCGTCCGGTGCGCCACGTGGCGGTTCTCGGTACCGACTACATCGGCATGAAGCCGACCATGGAGGTTCGAGAGGGGGACAAGGTCAAGCTGGGCGACCTGCTGTTCACGGACAAGAAGATCGATGGCGTGCGCTTCACGGCGCCGGCCGGCGGTGAAGTCGTCGCCATCAACCGCGGTGAGAAGCGCAGGCTGCTGTCCGTGGTGATCAAGGTCGACGAGTCCGAAGACGCAGTGGAATTCGCCTCCTACAGCCGTGACAAGCTGGCCTCCCTGGAGCGTCAGGCAGTGGTCGACCAGCTGGTCGAATCCGGTCTCTGGACCGCGCTGCGCACCCGTCCCTTCTCCCGCACGCCGGCCATCGATGGTGTGCCGAACGACATCTTCGTCACCGCCATCGATACCCATCCGCTGTCCGCCGACCCCGCCACGATCGTCCAGGCCGAGTCCCAGGCCTTCGAGGACGGCCTCAAGGTGCTGACGCGTCTGACAGAAGGCAAGGTCTTCCTGTGCGGCGCGCAGGGCGCAGAGCTCCCGGGAGGCGACGTTCAGGGCGTGCAGGCCGAGAGCTTCGGCGGCCCGCATCCGGCCGGCCTGGTGGGCACGCACATCCATCATCTCTCGCCCGTGGGCCTGCAGAAGAAGGTCTGGCACATCGGCTACCAGGACGTCATCGCCTTCGGCAAGCTGTTCACCGAGGGCAAGCTCGACGTCAGCCGCGTGGTGGCCGTGGGCGGTCCGCGTGCCGAGCAGCCGCGCCTGCTGCGCACCCGTGTCGGGGCCAGTACCGAAGAGCTGCTGGCCGGCGAGGTCCGCGAGCCCGATGACACGCGAGTGATCTCCGGTTCGGTGTTCTCCGGTTTCACCGCCGAGGGCAGCCTGCGCTACGTGGGTCGCTTCAACACCCAGCTCAGTCTGCTCGAGGAAGGCAACAAGCGCAGCTTCATGGGCTGGCTGTCGCCGGGTTCGAACCGCCATTCGGTGCTGGGCATCTACCTGTCGCGCATCAAGGGCCTCAAGAACTACGCACCGACCACCTCCACCAACGGGTCCGAGCGGGCCATGGTGCCGGTAGGGGCCTACGAGGAAGTGATGCCGCTGGACATCCTGCCCACCCAGCTGCTGCGCTCGCTGATCGTCGGCGACATCGAGACCGCCATGCAGCTCGGTTGCCTGGAGCTGGATGAGGAGGACCTGGCGCTGTGCACCTACGTGTGCCCCGGCAAGTACGAGTATGGTCCCATCCTGCGCGATAACCTCACCATGATCGAGAAAGAGGCCTGATGATGGGTATCCGACAGACACTCGAGAATCTCGAGCCGCACTTTCACAAGGGCGGCAAATACGAGAAGTTCTACCCGCTTTTCGAGGCGGTGGACACCATCTTCTACACGCCGCCCAGCGTCGCCAAGACCACGGCCCACGTGCGTGACGGCATCGACCTGAAGCGCATCATGATCACGGTGTGGCTCTGCACCTTCCCGGCCATGTTCTTCGGCATGTGGAACGCCGGCTGGCAGGCCAACGTGGCCATCGCCGACGGCTTCGGCGCCGCCGGGGGCTGGCGTGAGGCCATCGTCATGACCCTGGCGGGCGGCCACGACCCGGCGAGCCTGTGGGGCAACTTCGTGCTTGGTGCCACCTACTTCCTGCCGATCTACCTGGTGACCTTCGCGGTCGGTGGCTTCTGGGAAGTGCTGTTCGCCGTCAAGCGCGGCCACGAGGTCAACGAGGGCTTCTTCGTCACCTCCGTGCTGTATGCCCTGATCCTGCCGGCCACCATCCCGCTGTGGCAGGTGGCGCTCGGCATCACCTTCGGCGTGGTGATCGGCAAGGAGATCTTCGGCGGCACCGGCAAGAACTTCCTCAACCCGGCGCTGACCGGTCGTGCCTTCCTGTACTTCGCCTATCCGGCACAGATCTCCGGCGACTCCGTGTGGGTGGCCGCCGATGGCTACACCGGCGCCACCGCGCTCTCCACCGCCTTCCAGAGCGGCATGAGCGCGCTGACCGACCAGTTCAGCTGGTGGGACGCCTTCTACGGCTTCATCCCGGGCTCGGTGGGCGAGACCTCGACGCTGGCCATCCTGATCGGCGCCGCGGTGCTGCTGTGGACCAAGATCGCGTCCTGGCGGATCATGCTGGGCGTGTTCCTGGGCATGGTGGCGACCAGCCTGCTGTTCAACCTGGTCGGCTCCGACACCAATCCGATGTTCGCCATGCCGTGGTACTGGCACCTGGTGATCGGCGGCTTCGCCTTCGGCATGGTGTTCATGGCCACTGACCCGGTCTCCGCCTCCATGACCAACCAGGGCCGCTTCATCTTCGGTGCCCTGATCGGTGTCATGACCGTGCTGATCCGCGTCGTCAACCCGGCCTTCCCGGAGGGCATCATGCTGGCGATCCTGTTCGCCAACCTGTTCGCCCCGCTGATCGACCACTTCTTTGTTCAGGCCAACATCAAGCGCCGCCAGCAGCGCACCGGTGTGCCGGCCGAGGAGAACGCCTGATGGCACAGAGCAACAACTCCATCAAGAAGATCCTGACGGTGGCGTTCGCACTTTGCATCGTGTGTTCGGTGATCGTCTCCACCGCCGCGGTCGGCCTGCGTGCCAAGCAGCAGCTCAACCAGGAGCTCGACCGCAAGTCGAACATCCTCGACGTGGCGGGGCTCTATGAGCCCGGCACCGACGTCGAGGAGGCCTTCGAACAGGTCACGCCGCGGGTCGTCGACCTGCGCAGCGGCGAGTACACCGACCAGTTCGATGCGGCTACCTACGACAGCTTCCAGGCGGCCCGCGATCCGGCCCAGTCCCGTACCCTTTCCGGGGAGAAGGACATCGCCGGCCTGTCGCGCCAGGAGAACTACACTACCGTCTACCTGGTCGGCGACCCGGACGATCCCGAGCAGATCATCCTGCCGGTGCGGGGCCAGGGCCTGTGGGGCCTGATGCGCGGTTACCTGGCGGTGCAGGGCGATGGCAACACCATCGAAGGCATCACCTTCTACTCTCACTCCGAGACCCCGGGTCTCGGCGGCGAGGTCGACAACCCGCGCTGGAAGGCTCAGTGGGACGGCAAGGAGATCTTCGCCGAGGCCGACAGCGTCCAGCCTGACATCGCTCTCGTGAAAGGCGGCGCCAGCGGCGAGACCGAGGTCGACGCGCTCTCCGGCGCCTCGCTGACCAGCAAGGGCGTCACCAACCTCCTGCAGTTCTGGCTGAGCCCCGAGGGCTTCGGCGAGTACCTCGCCCGGTTCCGCAGCGGCATCGAGCGTGAGACCGTGCAGGATGCCTCCACCGACACTGAAGGAGCCTGATGATGTCTGCACCGACTCCCAAGGGCGTCCTGGTAACGCCGATCTTCAAGAACAACCCCATCGCGCTGCAGATCCTGGGGATCTGCTCCGCGCTGGCGGTGACCAGCAGCATGAGTGTGTCGCTGGTCATGTCCCTGGCGGTGATCTTCGTCACCTCGCTGTCGAACTTCTTCGTCTCGCTGATCCGCAACCACATTCCGTCGTCGATCCGCATCATCGTGCAGATGACGATCATCGCCTCGCTGGTGATCGTGGTGGACCAGATCCTCAAGGCCTATGCCTATGAGATGTCCAAGCAGCTGTCGGTCTTCGTCGGCCTGATCATCACCAACTGCATCGTGATGGGCCGCGCCGAAGGCTTCGCCATGACCAACGGCCCGGGCCTGTCCTTCCTGGACGGCGTGGGCAACGGCATCGGCTACGGCTTCATCCTGATGACCGTCGGCTTCTTCCGCGAGCTGTTCGGTTCCGGTAGCGTGTTCGGCTTCACCGTGCTCGAGACCGTGCAGAACGGTGGCTGGTACGTGCCCAACGGCCTGATGCTGCTGCCGCCGTCCGCGTTCTTCATCATCGGCCTGATCATCTGGGTGCTGCGTGCCATCAACCCGGAACAGGTCGAGGAAAACGAGTTCAAGATGAAGGAAAACACCCAGCCGAAGGAGGCCGTGTAAGATGCAACACTATCTGAGCCTGTTCGTCGCCTCGGTCTTCGTCGAGAACATGGCCCTGGCGTTCTTCCTGGGCATGTGTACCTTCCTGGCGGTGTCCAAGAAGGTCTCCTCGGCCTTCGGCCTGGGCATCGCGGTCATCGTGGTGCTGACCATCACCGTGCCGGTCAACAACCTGTTGCTGACCTACCTGCTCGAAGAGGGTGCCCTGACCTGGACCGGTCTGGCCGGGGCCGAGAACATCGACCTGTCGTTCCTCGGCTACCTGAGCTACATCGGCGTGATCGCGGCCATCGTGCAGATTCTCGAGATGTTCCTCGACAAGTACGTGCCGGCGCTCTACAACGCCCTGGGCGTGTTCCTGCCGCTGATCACCGTGAACTGCGCGATCCTCGGTGCGACCCTGTTCATGTCCGAGCGCAACTATGACCTCGGTGAATCCGTGGTCTACGGCCTCGGCGCCGGGGTGGGCTGGGCACTGGCCATCACCGCGCTGGCCGGTATCCGCGAGAAGCTCAAGTACAGTGACGTGCCGGCCTCCCTGCAGGGCCTGGGCATCACCTTCATCACGGTGGGCCTGATGTCGCTGGGCTTCATGTCCTTCTCCGGCATCCAGCTCTGAGGCGGCTTCCGGCGGCGCGTGTGGCGCGCCGCCGGTGTGACCAGTCAATGCTAGCAATAGGAAACCGACATGGTTGATACAACAGTCATCTTGCTCGGTGTGGTCATGTTCACCGTGATCATCATCGGTCTGACGGCGGTGATCCTGGCCGCCCGCAGCAAGCTCGTCAGCACCGGGGACGTGACCATCGAGATCAACGAAGATCCCGATCACACCCTGACCACCCAGGCCGGCGGCAAGCTGCTGAACACCCTGGCCGCCAACGGCATCTTCCTGTCCTCCGCCTGTGGTGGCGGCGGCTCCTGCGCCCAGTGCCGGTGCCGCGTGGAAGAGGGCGGTGGCTCCATCCTGCCCACCGAGGAGTCCCACTTCACCCTGCGCGAGAAGAAGGAAGGCTGGCGCCTGTCCTGCCAGGTGCCGGTGAAGCAGGACATGAAGATCGAGGTGCCCGAGGAGGTCTTTGGCGTCAAGAAGTGGGAATGCGAGGTCATCGAGAACCCCAACGTCGCCACCTTCATCAAGGAGCTCAACCTGCGTCTGCCCGAAGGCGAGGACGTGGCCTTCCGTGCCGGCGGCTACGTGCAGCTGGTGGCGCCGCCCTATGACGTCAAGTTCTCCGACTTCGACATCGAGGAAGAGTACCGCGGCGACTGGGAGAAGTTCGGGCTGTTCAACGTCTCCCACAAGAACGACGAGGAAATCATCCGGGCCTATTCCATGGCGAACTACCCGGAAGAGAAGGGCATCCTCAAGTTCAACATCCGTATCGCCACGCCCCCGCCCAACACCAACCATCCGCCGGGCCTGATGTCCACCTACGTCTTCAGCCTGAAGCCGGGTGACAAGGTCACGGTGATGGGGCCCTTCGGCGAGTTCTTCGCCAAGGACACCGACGCCGAAATGGTGTTCGTGGGCGGCGGTGCCGGCATGGCGCCGATGCGCAGCCACATCTTCGACCAGCTCAAGCGTCTCGATACCAAGCGCAAGATCAGCTTCTGGTACGGCGCGCGCTCCTGGCGCGAGACCTTCTACAACGAAGAGTACGACCAGCTGGCCGAGGAGCACGACAACTTCGACTGGCATCTGGCGCTGTCCGATCCGCAGCCCGAGGACAACTGGGAAGGCCCGACGGGCTTCATCCACAACGTCCTCTACGAGAACTACCTCAAGGACCATCCGGCTCCCGAGGACTGCGAGTTCTACATGTGCGGACCGCCCATGATGAACGCCTCCGTGATCAAGATGCTGCTGGATCTCGGGGTCGAACCCGAGAACATCATGCTCGACGACTTCGGCGGCTGATCGCCCCACGGCGACCGTCAGGGCTGGCCTCCGGGCCAGCCCTGATTGGTTCCGCCGCCCGATATGCCTCCCGTCAGGCGGCATATCAGGCGACGGCACCCTTCAGTGGCAGCCCTTCCCGGGGATCACTGCGGCGCTGACGTGGTCCCAGGGGCAACACCCTTTCTGCGAACTCGATGGAGCACTCTATGGGCACCTTTCTCGTGGTACTGGTCTTCATGCTGGTGATCATGGCCGCCATGGCCATCGGCGTCATCGTCGCCCGGAAGCCGATCGCCGGCAGCTGCGGCGGACTCAACAAGCTCGGCCTCAAGGAAGGCTGCGAGGTCTGTGGCGGCCAGGACGAGGTCTGCGAAGAGGAAAATCGCAAGCGCCAGGGCGGTGCTCGCCGCCGCAGCGACGAGAGCCGCGGGGCGGATCTCGGCTACGACGCGACCCGCCGCTAGTCGCATCGGACCCATCCGGGCGAGGGGCGAGGAGCGACGTGGCAGGGCTCCTCGCCCTTTCGCGTTTCGGGAAGTCGATGACGACCGTCCCCCGTCTTTTTCAGGCAAACAGGAGAGCGAAGGCTTCATGGCAGTCCATAACTACGATGTGGTGGTGATCGGCACCGGGCCGGCCGGCGAGAGCGCGGCCATCAATGCGGCCAAGCACGGCAAGCGCGTGGCGGTGGTGGAGAAGCAGCCCGTGGTGGGCGGCAACTGCACCCACTGGGGCACGATTCCCTCCAAGGCGCTGCGCCACCAGGTCAAGCAGATCCTGTCGTTCAACACCAATCGTATGTTCAGGGACATCGGCGAGCCGCGCTGGTTCTCGTTTCCGAAGGTCATGGAGCGTTCCCGCGTCACCATCGACCAGCAGGTGGCGATGCGGACCAACTTCTATGCGCGCAATCGCATCGATCTGTTCAGCGGCGTGGCGCGCTTCAAGGACGCCCATACCCTGATCGTGCGCGGCGAGGGCGAGAGCGCCGACGAGCTGGTAGCCGAGCGGATCATCATCGCCACCGGCTCGCGGCCCTACCGGCCGGCCGACATCGATTTCAAGCACCCGCGCATCTACTGCTCGGACACCATCCTCGGACTCAACCACACCCCGCGCACCATGATCATCTTCGGCGCCGGCGTGATCGGCTGCGAATACGCCTCGATCTTCTCGGGCCTTGGGCTCAAGGTCGATCTGATCAACAGCCGCGACAGCCTGCTGTCGTTCCTCGATGACGAGATCAGCGATGCGCTGTCCTACCACCTGCGCAAGCACGGGGTGCTGATCCGCCACAACGAGGAGTACGAGCGGGTCGAAGGCGACGAGTCCGGCGTGACCGTGTACCTCAAGTCCGGCAAGCGGCTGCGCGCCGACGCCTTCCTGTGGGCCAACGGCCGCACCGGCAACACCGACGAGCTGGGGCTGGAAAACGTCGGCCTCGAGGCCAACGGCCGCGGCCAGCTGCAGGTCGACGATCACTATCGCACGGCGATTCCGCATATCTATGCCGCCGGCGACGTCATCGGCTGGCCGAGCCTCGCCAGCGCGGCCTATGACCAGGGGCTGAATGCCTGCGACGGGCTGCTTGACCGCGAGTATCGCTACGTCACCGAGGTACCGACCGGCATCTACACGATTCCGGAGATCAGCTCCTTCGGTCGCAACGAGCGCGAGCTTACCGAGGCCAAGGTGCCCTACGAGGTGGCGCAGGCGTTCTTCAAGGACACCGCCCGGGCGCAGATCACTGGCGACACGGTGGGCATGCTCAAGATCCTCTTCGATCAGGACACGCTGGAGATCTACGGTATCCACTGCTTCGGCGACCAGGCCTCGGAAATCGTCCATATCGGCCAGGCGATCATGCAGCAGGAGGGCGAGGCCAACACCCTCGAGTACTTCGTCAGCACCACCTTTAACTACCCCACCATGGCCGAGGCCTATCGGGTCGCGGCACAGAACGGGTTGAATCGGCTGTTCTGACGGCTGCCGGGAAGTCGTCGGCCGCATGGGACGACGGCGCCCCTCGGGGCGCCGTCGGTCGTTCATGCCAGTGATTGACGTAAGTCGTTGAGATCAGGCATCGGCGGGTGGTTCGCGATCCTGGTACCCGTAACACGGCGGTGAGCTGGGCTCTCGATCCAGGGCATCCTCTTCCTCCAGTGCCCTCAGCAGCGCCTCGCGCAGGATCGTCAGATAGGAGTCGTCCAGCTCACGGACGGCCGTGAGCAGCGTCAGGCGTCCGGCCCTGGCGTGGCGCATGAGTGGCACGAGGACGTCAGGATGGTCGCGCAGTTCGCCGCGATAGCGTACCGCGAACACGGCATCGCTGATCTCTCCCTCGTGGAACTGGCGCCGCAGGGTGGGCGAGGGCGAGGCATCGCGATACCAGTCGGCCAGCGCCAGCGACTCGCGGCGCTTGCCACGCGGCCACAGCCTGTCGACCAATACCCTGGCGCCGTCGTCGGGCTCGGGTGCCTGGTAGATCCGTTTGAGGACGATATCCGCGCTCATGCGTCACTCTCCGTCTCCAGCGCCTGTCGTTCCTGTCGGGCGCGTGCCTGCCAGGGGCCGGGCAGTGTCGCGGCACGAGACAGGGCCGTCCGGGCGGTGTCGAGGCGCCCCTGATCGGTGGCGACGATGCCCAGGTTCAGCCAGGCCGGCGCGAGCTCCGGGTCCGCGTCGACCGCGGCCTGAAAAGCCCTCATGGCGCCGTCGGCGTCGCCGGTGGCGTGTCGCGCGTTACCCAGAGCGAAGCGCACCGTGGCGGCCTTGGGATGGCGCTCGGCCAGGGCCTGCCAGGCGGGCAGGGCGTCCTCGCTCCCGTTCAGGGTCTCGAAATCGGCGATGGCCTGTGTGGCATTCTCGACTCCGGCATCGGCCGGCAGTTCGCCGGGCGGCAGGGCGACGAAGGCCCAGCGGTCGCTGCGTGCCCAGGTGGCATCGAAACGGCCGAAGTCGATGGCGCGCTCCGGTGTCATGCCGGTATGCAGCACCAGCTCCTCGGCCGGCAGGTCGTAGCCGATGGCGACGGCATAGTGCCACTGGGGCCAGGCCGGTAGTGACAGGTTCTGCATCACCACCACCGGATGGCCGGCGGCGAGCTCATCGAGCAGGCCCGCGAAGCCTCCGTCGAGGCGAAAGGGAATCAGCCCGTGGCGGCGCACCGTGGCCAGCATCTCCGGCTGTACGCTGCCGTCGCGGCCGGGCAGGAAGACCTGGGGGATCAGCTCGTTCACGCTCACGTCGAGGCCGGTGGCCTCGAGGGCCATGGCCAGCGAGGCCGGGCCGCACTGGTAGTCGCGCTGGCCGTGGAAGGGCACCGCCTCGTTGATTGCCATCGACGGCAGTGCCTGGCGGGTGGCGGGGGAAAGCGACGGGGTGGTGGCGCAGCCCGTCAGCAGCAGAAGCGTCATCACCAACGCAAGAACGCCCGCGGGGCGGGCGTTCTTGCGTCCGGCTGTAGAGGATAGGCCGGTCATGGGGAACTCCCGGCTTAGCGGGTGAACGGGTAGACGTCGGTGAGGCCGAGGATGTCGGTCACCAGCAGGATGATGAAGACCGCGAACAGGGCACCGACCACGCCGGCTCCGGCGGGCATCTGGTCGAGGCGGTCTGCCATCTCGCGGGCCTCGGCATCGGACAGGGCGGCCACGCGGTTATCCACCTCGGCCGGGGAGACGCCCTGGAGCAGCAGCTGCTGCTGCACGTCCTCGCGGGCCAGGACCCGGCGGATCTTGTCGCGATCCTGCTGGCTGGCCTGGGCGTCGAGCACCGAGGTGGTGCCGACCAGCCCCTGGTCGGCGGCAGGCACGGCGGCCACGGCCGGCAGGCTGCCGAGCACCAGGGCGAGGATCAGGAGCGGGCTTAAGAGTCGGGTGAGTCGTTTCATGCTGGCATTCCTTGTGTATCGGGATGGTCCGGCTCGGTGTCGCTCCACATGGGCGTCCTTGCGCCATGCCGGCGGCGATGCGGGGACAGTATAGGGGATAAGGGCGGCCGGTTTCACGCTTGGGCGTTGATTTCCAACCGGTTGCGTCCGTTCTGCTTGGCACGGTAGAGGCCCCTGTCGGCGCGCGAGTAGAGCTGAGCCAGCGTGTCCCCGCCGCCTCGGGTCGTGGCCAGGCCCAGGCTGATGGTCAGCCGTTGCTCGCCGGCCTGGCCGGGCAGGGGCAGGCCGGCCGTGGCCTCGCGCAGCCGTTCGCCCAGTTGTCGGGCGCCCTCCAGGCCGGTGTTCGGCATCAGCACGGCGAACTCCTCGCCGCCCAGTCGTGCCACCAGATCCGATTCCCGCCCCAGGCGGGCGAACTCGGCCGCCACGGCCTGCAGCACCGCATCGCCGGCCGGGTGGCCGTAGCGGTCGTTGAACCGCTTGAAGTGGTCGAGATCGATCAGCAGCAGGCTCAGCTCGCCGCCGTCGCGCCGGTTGAGCTCGAGATAGCGTTCCGCGACCTCCCACAGGCGGCGGCGATTGGCGAGCCGGGTGAGCTCATCGGTGACGCTCAGTTCGCGCAGCGACCGCCACTGGCGATGGATGCGTGCCAGCGCCAGCATCAAGGCGGCGGCCACCAGCAGCACCAGGATGACCAGCAGGACCACCGCCAGACTCAGCCATTTCATCAGTCGCTGCTGATCGGCGGCGGCACGGTGAACATCCTCCAGCAGGCTGCTGTAGGTCCAGGCGAGCGTGCTCTCCAGCTCGTGCCCCAGGCGATGAAGCCGCGGGACATCCATGTGGGTGCCACCGTCCGGCGCAGCGATCACCGATGCCAGCCGTTGGTACAGGGTTTCCGCCTGCGAGAGTTCGGCGAGCATGGGCGCATAGCGCGCCTCGCCGATCTCGCTGCGCGAGAGGCCCTGGCGGATGGTGCCGATCCGCTCGGGGACGCGCGCCACCAGGCTGGCGATCCGCGTCAGATGCCAGCGATGGTGGGGGTGGTTGCGCAAGGCGTTCAGCTCGAGCCGAAGCTCGGCGGTGTCTTCCTGGGCGCGCACCAGGTCGCCGGCCAGGGCCGAGTAGTCGGCCCCAAGGTGGCGACCGGCCTGGAGGCTGAAGGCGCCGGCCACGATGGCGCCGAGCGCCGCCAGCAGGCAGAAGCCCGCCAGCAGGCCGGAGCGCAGGCCGGGAGCCGGGGTCACCGCGCCTGGATTTCGCCGATGGCCCAGATCCACTGGCTCATCGGCGCTTCACCGGTCAGTGTCGCCTCGGCATCCGCCGGTACGATCAGCATCAGCGGCCCCAGCTCCTTCGGCGTGAGGGGATCGCCGTCCAGACGCGTGGCCAGCAGGAAACGCCGGGCCTCGCGATCGGCAGGCGTGAGGAAGCTGGTGTAGTCGTCCAGGGCGATGAAGCGCAGCCGTGAGGCCTCGTCGAGCTGCTGGTCCTCGAGGAAGTCATCCAGCCAGACGCCGCTGAAGGTGCCTTCGGGGCCTTCGAAGTGGCGCATCGTCACCTGGCCGGCGTCGCTTCGCTCGATCTCCTCGAGGGTCAGCTGGCGCGTCTCGGTACCGGTGCGGATGTCCAGGATCGGTTCTGCCGCCGACGCGACGGCGGGGCAGAGGGCGGCGGCGAGCAGGGCGGAGAGCATCAGGCGTCGTGGGAACATCGTGCAATGCCTCAACAAGGGGATGCCGATTATCATACCCCGAAGTCTGGTGCCTGTGGGCGTGGAGACCGTGCCCTGTCGATTCAACCGACGCGGTAGGAGTGAGGCGACTCGGCCAGCAGGCCGCGACCGCCGGCGAGCGTCAGGGCCAGGTCGTGCAGGCCCTCCCACAGCGGGATGGGGCTGGCGCCCTTGATCGCCAGATCCAGGCGCTGGGCGAACAGCAGCAGCTTGTGCAGGCGCTTCATGGGCAGGCGTTTCAAGGCCTGCTGGTAGGCAGGGCGGCGCTTGTCGAAGATCGGCGGCTTCTGTGCCTTGCAGGCGTGCTCCAGGCTCTGGCCTTGATCGAGATGCTGATGCAACGACAGCAGCAGCCGCAGCTCTCGGGTCAGCGCCCACAGCACGATCGGTGGCTCGACGCCCTCGCCGCGCAGGCCGGTCATGATCCGCGAGACCCGTGCCCGCTCGCCCTTGAGGCAGGCGTCCATCAGCGTGAAGACGTCGAAGCGCGCGCTGTCCTCCACGCCACCGGCGACCTGCTGGGGAGCGATGCGGGCGCCGGGCGGCGAGAGCAGGGCGAGCTTCTGCAGCTCCTGGTCGGCGGCCAGCAGGTTGCCCTCGGTGCGCTCGCCGAGCAGGCGGGCGGCATCGAGATCGAGGTTCAGGCCGTGGTGCGAAGCGCGATCGCGCAGCCAGAAGTGCAGACGCGAGACGTCCACCGGCCACACCGGGACGAACAGGCCGGCCTTGTCGAGCGCCTTGAACCAGGCGCTCTTCTGCTCGCGGTAGTCGAGCTTGCCGGCCGCCACCAGCAGCACGTTGTCGCTGTCGGCCATGCCCTCGGCGTACTCGCGCAGCGCCTTGGCGCCTTCCTGGCCTGGCTTGCCGTTGCCCAGGCGCAGTTCGATGAGCTTGCGCGAGGCGAACAGCGACAGGCTGGCGGACGCCTCGGTCAGCCGCCCCCAGGCGAAGTTGGCCTCGACGTGGAGCACCTCGCGTTCTTCGATACCCGCCTGGCGCGCCGAGGCCCGCACGGCGTCACAGGCCTCGCGGTGCTGGAGGGGCTCGTCGCCGGCGACGATCACCACCGGCGGCAGCGATTTGGCCAGCGCCGGCTCGAGCTTGTCGGGAAAGACCTTCACGACGACCTCAGTTCGGTGACAGGGCGCGCAGGCGATCCATCAGCCGCCGGACGCCTTCCCGACGCAGCCGCTCGGAGGCCGCTTCACGCAGCTCGTCGCCGACCAGCAGGTTGCTGTCGCTGATCGAATAGCGCTCGCTGACCTCCACGACCTGCTGGTCGAGCCGGTAGGCGCCGTCGCGACGGCGCTGGACCGAGAAGGGCACGCTCAGGGTCAGCTCGCGCTCCTGGCTGCCGCTGCTGAGCACGCCCAGGCGCTGTTCCTCGATGCGCTCGGCGCCGAGGTTGAGCACCATCGGCGCGTCGTCGCGGACCGCCACGCCGGCGGACTCGAGCCGCCGGGTGACCTGGCGCGAGAACTCGCCGGAGGCGCCGGCTACGGCCAGCGCCTCCAGGTCCAGGGCCGGCTCGTCGAAGCCGCGCAGCCGGAAGCCGCAGCCGCCGAGGGTGAGGCCGGCGGCGCCGGCCAGGGTGAAGCGCAGGAAGTCACGCCGTTGCATTTGGCTCTCTCCTTGGCCGGCGGTCGGCTCAGCCGACGACGATGTTGACCAGCTTGCCCGGGACCACGATCACCTTGCGCACCGTCTTGCCCTCGAGGTGGCGCTGGACGTTCTCGGCGGCCATGGCCTGGGCCTCGATGGCGGCCTTGTCGGCCTCGGCCGGCACCTCGAGACGAGCGCGCAGCTTGCCGTTGACCTGCACCACCAGCTCGATGGTGTCCCGGGCCAGGGCGGACGCGTCGACGGTCGGCCAGCGGGCGTCGATGGCCGGCTCGTCATGGCCCAGCTCGGCCCACAGCGCATGGCAGGCGTGGGGGGTGATCGGCGCCAGCAGCAGCACGCAGGCCTCGACGGCCTCGCGGGACACGGCCAGGCCGAGCGGGCTTTCATCCTCGAACTTGCCGATCGCATTGGTCAGCTCCATCACCGCGGCGATGGCGGTGTTGAAGGTGGTGCGTCGGCCGATGTCGTCGCTGGCTTTCTGGATAGTTTCGTGGGTCTTGCGACGCAGCTCGCGCTGATCGTCGTTCAGGGCGTCGACGTCGAGCTCGCCCGGGGTGCCGGCCTCGACATGCTCGGCCACCATTCGCCACAGGCGCTTGAGGAAGCGATGGGCGCCCTCGACGCCGGAGTCGGACCACTCGAGGGACTGCTCGGGCGGCGCGGCGAACATCATGAACAGGCGCACGGTGTCGGCACCGAAGCGGTCGATCATCGCCTGGGGATCGACGCCGTTGTTCTTGGACTTGGACATCTTCTCGATGCCGCCCATCTCCACCGGCTGGCCGTCTGCCTCGAGCACGGCGCTCAGCGGCCGTCCCTTGTCGTCGCGCTGGACGCTGACGTCGGCCGGGTTGAACCACTCCTTGCCGCCATTGGCCTCGGGGCGATAGAAGGTCTCGGCGATCACCATGCCCTGGGTCAGCAGGCGCTGGAACGGCTCGTCGGACTGGACCAGGCCGAAGTCGCGCATCAGCTTGTGGAAGAAGCGCGCGTAGAGCAGGTGCAGGATGGCGTGCTCGATGCCGCCGATGTAGAGGTCCACCGGCAGCCAGTAGTTGGCGCGCTCGTCGAGCATGGCCTCCGGGTTGTCGGCGCAGGCGAAGCGCGCGTAGTACCAGGAGGACTCCATGAAGGTGTCGAAGGTATCGGTCTCGCGCACCCAGCCGTCGCCCAGATCGCTGAACTCGGGCATCTTCTTGAGCGGCGAGCCGGAGGCGTCGACGGTGACTTCCAGCGGCAGGGCGACCGGCAGCTCGTCGTCGGTGAGCGGCACGGTCTGGCCCTCGGGGCCGTACTTGACCGGGATCGGCGCGCCCCAGTAGCGCTGGCGGGCCACGCCCCAGTCGCGCAGGCGGAAGTTGGTCTTGACCTCGCCGTGGCCTTGCTCGGCCAGGCGGGCGGCGATGGCGTCGAAGGCCGCCTGGAAGTCGAGGCCGTCGAACTCGCCGGAGTTGATCAGCACGCCGTGCTCATCAAAGGCGCCCTGGCTGAGGTCCGGTGTCTGGCCGTTGTCGTCGGCGATGACCGGCTCGATGGGCAGCGCGTACTTGGTCGCGAACTCCCAGTCGCGCTGGTCATGGGCGGGGACGGCCATCACCGCGCCGGTGCCGAACTCCATGAGCACGAAGTTGGCCACGTAGACCGGCACGCGACGCCCGGTGAGCGGGTGCACGGCCTGGTAGCCGGTGGCCATGCCCTTCTTTTCCTTGGTGGCGAGCTCGGCCTCGGAGGTGCCGCCGTGGGCGCACTCCTCGAGGAAGTCGGCCAGCTCGGCATTGCCCTCGGCGGCGGCCTTGGCCAGTGGATGCCCGGCGGCCACGGCGAGATAGGTCACGCCCATCAGCGTGTCGGGGCGGGTGGTGTAGACGCGCAGTGGCTCGAGGGCGTTGTCGTCATGGTCGGCGACGTCGAAGGCCAGCTCGACGCCCCTGGACTTGCCGATCCAGTTGCGCTGCATGGTCTTGACCTGCTCGGGCCAGTCGACCTTGTCGAGATCCGCCAACAGCTCATCGGCGTAGTCGGTGATCTTGAGGAACCACAGCGGGATGTCCTTGCGCTCGACCGGCGCGCCGGAGCGCCAGCCGCAGCCGTCGATCACCTGCTCGTTGGCCAGCACGGTCTGGTCGACCGGGTCCCAGTTGACCGTGGACATCTTCTTGTAGACCAGGCCCTTCTCGACGAGCTTGGTGAAGAACCACTGTTCCCAGCGATAGTAGTCGGCATCGCAGGTGGCGAACTCGCGGTCCCAGTCGTAGGCGAAGCCAAGCGCCTTGAGCTGGCCGCGCATGTAGTCGATGTTCTGGTAGGTCCACTCGCCGGGCGGCACCTGGTTCTTGATCGCCGCGTTCTCGGCCGGCATGCCGAAGGCGTCCCAGCCCATCGGCTGCAGGACGTTCTTGCCCTGCATGCGCTGGAAGCGGGAGACGACGTCGCCGATGGTGTAGTTACGCACATGCCCCATGTGCAGCTTGCCGCTGGGGTAGGGGAACATCGACAGGCAGTAGTACTTCTCGCGGCCGGCGTCTTCCACTGCCTTGAAGCAGGCGTTCTTCTCCCAGTACTGCTGGGCGTCGCGTTCGATTTCTCGGGGCTGGTATTGTGCGTCCATCGCTGTCTTCGGGTACCTTGCTAGTCGAGCGCGGCGCGCGTGGCGCGGCGCATGTCAGCGGGCCTTGTCCGGCGTCAGGGTTGGCCCCATTGATTGGGGGAAGCCATTGATTCGCCGACGGCATATCGTCTAAATGGAAGAACCTCTGGGGCGCAAGGATACCCCAGCACGGCGGGCGCCGGCTATGGTGGCGGCGCCGCGACCCCGATGCGGACAGGACACGGACAGGAGAACTGCGATGAGCGATCAACCGCAAGACCCCCATGAGGACCATCGCCTCAAGGATGCCTACGAACGCGTGCTGGAGCGGCTGCAGGAGGGCGCCGGCGAGCTGAACCGCGAGTCGTTGCAGAAGGAGCTCGACGAGGCGATCGAGTTTGAGGCCGAGGTGGAAGAGTTCACCCGGGATGAGCTCTCGCTGCTGCGCGCCTGGGTCGATCGCGACCTCAAGGAAATGCGCCACTACCTGAGCGCCGGCGGGCACAGCGTCGCCCACTGGTTGGGCGTCGATCTCTCGGTGCTGTCGCGCCGGGTGGTGGAGTCGCTGCTGTCGATCGCCGATCGCAGCCGGGTCGAACGCGAACGCCTGGAAGACGACCTCGAGGCCTCGCGGGCCGACTATACCGCCGGTGAAATGGCCGTGCCGGGGCGCATGGCCTGCACCCACTGCGACGCCGTGGTCGAGCTGAACGAGGTGGCCCGCCTCGAGCCCTGCCACCAGTGCGGCCACCGCTACTTCATGCGTGCGCCGCTGGACTGAGCCCACCGCCCCCTGAGGCCGATCCAGCGCTCAGGGGGTATTTCTTTCTGCCCGTGTTTTAAGGTGATGTCAGAAAGTTGGCGAGCGAAGGTTAGGGCTAGCCCCCTTCCCGACGGGGCAACGCACTTCCCACCTCCCTGTGGGTCGCAAGGCAAAAATCAACGAGGAGGCGGACCGGGCTCGCGTGCGAGTTTACTTTGTGTAAATGAGTATTCCGACCGGGCTCGCGCACGAGGCGATTTTTAACGCCGTATAACCGAGCGTAGGCCTTTCTGGCGCGCCTTACGCCAGCCAGGTGATCATTCCCACCACCAGCGTCGCCATGATCAGCGCGTAGCGCAGATTCTCTCGCATCATCAGCCCGCCGCTGACGCCATAGCGCCCCTGCAGCGACAGGTTGATCCCCGACAGCGGCCCGACGCTGGTGCCCACCGCCCAGGCCGCCAGGGCGACGAAGGCGAACAGCGTCTGCTCCGATGCCGCCAGGTCCAGCACCGAGGCCAGCACCGAGACGCCGATGATCGGGTGCAGCCCGGCCACGGCGCTGACCACGATGGCGAGAAAGCTCATCATGGCCTCGCCCATGCCGAAGTGTGCGAACAGCGTCCAGCCGCCCTCGGTGGCGGCGTCGGCGAGCGTCGATAGCCCCTGGGTCAGCAGCCCCGCGCACAGGAACAGCGAGATCTCGCCGCGCATGGCCGGCAGTCGGGTCAGGGTGTGCTGGCGCAGGCGACCGGCGGTCCAGTGCAGGCCACGGGGCAGGTTGGCCGCCAGCGCCGCACCGGGCATCAGGAAGGTGATGATGGCGACGATGGAGAGCCCCGGCGTCAGCCCGAAGTGAAAGCCCATCACCAGCGCGGCCATCACCACCGGCAGCAGCAGGCTCCTCGGCGCCATCGAGAAGCCGGCGGTGTCGGTCAGGTCGAAGCGCCGCGGCAGCTCGATCAGGGTTACCAGTCCCGCACACAGCGCCAGCGGCAGGCCGTGGGCCAGCACGGTGGCGTAGTCCATGCCCGGCGCCAGGGTGATCACGATGCCCATGGAGGCGAAGAAGGGCGACCACAGCGCGGCGCTGGACAGCCCGCGGTTGAGCGCCAGCAGCTGGGGCGTGGTCAGCGGCGCGCGACGCGCCAGGCGATCGCCGACCATGAACACCGTCGACAGGTTGAGGATGGTGCCGAGCAGGTGCACCCCGAGCCAGGTGCCGGCGAGGCCGCGCCGCCCGGTGACCGGCGGCCCCGAAGGGCGCGACCGGCCGCGGCGGTGGCCGATCAGGCCGATGAAGCTGACCCCCACCAGCATCGCCACCACCTGGGTATTGGCGTCCAGCAGGTGCGGCCAGTCCACCCGGGCGCCGTAGACGAACGCCGCGAACAGCAGCAGGCCGACGCCGATGCCCGCCAGCAGCCCCGCCTGGCGGCGGTTGCGGCGAGGCAGGTCGGGCCACAGCAGGGCGGTGCCCAGCCACAGCGCCGGCCCGGTCAGCGCCTCGGCGCCGGGTAGCCAGGCGAGGCCCGCGATGCGCGACAGCAGCCCGACGAGAATCGCCAGGCCGGCCAGGGCATGGCGGAGGCCGACGCCGGATGAGGTCACTGCTTCGGTCTGGGCGGGCATGACGGGGTCCTGGCAGGCGAGAAGACAGGCTTCGTTAGGAAGCTCGACGGAAAAATAGCATCCTAAGCAAGGCCAGCGGCAGCCTTCAAGTTGGCTGCTCCGGCCGCCATCTTATGTCGGCCACTGCAGTGCCGCGCCTTCACGGGCGGCCTCGAGGCGATCGAGCATCGCCCGGGCGGCGTTGGAGAGGGTGCGGCTGCGGTGCACCAGATAGCCCAGCGGGCGCCGGATCGGCGGGTGATCCACCTCGAGCACGTGCAGCTCTCCGGCCGCGAGGCCTTCCGGCAGCAGGCTCCAGCCCAGGCCGATGGCGGTCATCATCTTCAGCGTCTCGAGGTAGTTGGTGGACAGCGTCACCGGCAGGCGCAGGCCGGCGGCGGCGAAGCGCGCCTCGATCAGCCCGCGGGTGAAGGTCAGCGGTCCCGGCAGCACGGCATCGAAGTCGCACAGTTCGCTCAGGGCCAGCGGGCCGCGTGAGGCCAGGGGGTGATCGTGGGCGCAGACGAAGCACAGCCGGTCGATCCACACCGGCACCACCTGAAGCTGCGCGTCGGGATGCGGGGCCAGGGTGGCCACGGCGATTTCCAGCGTGCCGTCGAGCACGCCCTGGTAGGCCTGCTCGGAGTCCTCGAAGCGCAGGTCGAGCCGCACCTCGGGATGCTGGCGGGTATAGTCCTTGAGCAGCGGCGGCAGCCGGTGCAGGCCGATATGATGGCTGGTGGACAGCGTCAGGCTGCCTGCCACCTGGCCGTCCAGGTTGCCCAGCGCACGCCGGCTGTCGTCCACCATCACCAGGATCTGCCGGGCCCGGGGCAGCAGCAGGCGGCCGGCCTCGGTCAGCGTCACCCGGCGGCCGATGCGGTCGAACAGTCGCGCCCCGACCTGATCCTCGAGCACCGCGATGCGCTTGCTGACCGCCGGCTGGGTGAGATGCAGCTGCTCGCCGGCACGGGAGAAGCTGCCGCCGTCGGCCACGGCGAGGAAGGCCTGCAGGCTCTGGGTATCCATTCGGGCTCCAGCGTTGTGGGCGAAGGGGGAACTCTGTATTCCTTTGTGGAATCCTTTGAATAAATAACATGAATTGCTTTTATGTGCGCGTCGCGGGACACTCACGCCAAAGCGCAACGCACAGAAATAGCGCCATGCGCCCCGACCGAGACAGACCATGGATCGTCGGCGGCGCCACAGACCGACCGGATACGCACAGGGCCCAGCGCCCGGGAGAACGAGATGGCAGGCCAGACCCTCTACGACAAGCTGTGGTCGCAGCACCTGGTGAAGGAGCGCGACGACGGTACCGCCCTGATCTACATCGATCGCCAGCTGCTCCACGAAGTGACCTCGCCCCAGGCCTTCGAAGGCCTGCGCCTGGCGAACCGCCGCCCGTGGCGGATCGACGCCAACCTGGCGACGCCGGACCACAACGTCCCGACCACTCTCAAGGAACGTGCCGAGGGCAACGCCGGTATCGAGGATCCGGTGTCGCTGATTCAGGTCCAGACCCTCGATGACAACTGCAACGAGTTCGGCATCGAGGAGTTTCGCATCAACGACCCGCGCCAGGGCATCGTGCACGTGGTCGGCCCGGAGCAGGGCGCGACCCTGCCCGGCATGACCGTGGTCTGCGGCGACTCCCACACCGCCACTCACGGCGCCTTCGCGGCGCTGGCCCACGGCATCGGCACCTCCGAGGTCGAGCACGTGCTGGCCACCCAGTGCCTGCTGGCCCAGAAGATGAAGAACATGCAGGTGCGCGTCGAGGGCGAGCTCGGCGTCGGCGTCACCGCCAAGGACGTGGTGCTGGCCATCATCGGCGAGATCGGCACCGCCGGCGGCACCGGCTACGCCATCGAGTTCGCCGGCAGCGCCATCCGCGAGCTGTCCATGGAAGGCCGCATGACGGTCTGCAACATGGCCATCGAGGCGGGTGCCCGGGTCGGCCTGATCGCCGTGGACGACACCACCATCGATTACCTCAAGGACCGCCACTACGCGCCCAGCGCCGAGCAGTGGGAGGCCGCGGTGGCCGACTGGCGCGGCCTGGTGTCCGACGAAGGCGCCGACTTCGACAAGGTGGTGACCCTGAACGCCGCCGACATCGAGCCGCAGGTCAGCTGGGGCACCAGCCCCGAGATGGTCACCGGCATCGGCGGCGAAGTGCCGGATCCGGCCGAGGCCGCCGACGACACCGCGCGCACCGGCATCAGCCGTGCGCTCGAGTACATGGGGCTGTCGCCGAAGCAGAAGATCACCGACATCCGCCTGGACAAGGTGTTCATCGGCTCCTGCACCAACTCCCGCATCGAGGATCTGCGCGAGGCCGCCAAGGTGGCGCGCGGCAAGAAGGTCGCCGATTCCATCAAGCTGGCCATGGTGGTGCCGGGCTCCGGCCTGGTGAAGCAGCAGGCCGAGGCGGAAGGGCTCGATGCGATCTTCCGCGAGGCGGGCTTCGAATGGCGCGAGCCGGGCTGCTCCATGTGCCTGGCGATGAACGCCGACAAGCTCGGCGCCGGCGAGCACTGTGCCTCGACCTCCAATCGCAACTTCGAGGGTCGCCAGGGCTACGGCGGGCGTACCCATCTGGTCAGCCCGGCCATGGCCGCCGCCGCCGCCATCGCCGGCCACTTCGTCGACGTGCGCGACCTCGGCGCCGCCAATGACGCCACCCAGCAGCAGGAGGCCTGAGCCATGCAGAAATTCGAACGTCTCCAGGGCCTGGTCGCGCCGCTGGATCGCGCCAACGTCGACACCGACCTGATCATTCCCAAGCAGTTCCTGAAGTCGATCCAGCGCACCGGCTTCGGCGTCAACCTGTTCGATGAACTGCGCTATCTGGACGAGGGCCAGCCGGGGCAGGACTGCTCGCAGCGTCCGCTGAATCCGGACTTCGTGCTCAACCAGCCGCGCTACAAGGGCGCCAGCGTGCTGCTGGCGCGCCAGAACTTCGGCTGCGGCAGCTCCCGCGAGCACGCCCCCTGGGCGCTGGCCGACTTCGGCTTCCGGGCGGTGATCGCGCCGAGCTTCGCCGACATCTTCTACAACAACGCCTTCAAGAACGGCATCCTGCTGATCAAGCTCCCCGAGGCGCAGGTCGACCGGCTGTTCCGCGAGACCGAGGCCGAGGAAGGCTATCGCCTCGACGTGGATCTCGAGGCCCAGCGCATCATCACACCGTCCGGCGAGGTCCTCGAATTCGAGGTCGACGCCTTCCGCAAGCACTGCCTGCTCGAGGGGCTCGATGACATCGGCATCACCCTGCAGGACGAGGACGCCATCCGCGCCTTTGAACAGCAGCATCGCGCCGCGCGTCCCTGGCTGTTCCGCGATGAGGTTGGCGCCTGAGGCGGGATACAGAACGCGAGGGGCGCCGGGTCGAGTTGGCGCGAGGGTTTTTTGCCATGGTTGAGGCGACTCTTTCTGAGATCACCTCGCCTGATTGTCGACCGGCTCGTTTCTCAGAGATATGACGGCGGAGCGTCGGAGGCAGGTCAGAGAGGAGGTCCTGCGCCATGGATGGCGCCGGTAGCGCCCAGGGATGGGTTCACAGCGCCTCCTCGGCGGCCTGCCTCCGAGTCAGCTCCGCTTTCCCAGCAAGGAAGATACGATGACACGCAAGATTCTGGTTCTCCCGGGCGACGGCATTGGCCCGGAAATCACCGCCCAGGCCAGCCGCGTGCTGGCCGCCTGTCAGGCCCGCGGCCTCGACGTCGAGGTCGAGGAAGCGCCGGTCGGCGGCACCGCCTACGATCTCGAGGGCTCGCCGCTGCCCGAGAGTACCCTGGCCAAGGCCCGGGCCGCCGATGCCGTGCTGCTGGGCGCGGTGGGCGGTCCCAAGTGGGACAAGCTCGAGGACATCAGCAAGCGTCCCGAGAAGGGCCTGCTGGGCCTGCGCAAGGAGCTCGGCCTGTTCGGCAACCTGCGCCCGGCGCTGCTCTACCCGCAGCTGGCCGAGGCCTCCAGCCTCAAGCCCGAGCTGGTGTCCGGTCTCGACATCATGATCGTGCGCGAGCTCACCGGCGGCATCTACTTCGGCCAGCCCCGCGGCATCGAGGAGCGCGACGGCCAGCGGGTCGGCTACAACACCTACGTCTACTCCGAGGCCGAGATCGAGCGCATCGGTCGCGTCGCCTTCGAGATGGCCCAGAAGCGGGGCAAGAAGCTGTGCTCCGTCGACAAGGCCAACGTGCTCGAGGTCACCATGCTGTGGCGCGAGGTCATGGAGCGGCTGGCGCCGGAATACCCGGACGTCGAGCTGTCGCACATGTACGTCGACAACGCCGCCATGCAGCTGGTCCGCGCGCCCAAGCAGTTCGACGTGGTGGTCACCGGCAACATGTTCGGTGACATCCTCTCCGACGCCGCCGCCATGCTCACCGGCTCCATCGGCATGCTGCCCTCGGCCTCGCTCAACGAATCCGGCCAGGGCATGTACGAGCCCTGCCACGGCAGCGCCCCGGACATCGCCGGCCAGGGCCTGGCCAATCCGCTGGCCACCATCCTCTCGGTGGCCATGATGCTGCGCTACTCGCTGGGCGAGGCCGAGCTGGCCGAGCGCATCGAGGCCGCCGTGGGCAAGGTGCTCGACGATGGCCTGCGCACCGCCGACATCGCCGCCAAGGGCGCCCCCCGCGTTTCCACCAGCGAGATGGGCGACGCCGTGCTGGCGGCCTTCGAGGCGCTCTGATCGCCTGACGGCAGCGCGTCGCCGAAGCGGTCGAGGCGATGAAAGTGGCAGGAAGCGTGCGTTTTCCTGCCATTTCGTGTCGCGATCTCGACAACCGGGCGCTCGCTGTTAGGGCACGCTTTTTTCTGTAGACTAACGGGTTCAATTCTTTCTGGAGGACTTCACATGTTGAAAGTCGGTTTCGTCGGATGGCGGGGCATGGTGGGTTCCGTGCTCATGCAGCGGATGGTGGAAGATGGAGACTTCAACGGCATCGAGCCGATCTTCTTCACCACCTCCCAGGTCGGTCAGGCCGGCCCCGACGTCGGCGTTGAGGTGCCTCCGCTGAAGGACGCCTTCGACCTCGAGGCCCTCAAGGCCCTCGACGTGGTCATCACCTGCCAGGGCGGCGACTACACCAAGAAGGTCTACGAGGACCTGCGCAACGGCGGCTGGAAGGGCTACTGGATCGACGCCGCCAGCACCCTGCGCATGGCCGACGAGGCCACCATCGTGCTGGACCCGGTCAACCGCAAGGTGATCGACGAGCAGCTGGCCCGCGGCGCCAGGACCTTCGTCGGCGGCAACTGCACCGTCAGCCTGATGCTGATGGGCCTGGGCGGGCTGTTCGAGGCCGACATGGTCGAGTGGATGACCTCCATGACCTACCAGGCGGCCTCCGGCTCCGGCGCCAAGCACATGCGCGAGCTGCTCAACCAGATGGGCGGCCTGCGCGACAGCGTGGCCGACGAGCTCGCCGACCCGGCCAGCGCCATCCTCGACATCGACCGCAAGGTCACCGCGGCCATGCGCTCGGGCGAGTTCCCGACCGACAACTTCGGCGCGCCGCTGGCCGGCAGCCTGCTGCCGTGGATCGACTCCAAGCTCGACAACGGCCAGAGCCGCGAGGAGTGGAAGGGCAACGTCGAGACCAACAAGATCCTCGGCCTGCAGGACAATCCGGTGCCGATCGACGGTCTCTGCGTGCGCATCGGTGCCATGCGCTCCCACAGCCAGGCGTTCACCATCAAGCTGCGCCAGGACGTGCCGCTCGACGAGATCGAGGAGCGCATCGCGACCCATAACGACTGGGTCAAGCTGATCCCCAACGACAAGGATGCCACCATCGACGGCCTGACCCCGGCCGCCGCCACCGGCACCCTGACCGTGCCGGTCGGCCGCCTGCGCAAGCTGGCCATGGGCGGCGAATACCTGTCCGCCTTCAGCGTCGGCGACCAGCTGCTGTGGGGCGCGGCCGAGCCGCTCAAGCGGATGCTCAAGATCCTGCGCGAGCAGTAAGGGGCATCCCCGGTTTCCTGATCGCGCTTGCGACGGAATCGCGGATTTCCTTCCGCTTCATGTGGGCGGAGCTGGCGGGGCGTCTCCTTCGGGGGCGCCCCGCCTGTCGTTGGGCGGCTCGCCCTGTCACGGATCAATGAGTGACGTTGAATTCCGCCTGGGACGGGCGTGGGTGGCCTGGCGTTGCCAACGAGCCGGATGTGTTAGACCCGTCAGTCAGACATCGTTTTATCGTTCTGCCTCGGCGGCGTGCCAGCGCGTCCGACCGGGCGGTTGCAAGGGGATCCATGAAACACACGCTATCGCTCACCACACTGCTCCCGCTTTTCCTGGTCAGCCCGCTGGCGCTGGCCCTGGGGCTGGGTAATGCCGAGGTCGTCTCGCCCCTCAACGTGCCGCTGCGCGCCACCATTCCGCTGACCGATACCGGCGGTCTCGAGGTCGGCCGGCTCAACGCCTCGGTGGCCGACGGTGATGCCTATCGTGCCGCGGGGCTGACCCGCACGCCGCTGGCGGCCAGCGTCGACCTGGCGGTCCGGCGCCGCCAGGGGCGGCTGGTGCTGGAGCTCACCACCGAGCGTGCCGTGCGCGAGCCCTGGGTCGATCTGCTGCTGCGCTTCGACTGGCCGGGCGGTCGCCAGCTGCAGGAGGTGACGCTGCTGCTCGACCCGCCTGACTATGCCGCCATGCCGGCGCTGGTCGAGGGCAGCGGGGACGCGACGTCGTCCTCGCCGGCGCCGCCCGCGCGAGCCGTGTCGGCCGGCGGGGGCGTCGATCCGGCTCGGGTGCGCAGCGGCGATACCCTGTGGATGCTGGCCGACCGGTTGCGGCCCGACAGCGGCATCGGCATGAACCAGATGATGCTGGCGCTGGTCGAGGCCAATCCCGAGGTCTTCCCCAGCGGCAACATCAATGAGATGCGTGCCGGCTTCACCCTGACCGTGCCCTCCCGCGAGGCGATCGCCGTGCGTTCGCCAGCGAGGTCGGCCGAGCTGGTGCAGGCCATGAACAGCGCCTGGGCCAGCCGCGGCGGTGGGGCGCCGGCACCGGTGTCGCTGGGCTCCGCCGAGCCGGCCATGGCCGAGGTGGATACCTCCGGGGGCGAGACGCCCGAGGCGGTCGCCGACGAGACCGCGGTCGCGTTTCCTGGGGCGCCACGCGAGGCCTCGCGGGATCAGGCGCCGCGGCTGACCCTGCTGACCGACGCGGAGGTCGCCGCCGGCCTGGGTGACCACGGCGTCGACGCCGGTGGTGCCGGGGGCGATGCGAGCGGTGAGGCCGGCAGCGCGGAAGAGGACGCGTCCCCGGCGTCATCCGACGCCGCCGAGCGGATCGATTCCGGAGTGCTGGCGGACATCACCGCCCGGGGCGGGCTGACCGATGGCGATCGTCTGTTGCGTCTGGAGCAGCGCTTCCAGGAGAGTCGTTCGGCCCTGGCCGAGTTGCAGGCCGAGCGCGACGCGCTGGAGGCCGAGGTCGGCGGGCTGCGCGAAGAGCTGGACGCGCTGCGCGACCGGGTCGCGGCCCTGGCGGCCGGGGGTACCGGTGTCGATGCGGCGGGAACCGGCGGCGTGGCGCCGCCCGAGAGCGCTGGTGATGGCGGGGCCGGTCAGCCGCGCCCCTGGTGGGGCGCGCTCTATCAGGGGGCGGTCGGGCGGCCGCTGGTGCTGGGCGGCGCGGCGGTCGCGCTGCTGCTGGCGCTTTGGGGCCTGGTGCGCTGGCGTCGCGCGGAAGAGGTCGCGCCGTCGACACAGCGCCCGGCGGCCGCCTTCGGCGAGAACCGGGTCATACGCCCGCCGGGCGAGCCGGCCTCGCCGAATGCCGGAAGCGACGCCATCGGCGTACCCAGGCGCTCGGTGCGTGACGCCATGCCGGAGACGGAGGCGATCAGCGAGGCCGATATCTTCATTGCCTATGGCCGCTACGATCAGGCTCGTGAGCTGCTGGAAGCCGGCGTGGCGCGGGAGCCGGAGCGCCAGGATCTGCGCCTCAAGCTGATGCGGGTGCAGCTGGAGCAGGGCGATCGCGCCGCCGCCGAGGCCCAGGCCGAGCATCTACGGGCCTCCGGCGATGAGTCGGCACGTGCCGAGGTGCTCCGGCTGATGGGACCGGTCGTCGAGGATGACGAGGCGCCCATCGAGCGTGCGGTCTTCGGTGCGGCCGACGAGCGCCCGCCGCGTCTCTTCGGCGATGGGGGCGAGTCGCAAGCCGCTGCCGAGCCTGACGAGCCGGAGGCCGGTGTGACGCGCCCGGAGGCGGCACAGGAGGACCTGTCGCGCTATCGCCCGCCGGTCATCGAGCCCGCACCCGGAGAGGCGAGTTCGTCCAGCGATCACGGGCGACAGGACGATGAGGCGCCGTTCGAAACGTCATTCGAGCCGGAGCAGGACGGCGAGCCAGATGCCGCACCGGAGGCCCCGGCGTCGGCCTCGGAGCCTGAGATGCCCCAGGTGGCGACCCGGACCAAGGAAGACGGCCGCCAGGTCATCGACTACCGGCCGCCACCGCTGGAGCCGGTCGCACCCCGGGAGGAAACGCCGAGCCAGCCGCAGGTCGAGTTCACGCCGGTCGGCGGGGGCGGCCGTGACGCGGATTCGTGGGAGGTCGAGGAGGTGGCGTTCCCGCCGCTGCCCGGGGATAATGATGGTCCCGACGACGCGGCGCCCGCGATCGCCACCCTGGACGAGGCACGCCACCTGTTCGAGGTCGGCGAGGTTCGCGAGGCGCGCGTCATGCTGGAGCGCTTCCTCGAGGCGTCCAACGACGCCGCCGCCCGGCAAGAGGCGCGCGACCTGCTCGACCGCCATCAGCCATGAAGAACGCATGACCTTCTTTCATCGTCTCGACGACAAGCAACCCCTTCGCGGCCGATTGGCCATGGCCGTGGAATACGACGGTACCGCCTACTGCGGCTGGCAGCGCCTGAAGCACAGCGCCTCGGTGCAGGCCTCCCTGGAACAGGCGATGTCTCGCGTCGCCGCCGCACCGGTCTCCGTGATGTGCAGTGGCCGCACCGACTCCGGCGTGCACGCCACCCGCCAGGTGATTCACTTCGACCCGCCTTCGCTGCGTTCGGAGAAGGCCTGGGTGTTCGGCACCAACGCCAACCTGCCCCGTGATATCGCGGTGCGCTGGGTCAAGCCTGTGGCCGACGACTTTCACGCTCGCTTCTCGGCACTGGCGCGGCGCTATCGCTACGTGATCCTCAATCGCACCAGTCCTCCGGTGCTCGAGCGCCACAACGTGACCTGGTGTCGCGATCCGCTCGACGCCGAGGCCATGCACCGCGCCGCCCAGGCGCTGGTCGGCGAGAACGACTTCTCCACCTTTCGCGCCGCCGGCTGCCAGTCGACGACGCCCTGGCGTCACCTGCACTTCATCGAGGTGAATCGCTACGGCCCGCTGGTGGTCATCGACGTCCAGGGCAACGCCTTCCTGCACCACATGATCCGCAACATCGCCGGGGCGCTGATGTCGGTGGGGCGTGGGGCCCAGGACGAGGGCCACATCGGCCGGCTGCTGACCCTGCGCGATCGTACGCTGGGCGACGTCACCGCGCCGGCTCACGGCCTCCACTTCGTCGACTGCCTCTTCGACGAGAGCTGGGAGCTGCCTGCCGAGCCGCTGGGCCCCAATCTGCTGGCCTTCCTCGGCGAGTGGAGCGGCGAGCGGGCGGTGCCCGATTCGCCCATGGCCGCCTACCGGCGCGACCGCTCCCGGGCGGCCAATGCCGCGGCGGCGCTGGCGGCGGAGGAGGGCGACGATGCTTGAGCATGGCGCGGCCCTCGGCCGCACCCGGGTCAAGTTCTGCGGCCTGACCCGCCCCGAGGACGTCGACGCCGCGGTGGCGGCGGGGGCCGATGCCCTGGGCTTCGTGCTGTGGCCCGGCAGCAAGCGGGCGGTGGGCCTCGAGCGGCTGGCCGCGCTGGCCGCCCGGGTGCCGGCCTTCGTCACCCGGGTCGGGCTGTTCGTCGACCCCGACGAGGCGCTGGTGGCCCGGGCCGCCGAGCACCTGGACCTGCTGCAGTTCCACGGCGAGGAGACGCCGGCGTTCTGCGCGGCCGCGCCCCGGCCCTGGATCAAGGCGCTACGCATGCGCGACGGCCTGGATGTTCACGCCGCGGCCCGCGACTACATAGGCGTCCGGGCGCTGCTGCTCGACGCCTATCGCCCCGGCGTGCCCGGCGGCACCGGCGAGACCTTCGACTGGTCGCGCATCCCCGCGTGCCTGGCGAAACCTGTTATTCTCGCCGGAGGCCTGACGCCGGCCAACGTGGCCGAGGCCATCGCCGCGGTGCGCCCTCTGGCGGTGGATGTCTCCGGCGGCATCGAGACCGCGCCCGGCATCAAGGGCGGCGCGGAAATGGTCGACTTTCTCCGCGCGGTCCGGCACGCCGATGGCTGACTCCCGCGGCCGACGCATTCACGACCATTCCCTGTTGGCGATCCTGTGAGGTGTCCTTGTGAGCAAGTTCAGCGACCTGACCCGGCTGCCGGATGCCCGCGGCCACTTCGGCCCCTACGGCGGGCGGTTCGTCTCGGAGACCCTGAGCTTCGCCCTGGAAGAGCTGGACAAGACCTACGCGCAGCTGCGCGACGATCCGGCGTTCCAGGCGGAATTCGACCACGACCTGGCCCACTATGTGGGTCGGCCCTCGCCGCTCTATCACGCCGAGCGATGGTCGCAGCGGCTGGGCGGCGCCCAGATCTGGCTCAAGCGCGAGGACCTGAATCACACCGGCGCGCACAAGGTGAACAACACCATCGGTCAGGCGCTGCTGGCGAAGAAGAGCGGCAAGCCGCGGGTGATCGCCGAGACCGGCGCCGGCCAGCACGGCGTGGCCACCGCCACCGTGGCGGCGCGACTGGGGCTCGAGTGCGAGGTCTACATGGGCGCCGAGGACGTCGAGCGACAGAAGCTCAACGTCTATCGCATGCGCCTGCTCGGCGCCAACGTGATTCCGGTGGAGTCGGGCACCCGTACCCTGAAGGATGCCATGAACGAGGCGCTGCGCGACTGGGTGACCAACGTCGACGACACCTTCTACATCATCGGCACCGTGGCCGGGCCGCATCCCTATCCGATGCTGGTGCGCGACTTCAACGCCGTGGTCGGCCGCGAGGCGCGCCGCCAGTCGCTGGAGGAGTTCGGTCGCCTGCCCGATGCGCTGATCGCCTGCGTGGGCGGCGGCTCCAACGCCATGGGGCTGTTCTATCCCTTCGTCGAGGACGACGGGGTCGCCATGTACGGCGTCGAAGCCGGTGGTGATGGCGTGGCCACCGGCCGTCACGCCGCACCGCTGGCCTCCGGGGCGCCACGTGGCGTGCTGCACGGCAATCGCACCTATCTGATGTCCGACGAGGGCGGTCAGGTCAGCGACACCCATTCGATCTCCGCCGGGCTCGACTATCCGGGCGTGGGGCCCGAGCATGCGCTATGGAAGGACGTGGGCCGGGTCAACTACGTGGCGGCGGACGATGATGCGGTGCTCGAGGCCTTCCGCGAGCTGACCCACGTCGAGGGCATCATGCCGGCGCTGGAGTCGGCCCATGCGCTGGCCCATGCCAGGGTGCTGGCGCCGCAGATGCGGCCCGACCAGCATATCGTGGTCAACCTCTCCGGACGCGGCGACAAGGATATCCTGACGGTCGCCAAGCTCGACGGCATCGAACTCTAGGGGACACCGATGAATCGTATCGACCAACGCTTCGCCGCGCTGAAGGAAGAGGGGCGCCGCGCGCTGATTCCCTACATCACCGCCGGCGACCCCGCGCCCGAGCACACCGTGGGCTTCATGCACGCCCTGGTGCGCGCCGGCGCCGACGTCATCGAGCTGGGCGTGCCGTTCTCCGATCCCATGGCCGATGGCCCGGTGATCCAGAAGGCCTGCGAGCGCGCCCTCGTGCACGGCGTGCGCCTGGCCGACCTGATCGAGATGGTGCGGGCGTTCCGGCGCGACGACGCCGAGACCCCGGTGGTGCTGATGGGCTATCTCAATCCCGTCGAGCGCATGGGGCTCGAGGCCTTCGCCGACGCCGCTCGCGACGCCGGCATCGACGGCGTGCTGCTCGTCGACATGCCACCCGAGGAGGCCGACCTGATGGGGCCGGTGCTCAAGGAGCGCGGTCTGGCCTCGATCTTCCTGGTGGCCCCTACCACTTCCCGTGCCCGGGCCGCTACAATATGCGCCCATGGCGAGGGTTATCTGTACTACGTCTCGCTCAAGGGTGTCACCGGAGGCGCCAGCGTCGATGCCGCGGACGTGGCCGAGCATCTGGCCCCACTGCGCGAGATGACCGACCTGCCGCTGTGCGTGGGCTTCGGCATCCGCGATGGCGCCTCGGCCGCCGAGGTCGGCCGAGTGGCCGACGGCGTGATCGTCGGCAGTGCCCTGGTTTCGCGCATCGCCGAGAACGCCGAGCGCCCGGCGGCGATTCCCGCCAAGCTGGAAGCCGTGCTGAGCGAGATGCGCCAGGCCCTGGACGCCTGACGGACCCCGAATATCGATTCGACAGTCGCCCCGCTCGGAGGGGGCGACCGCAAAAATGGAAGCGTTTCTGACATGAGCTGGCTAGACAAGATCGTGCCCTCGGTGGGCCGCATTCAGCGCAAGGACCGCCGTTCGAGCGTGCCGGACGGCCTGTGGCGCAAGTGCCCCAAGTGCGACGGGGTGCTCTACCTGCCGGAACTCGAGAAGCACCACCACGTCTGTCCCAAGTGCGAGCATCACCTGCGTCTCACCGCGCGCAAGCGCCTCGACTGGTTCCTCGACAAGGAAGGTCGCGAGGAGATCGCGGCCGATCTCGAACCGGTCGACCGCCTCAAGTTCCGTGATTCCAAGAAGTACAAGGACCGTCTGACCGCGGCCCAGAAGTCCACCGGCGAGAAGGATGCGCTGGTGGCCATGCGCGGCCAGCTGGACGGCATGTCGGTCGTGGCGGTGGCCTTCGAGTTCACCTTCATGGGCGGCTCCATGGGCGCCGTGGTGGGCGAGAAGTTCGTTCGCGCCGCCGAGCAGGCCCTGGACGCGGGCGTGCCGCTGGTGTGCTTCGGCGCCTCGGGTGGTGCACGCATGCAGGAGGCGCTGTTCTCGCTGATGCAGATGGCCAAGACCTCCGCCGCGCTGGAGAAGCTCAAGCAGGCCGGCGTGCCCTACATCTCGGTGCTCACCGACCCGGTGTTCGGCGGCGTCTCCGCCTCGCTGGCGATGCTGGGCGACCTCAACGTTGCCGAACCCAACGCCCTGATCGGCTTCGCCGGCCCGCGGGTCATCGAGCAGACCGTGCGCGAGAAGCTGCCGGAAGGTTTCCAGCGCAGCGAGTTCCTGCTCGAGCACGGCACCGTGGACATGATCGTCCATCGCCACGAGATGCGTGAGCGCCTCGGCGGCGTGCTGCGCAAGCTGACCCACCAGCCCGCCAATGGCCCGGCCGACGCGCCCGAGGCCGCCGAGCCGGATCTGGTCGATACCGCTCAGCAGGCCGAGGATGCCCCGGTCGAGCCGGCGGACGACGGCGCCGAGCCGCGTCAGGACGCCGAGCGTTGATGGCGTCATGAACGAGGCTCCTTCCGCTTCCCTCGGGAACTGGCTGGCGCGGCTTGAAGCGGCGCATCCGGTCAGCATCGACCTCGGTCTGGAACGGGTGGCCGAGGTCGCCCGCCGCATGGGGCTGCTCGACGGCCCCATCGCCGGGCGCGTGATCACCGTGGCCGGCACCAACGGCAAGGGCTCCACCGTCGCCATGCTGGAGTCGCTGGCCCGGGAGCACGGGGTCGGCACCGCCACCTACACCTCGCCTCATCTGCTGCGCTACAACGAACGGCTGCGCCTCGACGGCGCGGAAGCCGGCGATGCCGAGCTGGTGGCGGGCTTCGAGGCCGTCGAGGCCGCGCGTCTCGACGGCGAGCCGATCAGCCTGACCTACTTCGAGGCCGGCACTCTGGGGGCGCTGCATGCCATCCGTGAACGCTCGCCGGAACTCGCCATCCTCGAGGTCGGCCTCGGCGGTCGCCTGGATGCGGTCAACGTGCTCGACGCCGACGTGGCGGTGGTGACCACCATCGCTCGCGATCATGCCGCCTATCTGGGCGACGATCTCGAGGTCATCGGCCGCGAGAAGGCCGGCATCATGCGCGCGGGGCGTCCCGCGGTGCTGGGCAGCCAGGCGCTTCCGCAAAGCGTCGCCGCCACCGCCGAGGCGCTGGGCGCCCAGGTGCATGCCCTCGGGGCGGCATTCACGCGTGTCGAATGCCGGGGCGAGACTTCCTGCCGAGAGACGGGCGAGGGCGGCTGGACCTGGCAGGGGCACGATGCCGAAGGCGCCGTCGCGCGCCTCGAGGCGCTCCCCGATCCGGGGCTGCCGCTGGACAACGCCGCCACCGCCCTGCAGGCGTTTGCCCTGGGCGGCTGGAAGCTGGAGGCCGAGGCCTGCCGCCGAGCGCTGGCCGGCGTCGAGTTGCCCGGGCGCATGCAGTGGCGCGGGCAGTGGTGCCTGGACGTCGGCCACAACCCTCATGCCGCCGAGTATCTTGCCCAGCGTCTGGCCGAGCGGCCCTGCGAGGGGCGCACCGTCGCCCTGCTGGGCATGCTCGCCGACAAGGACGCCGAGGGCGTGATCGGCGCCCTGGCGCCGGCCATCGATGCCTGGCTGCCGGTCACTCTCGAGGGCGATCGGGCGCGTAGCGCCGAGGCGCTGGCCGCGACCCTCGAGGCACTCGGCCAGCCGGTGTGGCATCGGGCGGATTCCCCGGCGGCGGGGGTGGCATGGCTGGGCGAGCGCCTGAGCCCGGCGGACCGGGTCCTGGTGTGTGGCTCCTTCTTCACCGTGGCCGATGTACTGGCGGCCTGGGCCGAGCCGGCGCAGACTGCCATGGAGGCCGGCAGCGAGGGAACGAGATGAAGTACGGATGGCGAGAGCGGATCAGCGGTGCGCTGATCCTGTTGGCCCTGGCGGTGATCTTCCTGCCGCTGCTGTTCGATGACCCGGCGCCGCGGGAAGATCGCCCGCAGCCGACCATGAGCATCGAGCAGCCGATCGAGGTGCCACACCGCGAACCCGAAGCGCCCGAGCCGCCGGAGGAACTGTCGGCGAACGCCGAGTCTCCGGCGCAAGAGGGGGCATCCGGTGTCGACGCGATGTCCTCCGCCGATGACGTCGTCTCGGTCGAGGCGGGGCAGGCGTCGGTCGAGGCCTCGTCTTCCGATAGCGACGATGCGCCGGCCGTCCAGGACACCACGCAGCAGGCCTCGACGGAGGCCGCGTCCGCCTCTGGCGATGCCGAGTCTTCAGAGGCCGACGCGCCCGCGTCGGACCCCATCGCCGATCTGGCCCGTGCCGCCGACGAGCGCATGGCGGCCTCGGACGCACCGACCCGAGAGGCGGTCTCCGGCGGCGAATGGGCGGTGCAGGTGGGCAGCTTCGGTGAGCCGGCCAACGCCGAGCGGCTCGAGGCGCGCCTCGAGGAGCAGGGCTTTCCGGCCTATCGCCGCCCGCGCAACAACGATCTGACCACCGTGTACGTCGGGCCCTATGCCCGTAGTGAGGTCGCCGAGCAGGCGATGAGCGAGCTCAAGGCCGACCTCAATCTCCAGGGACTGCTGGTGGAGGCCGAGTGACCCTGACCTGGCTGGATTGGGTGTTCGTGGCGGTGCTCGCCGTCACCGGCATCGCCGGGCTGGTACGTGGCCTGGTGCGCGAGGCCCTGGGCCTGGCGGCCTGGGTGGTGGCGCTGCTGGCGGCGCGCTGGCTGGCCGAGCCCCTGGCCGTCCGGCTCGAGGGCCTGATCGATAGCCCCGACGGTCGCCTGATCCTCGCCTTCGTGCTGGTGGTGCTGGGCGTCATTCTGGCCTGCGGCGTGGTCATCCGCCTGATCCAGGCGGCGGTGGAGTGGGTCGGCATGGGCCTGTTCAACCGCGTGGCCGGTGCCGCCTTCGGCCTGGCCAAGGGCAGCGCCATCCTGGTGGTGGCGACCCTGCTGATCGGCCTGACCCCCTTGCAACAACTCGAGGCCTGGCAGCAGGCCAGCCTGCGGCCGCCCTTCCTGCAGTTGAAGGACTGGGCGGTCGGTCGCCTGGCCGCCTGGGAAGGACGGCTGCCGGTCTCCCCCGAATCCCTCGGCGACCCCGTCTCCCTGATGCCGTCGCAGGCACGGGATGACGAGGTCGCCACCCCCTGACATGATCGATCGAGGCGGCTCCAGCGCCGCCCAACCAAGGCAAGCGAGGTAAGGTGTAATGTGCGGTATCGTGGGCCTGATGGCCAAGCAGGCGGTGAACCAGGGGATCTACGATGCCCTGACGGTGCTCCAGCACCGAGGCCAGGATGCCGCCGGCATGATGACCTGGAACGACGGTCGCTTCCTGCTGCGCAAGAGCAACGGTCTGGTGCGCGACGTCTTCCATACCCGTCACATGGCGCGTCTCCAGGGTAACCTGGGCATCGGCCACGTGCGCTATCCCACCGCCGGCTCCTCCAGCGAGGCGGAATCCCAGCCGTTCTACGTCAACTCGCCGTACGGCATCTCGCTGGCCCACAACGGCAACCTGACCAACGCCGACCAGCTCAAGCAGGAGCTGTTCTCCTCCGACCTGCGTCACATCAACACCAGCTCCGATTCCGAGGTGCTGCTCAACGTCTTCGCCCACGAGCTGGGCAAGCAGGGGCCGCACCTGGCGCCGGGCGACATCTTCGACGCCGTGCGCCGCGTGCATCGTCGCTGCCTGGGCGGCTACGCCGCGGTGGCGATCATCAACGGCGTGGGCATGGTGGCCTTTCGCGATCCCAACGGCATCCGCCCGGTGGTGTTCGGCAGCCGTGATGAAGGTGAAGGCCAGGAAGTGATGATCGCCTCCGAGTCTGTGGCGCTGGACGTGGGCGGCTTCGAGCTGCATCGCGACCTGGCCCCGGGCGAGGCGATCTTCGTCAGCATGGATGGCGAGATCCACACCCAGCAGTGCGCCGACGCGCCGCGCCTGGCGCCCTGCATCTTCGAGCACGTCTACCTGGCGCGCCCGGATACCCTGCTCGACGGTGCCTATGTCTACGGCACCCGCATGGCGATGGGTCGCAAGCTCGCCGATCGCATCAAGCACGAGTGGCCGGAGCACGACATCGACGTGGTGATCCCGATCCCCGACACCTCGCGGACCTCGGCCCTGGAGCTGGCCCAGCACCTGGGGGTGACCTATCGCGAAGGCTTCATGAAGAACCGCTACATCGGGCGGACCTTCATCATGCCGGGCCAGACCCAGCGCAAGAAGTCGGTGCGCCAGAAGCTGAATGCCATCGACATCGAGTTCGAGGGCAAGAACGTGCTGCTGGTCGACGACTCCATCGTGCGTGGCACCACCTGCAACCAGATCATCCAGATGGCCAGGGAGGCCGGCGCGAAGAACGTGTACTTCGCCTCCGCGGCGCCGCCCGTGCGCTACCCGAACGTCTACGGTATCGACATGCCGGCGGCCAGCGAGCTGATCGCCCACGGTCGCACCGAGGCCGAGGTGGGCGAGCTGATCGGCGCCGATCGCATGATCTATCAGGACCTCGAGGATCTGAAGACCGCCTGTCGCGAGATCAATCCGGCCCTGGACGAGTTCGACTGTTCGGTGTTCGATGGCCGCTACATCACCGGCGACATCGACGACGCCTATCTGGCCGCCCTGGAAGCCAGCCGCAACGACGATGCCAAGTCGGAGCAGAGCGCCGGTGACCACGCGTTGGTGGGCATGCACAATCAGGAAGACGACACCGACTGACAGGGAGGCGCCATGCACGACGAATCCAACCCGGCGGATGACTGGGGGCTCGATACCCTGGCGATCCGCACCGGGCATCATCGTACCGCCGAGCAGGAACACGGCGAGCCGATCTTTCCGACCTCGAGCTTCGTCTACGGCAGTGCCGCCGAGGCGGCGCGCAAGTTCGGCGGCCAGGAGCCGGGCAACGTCTACTCGCGGTTCACCAACCCGTCGGTGCAGACCTTCGAGCGCCGCCTCGCCGCCCTGGAAGGCGGCGAGCGCTGCGTGGCGACCAGCTCCGGCATGTCGGCGATCCTGTCCACGGCCCTGGCGCTGCTGCAGGCCGGCGACGAGATCGTCGCCTCCCGCTCGCTGTTCGGCTCCACGGTCAGCCTGTTCGACAAGTATCTGGGCAAGTTCGGCATCACCACCCGCTACGTCGAGCTCTCCGACCTGGCGGCCTGGGAAGCGGCGATCACGCCGGCCACCAGGCTGCTGTTCGCCGAGACGCCGTCCAACCCGCTGTCCGAGGTGGGCGATATCCCGGCGCTGGCCGAGCTCGCGCATCGTCACGGTGCCTGGCTGGCGATCGACAACTGCTTCCTGACCCCGGCGCTGCAGACGCCCATCGCGCTGGGGGCGGATCTGGTGATTCACTCTGCCACCAAGTACCTGGACGGCCAGGGCCGTGCCGTTGGCGGCGCCGTGGTCGGCCCCGAGGCGCTGCTGCAGGAGGTCTTCGGGGTGGTGCGCACCTGCGGGCCCTGCATGAGTCCCTTCAACGCCTGGATCTTCACCAAGGGCCTGGAGACCCTGGGGCTGCGCATGAAGGCCCACTGCGCCAATGCGCTGCAGCTGGCCGAGTGGCTCGAGGCGCATCCGGCGGTGGAACGGGTGTATTACAGTGGGCTGGCCAGCCATCCGCAGCATGAGCTGGCCGCGCGTCAGCAGAAGGCATTCGGTGCGGTGCTCGGGGTCGAGGTCAAGGGCGGTCGTGAGGGCGCCTGGTCGGTCATCGACGCGACCCGGATGCTGTCGATCACCGGCAACCTGGGCGACGTCAAGACCACCATCACCCATCCCGGTACCACCACCCATGGCCGCCTCTCCGACGACCAGAAAGCCGCTGCCGGCATCCGCGAGGGTCTGATCCGCATTGCGGTGGGGCTCGAGGACATCGCCGACATCCGGGCCGACCTGGCGCGGGGCCTCGATGCCCTGATCTAGCCGGGCGTCATCGGCTTCCTCCGCATGCCGCCGCGGGGCGGCATGCGGAATTTCCGAACGAAGCGTTCATCTTTTTTCAGCGGAATCGCCCGCCTTGCTCGGGTAGTCTGCTTCCTCCGTGACACGCATTCGGGAGCGCTCATGTGGCGTAACACTTCGACCGGCTGGGGATGGACCAGCATCCTGCTGCACTGGCTGAGCGCGTTGGCCTTCGTCGGGCTCTTCGTGCTGGGCTGGTGGATGACCGGGCTCGGCTATTACGATGCCTGGTACAACCTCGCGCCCTGGTGGCATCGTTCCCTCGGCATGCTGGTGTTCGCCGTGACCCTGGGCCGTCTCGTCTGGCGCGCCGTTCAGCCGACGCCATCGTTGCCCGGGTCGCGTCTGGAACGCCTGGCCGCCCATGTCGGCCACATCGCCCTCTACGCGCTGATGCTGCTGGTGCTGGTCAGCGGCTATCTGATCTCCACCGCGGAAGGCGCCGGCATCGATGTGTTCGGGCTCTTCCAGGTGCCGGCGCTGATGACCGGATTGCCCAACCAGGCGAGTCTCGCCGGCACGGTGCACTGGTACGCCGCCCTGGCGCTGATGGTGCTGGCCGGTGGGCATGGCCTGGCCGCGTTCAAGCATCACTGGGTCGATCGCCACGACACCCTGATGCGCATGCTCACGCCTCGTTACACTCGGGCTCGCCGCCGTGGCGGGTCCGCTTCCCACTGACCCATCGAGTCACGCAAGGAGTTAGCGATGTACAAGAAGACCGCCCTGACCGCCGCCCTGGCCGCCGCGTCCCTGGTGCCGCTCGCCCAGGCACAGGCTGCCGACTACGCCATCGACATCGACGGCCAGCACGCCTTCGTGCAGTTCAAGATCAGCCACCTGGGTTTCTCCTACATCCTGGGCAGTTTCGAGGAGTTCGACGGCGGGTTCAGCTATGACCCCGAGAACCCGGAAGCGTCATCCGCCAACCTGGAGGTCGAGGTCGACAGCCTGACCACCAACCACGCCGAGCGCGACAAGCACATCCTGAGCGATGACTTCCTCGACGCGGCCGAATATCCCACCGCGAGCTTCGCTTCCACCGGCTTCGAGCCTACCGGCGAGGGCGAGGGCGTGCTGACCGGCGATCTGACCCTGCACGGCGAGACCCAGGCCATCGAGATGCCGGTGACTCTGCTGGGCGAGGGCGACGATCCCTGGGGCAACTATCGCGCCGGCTTCGAGGGCTCCACCACCCTGACGCTCTCCGACTACGGCATCGACATGTCGCAGTTCCCGGAGTCGATGCACGAGCTCGAGCTGTACGTGACCTTCGAGGGCATTCGCCAGTAACGCATCGCCCCCGGGGCGATACGGTGAAACAGCGACCCCGGCCAGTGGCCGGGGTCGCTGCGTTTCAGGCAGGCAGGGCGGGCGCCGGGATCATGACTGATGGAGCACCGCCTGCGGGAAGTGGCGCCTCAGGATGCGATTCTGGAAGGCATCCACGAAGCGCGTGTTGATGATGATGATGAAGCGCTCGAACGGCTGCGACGGGTCGCGCTGGCTGAGGGTGTCGACGCCGTGGAACAGCCGGTCGTCGCGCAGGTGCAGGATCTCGCCCGGCCTCAGGGTTGCCGTCACCAGCTCTCGGGTGCCGGCCTTGTCGGCATAGAGATGGTTGTCGGCACCTAGCACGTTGTCCCGGCTCAGCACCAGGATGCTCAGCGCCTGGCAGCCGTCGGCGTGGATGCCCTGGCCCTGCAGCGGGTCGAGGTGGCCCTCGCCGCGCACCCCGGTGATCTGCATCAGGATGGGTTCGTCGGGCCGGATGCCCCACAGCCGGGCCCAGGCACGGACGAAGGCGCGGACGTCGGCACGGCCCAGGAACTCGGGCGTCAGCGGCTCGTAGTAGCGCAGCCGGTCGGCCATGCTGTCCGCGTCGTTGAAGGCGCCGCCCTGGGCCATCGGGCAGTGGCCCAGGTCCTTGACCTGCTCCTCGGCGTCGAGGGCCAGCCATGACATCCGCTTCCAGCGCTGGTTGACGTAGGGGTCCCGCGGCAGGTCGGCGGTGAAACCCTGCCAGGCTTCCAGGTCGATCGCCGAATGCAGCTCGGTCAGGGCCCAGTCCTGTCGGGCCAGGTCTTCCTGTACGCCGTGGGGCCAGTAGTCTGCCATCGGGTCCGCTGGCATGGTGGTGTGATCGAAACCATATTTAAGGGTGTCGAGTTTCATGAGACTTTCTCCTGATTGACGTCTGAATGGGATGGGCTTCCGTTGACGAGAAAAATCGTCAACAGTAAGCAAATGAGTCGGAATGTTTCAGAATGTCAAAGCAGGAGTGGTGGTCAGTCGTGGAGGCCGCTCATCGGGCCGCGTGGAGGTGCACTTGAGTGACCGGAGACATCGGAGGCTGGTGGGGCGGCGCATCACATGAGGCCGTTTCATCGCGGGCAGCGGGGTAAGGCCGCGTGGCAGCGGATCCTGCGCTGGCTGGGGCGGGCGTGTGATCGCGTGGTCGAGCGCCGCTCGGACGCCGCGCAGATCGACGTGGCCCTCGTCCAGCGCCGCTATCAGGAGAGCGAGCAGCGCTTCCGCAGCCTGCTCGAGAGCCTGCCTCGCGTGGCGGTGCAGGGCTATGACCGGCAGCGTCGGGTCATCTACTGGAACGAGGCCAGCGTCCGGCTCTACGGCTATCCGGCCGAGGAGGCCATGGGGCGCCTGCTCGAGGACCTGATCATTCCCGGTCCCATGCGTCAGCCGGTCATCGAGGCTCACCGGGCCTGGGTCGAGCAGGGCCAGGAAATTCCCGCAGAAGAGCTCGAGCTGCGCCACCGCAGCGGCGAACCGGTACCGGTGTTCTCCCACCACGTGATGCTCGGCGAGCACACCGACAACCCGCTGATGTTCTGCGTCGACGTCGATCTGTCCGACCAGAAGCGGGCCCATCGTGATCTGGCCTTCGCCACCCGCTTCGATCAGCTGACGCACCTGCCCAATCGTCAGGCCTTCGAGGCAGACCTGGATGAGCTGCTCGACCGCTGCCGGCGCCAAGGGCGGCCGCTGACCGTGCTCTACCTGGATATCGATCGCTTCGTCGAGATCAACGATGCCCTCGGCTATGCCCAGGGCGACCAGATCCTGATCGAGCTGACACGCCGGCTTCGCCATCGCCAGCGGGCCGGAGACCTGATGTCGCGGGTTTCCAGCGACGAGTTCGTGATGGCCTTTCCCGGCGTGGGAGAGGCGGAAGCGTGCCGCACGGTGGTCGAGCACATCCGTTCGGCGTTCGACCGGCCCTTCGAGGTGGACGGCATCGCGCGCCCGGTCACTGCCAGCCTCGGGCTCAGCGCCTTCCCGGATCACGGCCGGGTGGCCTGGGAGCTGATCCGCAACGCCGACGTGGCCAAGAACCGCGCCAAGCTGGATGGTCAGGGCGCCCTGCAGGGCTTCCAGCAGCATTTCCACGACGAGCTGGTGCGCCAGCATCGGCTCGCCGAACGGCTGGAGCACGCCATCGCCAATTGTGAGCTCAGCCTGCACTATCAGCCCCAGGTGTCGGCGGTGAGCGGCCGGATCGAGAATCTCGAAGCGCTGCTGCGCTGGGAGCCGGCCGACGGTGAGGCGGTCTCGCCCGCCGAGTTCATTCCCCTGGCCGAGCGCTCGGGGCTGATCGAACGGCTCGGCGACTGGGTGATGGAGGAGGCCTGTGGCCAGCAGGCGGCCTGGCGTGCGGCGGGGGTCGAGGCGCTGCGCATCGACATCAATCTGTCGGGGCGTCAGGTGCGGGCGCCGGAGACGCTCGAGCGCCTGGAGGCCTGCGTGGCGCGCCACGGGCTCGAGCCTCAGGACATCGGCATCGAGCTGACCGAGAACGTGCTGATCGAGGCCAACGAAGCCGTGCTGACGCGGCTGCGGCGCCTCTATCACCGCGGGGTGCGCATCGCCATCGACGACTTCGGCACCGGCTATTCGTCGCTCAGCTACCTCAAGCTGTTTCCGGTTACCGCGCTCAAGATCGATCGCTCCTTCGTTCGCGATGCACCCCAGCAGTCGGAGGATCGTGCCATCATGGAGGCCGCGGTCTTCATCGGCCATCGGCTGGGGCTGGAGGTGGTGGCCGAGGGCGTCGAGACCGGCGAGCAGCTGGCGCTGGTGCGCGAGATGCGCTGCGATCTGGTCCAGGGCTACTATTTCCATCGGCCGCTGCCGGTGGCCGAGGTGCAGCGGCTGCTCTTCGGCCAGCTCGAGCACGCCCCCTGAGACGGGTCGCAACTTCGCGTAGAATGGGCCGCCCTCGACGATTCCCGCGGAGTCCCTGTGTTGCGAAACGACGCTACCTCTTCCTCGCTGGGTGTGACGCTGTGGCGTCAGACCTGGCCCATGGCCATCGGCGTGCTGTCTCTGCTGGGTTTCCAGCTGATCGACAGCGCCTTCGTGGCCAGGCTCGGCACCGCGCCGCTGGCCGCCCAGTCCTTCACCCTGCCGCTCTCCTTCCTGATCATCGGCGTCCAGGTGGGCATGGGCATCGCCATCGCCGCGCTGATCTCCCGGGCCCTGGGGGCCGGCGAGACCGCGCGGTCCCGTCGCCTTGGCAGCCTGGTGCTGGTGGTGGGGGCACTGGTCATCGCGCTGCTGGGGCTGGGGCTGTGGCTGGGCCAGGCGCCGATCTTCCGGCGGCTGGGTGCCGAAACCGAGTCTCTGGCGCTGATCCGTGCCTACTGGGGCCCCCAGCTGCTGTCCGCCTGGGCGGGGGCGGTGCTGTATTTCGGCTACAGCCTGTTCCGCGCCCACGGCAACACGCGCCTGCCCGGTTCGCTGATGGTGATCACCAGCCTGGCCAACCTGCTCCTGGATCCGTTGTTGATCTTCGGGGTCGGCAACTGGCAGGGCCTGGGGCTGCCGGGCGCGGCCTGGGCCACGGTGCTGGCCATGCTGGTGGGGCTCGGCGTGATGGCGATGCGCCTGGCCGGCACCGGCTGGTTGGCCTCCGGCGGGCTGTGGGAGGAGGCGAGTCTGTCGCTGCGGCCCTTCCTGGGCATCGCCGGGCCGGCCATGATCAGCCAGCTGATGCCGCCGCTGGCCGCGATGCTGGCGATCTCGGTGGTGGCCCGGCTCGGCGAGTCCCAGGTCGCGGCCTGGGGCCTGGCCAGTCGCCTGGAGACCCTGTCGCTCATGGCGGTGCTGGCGATGACCATGTCGCTGCCGCCCTGGTTGGGACGCTGCTACGGCGCCGGCGACTGGCCGCAGGTGCACCGCCTGATGCGCCTGGCGCTGAAGGTGGCGGTGCTCTGGCAGCTGGGGCTGGGGCTGGGGCTGGCGCTGGCCGCGCCCTGGGTGGCCGCGGCTCTGGCCGGCTCCGCCGAGGTGAGCGAGGACCTGACGGTGCTGCTGCACTGGCTGCCGCCGAGCTATGCCGCGCTCGGGGTCTGCATGCTGGTGGTCTCCGCCGGTAATGCGCTGGGCTGGCCGCTGCGGGCGATGATGATGTCCGCCGCGCGGCTGTTCGCGTTCTACCTGCCGTGCCTGGGGCTCGGCGCCTGGCTGGGCGGCCTGCCGGGCCTGGCGCTGGGGGCGGCACTGGGCAATCTGCTGGCCGGTCTGGCGGCCTGGGGACTGCTGCGTCGTACCCTCGCCAGCCCGCGGCGCCAGGCGGCCGGATGACGGGTAGTGGTTTTTTCTGTTTATGGTGGTTTTTGTTTAATTAACACCCAATATATGGTGTTTATTTGAATGTTCTATTAGGTTGGTGGGTAAATAAAAGGAAAATCATCTGATTGGCCTCTCCTATACTCGTCTTAACGCACCGCCCGGGCCTGGCCCGGGCGGTCTCGTTCCCGCAGATGGCAGGGCGATCCAACAAGACGATCAGGGGAGAGGACGGCATGAAGGTATTGATTCTCGGCAGTGGTGTGGTCGGCGTCACCAGCGCCTACTATCTGGCCCGTCAGGGCCATGAGGTCACCGTGGTGGATCGCCAGCCGGCACCGGCCATGGAAACCAGCTACGGCAATGCCGGTCAGGTGTCGTTTGGCTTCTCCTCGCCCTGGGCCGCGCCCGGCATCCCGCAGAAGGCGGTGAAGTGGATGTTCCAGGAGCATGCGCCGCTGAAGATCCAGCCGCGCATGGACCCGACCATGGCCCGCTTCATGATGAAGATGTTCGGCAACTGCAATCCCGAGCGCTATGCGGTGAACAAGGAGCGCATGGTGCGCATCGCCGAGCATAGCCGCGCCTGCATCGACGCCCTGCGCGCCGAGACCGGCATCCGCTACGAGGATCGTCAGAAGGGGCTGCTGCAGCTGTTCCGTCACGACAGCCAGGTGGAGGCCGTGGCCAAGGACATGCAGGTGCTCGAGCGCTGCGGCGTGCGCCATCGGTTGCTGGGCGCCGGCGAGATCACTGCGGTCGAGCCCGCGCTGGCCCGGGTGCCGGGCAAGTTCGTCGGCGGCCTGCACCTGCCGGACGACCAGACCGGCGACTGTCATCTGTTCACCAATCGCCTGGCCGACTACTGCCGTGACCGCCTGGGCGTCAGCTTCCGCTTCGGTGTCGACATCCAGCGCATCCGCCGCGGCAATGCCGGCATCGAGGGCGTGATCACCAGCGCCGGCGAGCTCACCGCCGACGCCTACGTGGTCTGCCTCGGCAGCTATTCGCCGTTCCTGGTCAAGGACCTGGGCATCCGCCTGCCGATCTACCCGGTCAAGGGCTACAGCCTGACCGTGCCGGTGGTCGACGACGGCGGGGCGCCCCAGTCCACGGTGATGGACGAGACCTACAAGGTGGCGATCTCGCGCTTCGACGACCGCATCCGCGTGGGCGGCACCGCCGAGCTGGCGGGCCACGACCTGAGCCTGCCGGAGAAGCGCCGGGCGACCATCGACATGGTGGTGCGCGATGTCTTCCCCGAGGGCGGCGACGTCGACCGCGCCGAGTTCTGGAGCGGCCTGCGGCCGATGACGCCGGATTCCACGCCGATCATCGGCGCCACCCGCTACGACAACCTGTGGCTCAACACCGGCCACGGTACCCTGGGCTGGACCATGAGCTGCGGCAGCGCCCAGCTGCTGGCCGATCTGATGGGGGCGGAATCGCCGCGCATCGACCCGCAGGGGCTCGACGTTTCGCGCTACGCCGCCTGACGCGGTGTTGTACGCTGCTTGATCGAGAACGGCCCGCGCCTTGGCGCGGGCCGTCGTCGTATCGGGCGGCCGTGGCGCGGGCGGATCATGGCATCGAGGCACAAAAAAGCGCCCGGGCCATCAGGCCCGGGCGCTTTTCTGCCGAACGGCGTCAGCCGATCAGTCGTTGACCGCAGCGATCGCCTTGGCCAGGTAGGGCAGGTTCTCGTGGGAGAAGCCGGCCACGTTGGCACGGCCGGAGCGCACCATGTAGATGCTGAACTCGTCGCGCAGGCGATCCACCTGTTCCGGCGTCAGTCCGGTGTAGGAGAACATGCCGCGCTGCTCGGCCACGTGGGCGTATTTCTCGTCCAGGCCGTACGGCTTCAGAGCCTCGACGAAGTCGCGCCGCAAGGTGTTGATGCGGTCGCGCATCTCGGTGAGTTCTTCGCGCCAGACGGCGGTCAGCTCGTCGGAGTGCAGGACCTCGGAGACGATGGCACCGCCGTGGGCCGGCGGGTTGGAGTAGTTCTCGCGGGCGACGATGGCCACCTGGGAACGCACGCTCTCCATCTGCTCGGCGTTCTTGGCGACCATGATCAGGCAGCCGGTCCGCTCGCAGTAGATGCCGAAGTTCTTGGAGCAGGAGCTGGTGATGATCACCTCATCGAGGTTCTCGGCCAGCAGGCGCGGACCGAAGGCATCCTCGTCCAGGCCCTCGCCGAAGCCCTGATAGGCGAAGTCGACCAGCGGCAGCAGCTTGCGCTCCTTGAGCACCTCCAGCACCTGCTTCCACTGATCCCGGGACAGGTCGAAGCCGGTCGGGTTGTGGCAGCAGGCGTGGAGCAGCACCACGTCGCCCTCGGGGATCTGCTTCAGGGCCCCGAGCATGCCGTCGAAGTCGAGGCGGTTGTCGGCGTCGACGTAGGGGTACTTGTGCAGGGTGAGACCGGCCGCCGGGAAGATGCCGAGGTGGTTCGGCCAGGTCGGGTCGCTGACCCAGATGTCCTTGCCGGGCAGCTGGGTAGCGATGAAGTCCGCCGCCAGGCGCAGCGCGCCGGTGCCGCCGGGAGACTGGGTCGCGCTGGCGCGACCGGCCTCGAGCACCGGTGAGCCCTGGCCGAGCACCATCGGCAGCACCACTTCACCGTAGGCCGGGGCGCCGTGGGAACCGATGTAGGTCTTGGTGGTCTCGTTGTTGAGCAGCAGGGCCTCGGCTTCCTTGACCGCGCGCATCACCGGGGTGTTGCCCTGGGCGTCGCGATAGACGCCGACACCGAGATCGACCTTCTGGGGGTTGGTATCCTTCTTGAAGGCCTCGATGAGCCCGAGGATGGCATCCCCGGGAACCCGCTCAATCTGTTCGAACATTTACTTCGCTACCTCGTCGGTTCTGGCGGCTAGGATGAAATCGTTCCTGTGCAGGCCCTTCATCTCGTGGGACCACCAGGTCACGGTGACCTTGCCCCACTCGGTCAGCAGGGCGGGGTGGTGACCCGCTTCCTCGGCGATCTCGCCGACCCGGTTGGTGAACGCCAGGGCCTGTCGGAAGTTGCGGAACGTGAAGACTCGCTCCAGCTGCATGATGCCATCGCGCTCGACGATCTGCCACTCGGGGATGTCGCGGCGATACTGCTCGATTTCGCTCTCGGTGACGTGGGGGGCGTCCCAGCTGCAGGCCTCGCACTGCTGTTCGGAAAGTTCGCTCATGATGACTCCTCGTTGGCTCGTTGCGGGGTATAGAGTTGTTGTCGTGGTGGCGATCGGCCGCTCATGAAAGGGCCGATGCCAAGGCGTCGGCGTCAGGCGCTGGCGGTCTCCGCCGGCACTGGCTTGGGCTTGGGCGGAAAGCGCGGTTCGAACAGCCCGAGTTCCATGGCCTCGTGGACCATGCCCATGATGTCGCGGCCGGACAGCTCGTGCAGCGTCTCCAGGCTATCCAGTACGTAGTACAGCGGCTGGAGGATGTCGATCCGGTAGGGCGTGCGCAGAGCGTCCAGCGGATCGAAGGGCGCGTGAACGGGCGCGTCGGACAGGGCGTGCAGGGTCTCCTTGGGCGAGGAGATGATGCCGCCGCCATACAGTCGCCGCCCCTCGGGAGTGTCGACCAGGCCGAATTCCACGGTCATCCAGTACAGTCGGGCCAGGTAGACGCGCTCCTTGGGCGTGGCCTCGAGGCCCAGGCGGCCGTAGGTGGCGGTGAACTCGGCGAAGGCCGGGTTGGTGAGCATCGGGCAGTGACCGAAGATCTCGTGGAAGATGTCCGGCTCCTGCAGGTAGTCCAGCTCCTCCGGCGTGCGGATAAAGGTGGCGACCGGGAAGCGGCGATTGGCCAGCAGTTCGAAGAAGGTATCGAAGGGAATCAGCGCCGGCACCTGGGCGGTTTCCCAGCCGGTGGCCTCGCGCAGCACGGCGTCGACCTCGGCGAGCTGGGGGATACGCTCGACGGGCAGCGCCAGGCGCTCCATGCCGTCGAGGTATTCCTGGCACACCCGGCCCGGCAGCAGCTCGACCTGGCGCTCCATCAGCGTGCGCCAGGTGGCATTTTCCTGTTCGCTCCAGGCGATATGGCCGTTGTCGTCCGGCATCCTGGCCTGATAGGCGGTCTTCTTGGGGGCGCTTTGAGCCTTCATGGTTGCTCCCGTCGGTATTGGAATTGTCGTGGCCTCAAGGGGATGACCGCAGTCTAGGCGGGGGACGGGGTGAGAGGGGCGTTCTGCGGACGATCCAGGGCGTTCGCAAGGCGTTTGGTTGTAAAGAATCCATGACAGTCGGGCGTCTTGGCCGGCATGATGCGGCCAAAGGCGCATGGAATCGGCATCGCGGCGGCCTTATTGTCACGCTATCTTTACAGATGAGTCACGCCGGGCTGACAACCTTCTGCGGCCCGGTTCGTTTTTTCGACCTGCGAGCCTTTCATGCGTCTGAGATTCCACTGCCAGAACCGCATCGGCATCCTGCGCGATATCGTGGCCCACTTCGCCGACTACGGACTCAACGTGGCCCACGGCGAGGTCGGCGGCGAACACGGCAACGCCATCTACCTGCACGTGCCCCACCTGCTGAACGCCCAGCTGGCCACGCTCAAGCCCGAGCTCGAACAGGTGCCCGGGGTGTTCGGCGTGCGACGGGTCAGCCTGATGCCCAGCGAGCGGCGCCACCTGGAGCTCGACGCCCTGCTGTCGTCGCTCTCGGAACCGGTGATGTCGATCGACATGGAGGGGCATCTGGTGGCGGCCAACCGCGCCGCCGGGCAGCTGCTGGGCGTGCGGGTCGACGAGGTGCCGGGGCTGTCGCTGGACCGCTATCTGCCTGATCTCGACCTGCCGGAGCTGATTCGCCGCAATAACGCCCGGGTCAACGGGCTGCGGGTCAAGCTGCGCGACACCGTCTACCTGGCCGACATCTCGCCTCTGCACCGCGAGCAGCAGTCGGACGTGGCCTCGCTGGCCGGCGCCGTGGTCACCCTGCATCGCGCCGATCGCATCGGCGAGCGCATCTATCAGGTGCAGCGCCAGGAGCTGCGCGGCTTCGAGTCGCTGTTCCAGGCAAGCCCCCGGCTGGAGGCGCTGATCGGCGAGGCGCGACGCATGGCGCCGCTGGATGCGCCGCTGCTGATCCAGGGCGAGACCGGCACCGGCAAGGAGCTGCTGGCCCGGGCCTGCCACCTGGCGAGCCCGCGGGGGCAGGCGCCGTTCATGGCGCTCAACTGTGCCGGGCTGCCGGAATCCATGGCCGAGACCGAGCTGTTCGGCTATGCGCCGGGTGCCTTCGAGGGCGCGCGCCCGGAGGGCAAGTTGGGGCTGCTGGAGCTGACGGCCGGCGGCACCATCTTCCTCGACGAGGTGGGCGAGACCAGCCCGCGGATGCAGGTCAAGCTGCTGCGCTTCCTGCAGGACGGCGGCTTCCGTCGCGTGGGCAGCGACGAGGAAACCTACCTGGACGTGCGAGTGATCTGTGCCACCCAGCAGGATCTGCCGAGCCTGTGCGCCGAGGGGCGCTTCCGCCAGGACCTCTATCACCGCCTCAACGTGCTGACCCTGGAGGTGCCGCCGCTGCGGGACTGCCTCGACGGCATCGAGGCGCTGGCGACGCACTTCATCGACCGCGCCGCCACCCAGATCGGCTGCCCGATGCCGCAGCTGTCACCGGCCGCGGTGGCGCGGCTGTCGGCCTATCACTGGCCGGGCAACGTGCGCCAGCTGGAGAACGTGCTGTTCCAGGCGGTCTCGCTGTGCGAGGGCGGCGTCATCGAGCCGGCGCATCTGCGCCTGCCCGAGGTGGGCCGGGCGCCGGGGCTCGCCGGTGTCGATCTCGACGGATCGCTGGCCGACATCCTCGGCGAGGTGGAGCGCCAGGTGCTGTCGAGCCTCTATCCGCAGCATCCTTCCAGCCGCCAGCTGGCCAAGCGCCTTGGCGTCTCGCATACCACCATCGCCAACAAGCTCAAGCGCCACGGGATCGGTTCGGAGGACGGATGAGGACCGACGGGCGAGGGCGGCTACCGCGCTGGCTGAAGGTGGCCTTCACGCTGTGGATGTTGTTCTGGGCGCCTTCGGTGGCGCTGCGCATCGGGATCCAGAACTACCTGTGGCTGTGCAACCTGGCCAATTTCCTGCTGCTGGTCGGGCTGTGGGCCGAGAGCCGCCGGCTTGTTTCCATGGCCTGGATGGCCACGGCGCTGGTGGGAAGCCTGTGGGCGCTGGATGCCGGTGTCGCCTGGGCCAGCGGCTGGCATCCCATCGGCGGCACCGAGTACATGTTCGATGCCGGCATTCCTCTGTCGGTACGGCTGCTGTCGCTCTACCACCTGGTGCTGCCGCTGGTGGCCGGTTTCGCTGTCGTGAGGCTGGGCTTCGATCGCACGGCCTTGGCCTGGCAGACCGCCCTGACCTGGGCGGCGATCCTCGCCGCCTGGTGGCTCACGGATCCCCATCGCAACGTCAACTGGGTCGAGGGCCCCTTCGGCGGCGCCCAGACCTGGCTGCCGGACGGGCTCTATGTGATCGCGCTGATGCTGGTCTGGCCGCTGGCGCTCTATCTGCCGGTGCATCTGGCGACGCTGTCGCTGATGCGGCGGCGAGCGTGAACGATCAGCGGGACAGCCAGTCGCGCACCTCGCCGAAGGGATAGGCCTCCAGGGTGGCGAAGCCGTCGAGCTGGCGCGCCTTGTGGCGGGTCAGCCGCGGCGAGCTCAGCCCGCACAGGAAGCGGGCCAGCAGCGTCGCGGTGGCAGCCTCACCTTCGCCGGCGGCCGAGAGCCGTTCGCGCAGCGGGGCGGTCAGGGCGGCGGCGTCCATCGCGGCAAGCGGCGCCGGTGGCGGCGGGGAAGGCAGCGACGCGATCTGGCCGCGGCACCCCGAGCAGTGCCCGCAGCGCTCGGGGGCGGCGGCGTCGCCGAACCAGTCCGCCAGCCGCCGGGTCAGGCAGCCTTCGCCCTCGAACAGCGCCAGCATGGCGTGCAGCCGCTCGATCTCGGCCCGCTCCTTGTCGACGAAGGCCTGGTGCAGCCGCGCGATCAGGGCCTCGTCGACGGGGCGCTGCACCTCGAAGACCTCGGTCATCTGCTTGCTTTCCAGCGTGATCAGGTCCTTGTCGGCGAAGTAGTCCAGGGCGGTGATCACCCGCTGGCGTGAGGTGTCCAGGCCGCGTTCGGCGCCGAGCCGTGCCAGGGCCTCGAGATCCATCCGGTACCAGGTGCGCGCCTTCGCCGAGGCCTCGAGGACAGCCTCGACGAAGGCCCGTCGCTCGCCCTGGAAGCGAGCCACCAGGGCCTCTGCCGGCTCCTCCAGACGGAAGCGGTATTCGGCGAAGTAGCTGAAGCGCGGCCGGATCACGCCCTCGAGCTCCAGATGCACCAGCAGCGTCTTGAGCGGCAGCGGGCGGATGTCGCTGTCCCGCGAGAGGGTATTGAGGGTGAAGGCCCAGTCCTCTCCGGCGGCGGGCAGGGTCGACGTCACCCGAGCGATGGCGTCGCGCTCCGGGGTGTCGCCGTAGGTGAAGTTCTCCAGCACGCTGAGATGATCGCGGCCGGCCAGCATCAGGCACTCGGCCGGGGCGCCGTCACGCCCGGCGCGGCCGATCTCCTGGCTGTAGTTCTCCACCGACTTGGGCAGGTCGAAGTGCACCACCGCGCGGATGTCGCTCTTGTCGATGCCCATGCCGAAGGCGATGGTGGCGACGATCACCGGCGTGCGGCCGGCCATGAAGTCGTCCTGGCGGCGGGCGCGCGTCTCGGCGTCGAGGCCGGCGTGATAGGCCGCGGCGGGCAGGCCGGCGGCACCGAGATAGGCGGCCAGACGCTCGGCGGTCTGCTGCAGGGTGACGTAGACCACGGTGGCGCCGGCGCTAGGCCCTTCGACGCGCGGGCGCAGCCATTCGACCAGCCGCCGCGGGCGCTCGTCGGCCGCCACCGGCGCCACCTGCAGGTCCAGGTTGGGGCGATAGAAGCCGGTGGCGGTGACGTCCTCGGCCTCGATGGCGAAGTGGCGGCGCATGTCCTCGATCACCTTCGGGGTGGCGGTGGCCGTCAGCAGCAGCGCCTGGGGGATGCCGAGCTCGTGGCGGGTCGCCGGCAGGGTCAGGTAGTCGGGACGGAAGTTGTGGCCCCATTCGGAAATGCAGTGAGCCTCGTCGACCACCAGCAGCGAGATGGGCACGCGGCGGATGAAGGCGCGGAAGCGCTCGTTCTTGAGACGTTCCACCGAGACCATCAGGATGCGGATCTCGCCGCGGGCGACGCCATCCATCACCGCACGGGCCTCGTCCTTGGTCTGGGAGGAATCGAGGCTGGCGGCAGCGATGCCGTGGCGCTGCAGGAAGGCCAGCTGGTCCTGCATCAGCGCCAGCAGCGGCGAGACCACCAGCGTCAGGTTTGGCAGGTGCAGGGCGGAGAGCTGGTAGCACAGCGACTTGCCCGAGCCGGTGGGGAAGATCGCGGCGGCCGAGCGGCCGGCGACCACCGCCTCGATCACCGGGCGCTGGCCGGGGCGGAAGTCGGGATAGCCGAAGACCCGGGCGAGGGTCTGGTCGATGGTGGTCATGGCGGCTCCGGGCGGTGTCGATGGGAGGGGCAGGATACACGTCATGGCCGTCGATCTCGCCCGAGCGCGAGGCGTCGTCGTCAGTCGCCGGCCACGACCCGGTTGCGACCGAGGTGCTTGGCCCGGTAGAGGCTGGCGTCGGCACGCTGGATCAGGTGGTCGAGGGTGTCACCGACCCGGTGTTCGGTGATGCCGATGCTGACGGTGATGCGCCCCGACCCGAGGCCGTCGAAGTCGTGCTCGGCGATCTCGCGGCGCAGCCGCTCGGCCAGCCGGGCGGCGTTGCGCTGTGAGGTCAAGGGCAGCAGCAGGGCGAACTCCTCGCCGCCCAGCCGGGCGAGGAGGTCTTCCTCGCGCAGCAGGGCGTTGCAACAGTCGGCCAGTTCGCGCAGGGTGGCGTCTCCCTGCAGATGCCCCCAGGTGTCGTTGATCGTCTTGAAATGGTCGAGGTCGATCATCATCAGCGACAGCGGCGTGGCGTGGCGATTGCTCAACGAAATCTCTTCTTCGAGGCGGCTGAGCAGCTTGCGTCGATTAGCGAGCCCCGTGAGAGCATCGCTGTCTGAAAGCTGTCGCAGGCGCTCTTCCTCGGCGACCTGCTCGCTGATGTCGAGCATCATGCCGTGCCAGAGCACGCCGGTCTCGATGCGCTGTGGCTGGGCGCGTGCAGCGATCCAGCGGCAGCGATCGCCGCTGAGCCGGAAGCGGAACTTGAGCGTGATCGGCGAGCCCCAGCGCGCTGAACGCTCAATGGCTGCCATAAGCCCGGGATAGTCCGCGTCGTGAAGGCGTTCCAGCGCCGGTTCGGCATTCTCGGCCAGGCGTTGCGGATCCAGGTCCAGCAGCTGGATGCCCCTGCCCATCAGCAAGGGGAAGTGGAGATGGCCATCCGCGCTGCGGTGCAGCTGGAAGATCAGCCCGGGCAGCTGATCGGCTAGATCCAGCATCCTCGTCGGTTCGAGCCGTTCCCTGCACGGCATGACATCGATGGGAGGCATGTGGTTTCCCTGATTGTGTTCCTGCTGCGTACAGGAGTGTCGTTGTCGTTGCGTGTGCTGCGCTCGTCCAGGGGATGAGCCCGCCACTTTTATTTAGTAGATTATGATACATACGTCGCCCATGACCGACATGGGTCATACGACGTAGGTCAAGAACCTGGTCATTTGTAGGAAATTGACGACAGCCAGGCGTCAGTGAGCCGGGAAGCGCACTATTGTTCGCATCGGGAAGACCGCACGCAAGGGGAGAACCGGTGCATAGTCGACGTCGTTTCGCCGCTTTGCGCCAGTCCGATGTTCAGCGTGGTGCGTCGTGACGTCCCTCGAGCCCCCTTCGGGAACGCCGCCTTCCAGAGTTGCAGATTTCTTGCCCGGAAGGCGTCGGTGCAGAGGGCAAGCTTGAACAAGCCCGGGACATGCGCCGCCCGCGGCGCGGCTACATCATCAGCGTGGTGCGTCGTAACGCCCCTCGCGGCCCTTCGAGAATGCCACCTGCCAGAGTTGCAGGTTCCTTGCCCGGAAGGCACCGGCGCAGATGGCCAAGTAGTACCGGAACATCCGCCGCGTACGTTCGTTGTAGCGCTCGGCGATCTCGTCCCAGTGGGCGTCGAAGTTCTCGCGCCAGGCCATCAGGGTGCGGTCGTAGTCGGCATGGATGTCAGCGCCAGTCCGGCGTTTATCTCGGTGCGTCGTAGCGTCCTTCACGGCCCATCGAAAACACTACCTGCCACAGCTGCAGATGGCGGGCGCGGAAGGCGCCGGCGCAGATGGACAGGTAATAGCGGAACATCCGCTGGGTGCGCTCGTTGTAGCGATCGGCGATCTCGTCCCAGTGGGCGTCGAAGTTCTCGAGCCAGGCCATCAGGGTGCGGTCGTAGTCGGCATGGATGTCAGCGCCAGTCCGGCGTTTATCTCGGTGCGTCGTAGCGTCCTTCACGGCCCTTCGAAAACACTACCTGCCACAGCGGCAGATGGCGGGCGCGGAAAGCGCCGGCGCAGATGGACAGGTAATAGCGGAACATCCGCTGGGTGCGCTCGTTGTAGCGATCGGCGATCTCGTCCCAGTGGGCGTCGAAGTTCTCGAGCCAGGCCATCAGGGTGCGGTCGTAGTCGGCATGGATGTCAGCGCCAGTCCGGCGTTTATCTCGGTGCGTCGTAGCGTCCTTCACGGCCCTTCGAAAACACTACCTGCCACAGCGGCAGATTGCGGGCGCGGAAGGCGCCGGCGCAGATGGACAGGTAATAGCGGAACATCCGCTGGGTGCGCTCGTTGTAGCGCTCGGCGATCTCGTCCCAGTGGGCGTCGAAGTTCTCGAGCCAGGCCATCAGGGTGCGGTCGTAGTCGGCATGGATGTCAGCGCCAGTCCGGCGTTTATCTCGGTGCGTCGTAGCGTCCTTCACGGCCCTTCGACAACACTACCTGCCACAGCTGCAGATTGCGGGCGCGGAAGGCGCCGGCGCAGATGGACAGGTAATAGCGGAACATCCGCTGGGTGCGCTCGTTGTAGCGATCGGCGATCTCGTCCCAGTGGGCGTCGAAGTTCTCGAGCCAGGCCATCAGGGTGCGGTCGTAGTCTGCGCCGAAGTTCTGCCAGTCCTCCATCAGCAGGTGCTCCTCGCTGGCCTGGGCAATGTGCCTGGCTGAGGGCAATACGCCGTTGGGGAAGATGTAGCGGTTGATCCAGGGATCGGCGCTGATGTTGGAGGTGTTGGAGCCGATGGTGTGCAGCAGGAACAGGCCGTCGGCGGGGAGCAGGCGTTCCACCGTCCCGAAGTAGGTGGCGTAGTTGCGATGGCCGACATGCTCGAACATGCCGATGGAGACGACGCGATCGAAGCGGCCCTCGAGCTCGCGGTAGTCCTCAAGCAGGATCTCGACCGGCAGCCCCTCGCAGCGCCGACGGGCCAGCTCCGCCTGCTCCCGGGAGATGGTGATGCCGGTGACCTCGACGCCGTGATGCCGCGCGGCGTGCTCGGCGAAGCTGCCCCAGCCGCAGCCGATGTCCAGCACCCGCATGCCGGGCTCCAGCTCGAGCTTGCGGCAGGCGAGCTCGAGCTTGCCGCGCTGGGCCTCCAGCAGGCTGCCGGCGTCCTTCCAGTAGCCGCAGGAGTAGCACATGGTGTCATCGAGCATGCGTTCGAAGAGGTCGTTGCCGAAGTCGTAGTGGGCCTCGCCGACGATATGGGCGCGGGCGCGGCTCTGCAGGTTGAAGAAACCGGACTGGAGGCGATACATCAGTCGTTCTGATTTGGACTGGGCGTGTTCGCCCAGGCCGTGGCGCAGCAGCCGATGGGCCAGTTCGTCGATGTGCTCGCACTCCCACCAGCCGTCCATGTAGGCCTCGCCGAGCCCCAGGGTGCCCTGGTGCAGAACGCGGGAGAAGAAGTCGGGATGATAGACGCGGATGTCCGCGGGGGCCGAGCCGTTGAGGGTAATGCCGGAGCCGTCGAGCAGCTTCTCGAAGACGCGTCGGGCTCTGGTGTCGGGCAGGGCGATGGGGCCGAGACGTGGGTCGCTGGTCATGGTTCCTCCTGATCCTTCAGAGTCGGGGCAGCCGGTGTGTGAAAGCGGGAGGTGGCGTGATGCCGATTGTTCTATTACAAGGCGTTAGCATAGATCAGCCATGAGCGTTTCTGACAACTCACGCTGTGGCTTTTGTATCAGGCTAATATTTATGAGGTAAGCATAATGCAGGTGATCGTGGATCTGTGCGTGGTACCGATGGGGGTCGGCGTGTCCGTCTCCCCCCAGGTAGCGGCCTGTCAGCGAGTGATCGAGGCCTCGGGGCTCGAGCATCGGATGCATGCCTATGGCACCAATATCGAAGGGCCCTGGGACGAGGTCATGGCAGTGGTCAAGCGCTGTCACGAGACGGTGCATGAGATGGGCGCGCCGCGTATCACCTCGACGCTCAAGCTCGGCACGCGGACCGACCGGGAGCAGCATATGGATGACAAGGTCGAGAGCGTGAAGCGGCTGTTGGGCGATGATGACGTCGAGAGTGTCACGAAATGTTGACGCCCTGTCAGTGAAGCTTTCCGCCGCGGCAAGACAGATCGGGGATTTGGGCGAGGTGTAACGAAATATTTACGGATGGCGCCGTGGCGGGCCGTCCAGGCGCGGCGTCGGGGCGTCGCGGCGCATTCCGGCAGGGGGCGGGTCGCACTAGTCTGGGGGGCACCTCGAAGGGCCGAGGCCCGGAGACCACAATCACAAGCACCCCGGAGGTTCTGCATGAACGCCCCTGTCCAAGGTACCCCTGCCCAGGCGTCCGAGATCGACACCACCAATCCGCTCGGCACCGACGGCTTCGCCTTCGTCGAGTACAGTGCGCCCACCGCCGAGGGCATCGAGGCGCTGCGTCGCCTGTTCCTGCAGCTGGGCTTCACCGAGACCCGCAAGCACCGCTCCAAGAACGTCTTCCTGTTCCAGCAGGAAAGGATCAACTTCGTGCTCAACGCCGAACCCGGCAGCCATGCCGCCGAGTTCGCCCGCGCTCATGGCCCCTCCGCCTGTGCCATGGCCTGGAAGGTGGCCGATGCCCGCCAGGCCTACGACCGCGCGGTGGAATGCGGCGCCACGCCGGTGGACGTGCCGGTGGGCGAGGGCGAGGTCGGTATTCCGGCGGTCGAGGGCATCGGTGGCTCGCTGCTGTACTTCGTCGACGACAAGCTCGACGGCGAGGGGCGCAGCATCTATGACATCGACTTCGCGCCGATCGAGGGCCGCAGCGCCGGCGACAACAGCGTGGGCCTGCAGGTGCTCGACCATCTGACCCACAACGTCGATCGCGGCCAGATGGACGTCTGGGCCGGCTTTTACACCCGGCTGGCCAATTTCCGCGAGCTGCGCTATTTCGACATCGCCGGCAAGAAGACCGGCCTCTACTCCCGTGCCATGACCGCTCCCTGCGGCAAGATGCACATCCCGATCAACGAGTCCGCCGACGATAACTCCCAGATCGCCGAGTTCCTGCGCGAATACAACGGCGAGGGCATCCAGCACCTGGCCATGGCCACCGATGACATCTATGCCACGGTACGCGCGCTGAAGGCCAATGGCATCCAGTTCCTGACCACCCCGGACACCTACTACGAGAAGGTCGATCAGCGCGTGCCCAACCACGAGGAGAACCTCGACGAGCTGCGCGAGCTGAACCTGCTGGTGGATGGTGGTCCCGATCAGGGCGTGCTGCTGCAGATCTTCACCGAGACCGTGATCGGCCCGATCTTCTTCGAGATCATTCAGCGCAAGGGCAACGATGGCTTCGGCGAGGGTAATTTCAAGGCGCTGTTCGAATCCATCGAGGAAGACCAGATCCGTCGCGGCGTGCTCAAGGACGACTGATAGCGCCAAGGGCCGGCCGGAGAGCCGGTCAGGGCGGGGAGACGGAAACCAGAACAATCCGCTGTCTCCCTGCCCAACCACGACAAAATCCGTCACAATGGGTGCCCTGTATCGGCCCCATGCCGCGTGGCGGCGACAACAACAGTTCCGTGATCCCTGGTGTGACATGACTAACGACTCACAACCCCGTACTCAGTGGCTGGGCCGCTGGGGCTTCGTCCTGGCGGCGACCGGCTCCGCGGTCGGCCTGGGCAATGTCTGGAAATTCCCCTACATGACCGGCGAATACGGCGGCGGGGCCTTCGTGCTGGTCTACCTGGCCTGCATCCTGGCCATCGGCGTGCCGGTGATGATGACCGAGATCGCCCTGGGTCGCCGCGGCCGCGGCAGCCCCATCGACGCCATTCGCCGCGTCACCGCCGAATCCAGGGGCGCCTCGGCCTGGTCGCTGCTCGGCTGGATGGCCATGCTCTGCGGCTTCATGATCCTGTGCTTCTACGTGGTCGTGGCCGGCTGGTCGTTCTCCTACCTGTGGAAGATGCTGACTGGCGGCCTGGCCGGCTCCAGCGTCGACGACATGGCGGCGATCTTCGGCGCCAACAATGCCAACCCGCTCAATCTCGGCTTCTGGAGCACCCTGGTCACGGTCGCCACCATGGTGATCGTCGGCAAGGGCGTGCAGGCCGGCATCGAGAAGAGCGTCAGCTGGATGATGCCCGGTATGGTCGTGATGCTGCTGATCATGATCGTCTATGGCGCCTTCTCCGGCGGCTTCGGCGACGCGCTGCGCTTCCTGTTCGCCTTCAATGCCGGCAGCCTGTCCAGCGAGGGCATGCTGGCCGCCATGGGCCACGCCTTCTTCACCCTGTCGCTGGCTTCCGGCGCGATCCTGACCTACGGCAGCTATCTGCCGAACAAGGCCTCCATCGGCCGTACCACCCTCAGCGTGGCCGTTGCCGATACCCTGGTGGCGCTGATGGCCGGCCTGGCGATCTTCCCGGTGATCTTCGCCAACGGCATGGAGCCGGGCAGCGGCCCGGGGCTGATCTTCATGAGCCTGCCGCTGGCCTTCCAGGCCATGCCGATGGGCACCCTGTTCGGCGTGCTGTTCTTCGTCATGCTGTCCATGGCGGCCCTGACCTCGTCGATCTCCATGGTCGAGGCCACGGTCTCCTGGCTCACCGACAACAAGGGCATCACGCGTCGTGCGGCGGCGTGGGGTGTGGGCATCGTGCTGTGGATCATCAGCACCCTGGCGATGCTGTCCTTTAACGTCGGGGCCGAGTGGACCCTGGCCGGCAAGCACTTCTTCGGCTGGCTGGACTACCTCACGTCGCGCTGGATGATGCCGCTGGGCGGCCTGGGCGTGGCCCTGCTGGCCGGCTTCGTGCTCAGCAGCGAGGCCATGCGCGAAGAGCTCGGCCTGTCGCCGGCGGTGCATGCCCTGTGGCTGTTCATGGTGCGTTACGTCAGCCCGCTGGGCATCGTGACGGTATTCCTCGATGCCCTGGGCATTGCCACCCTGGAGTTCGGCGTGCAGTGGCCCTGGTTGCTGCTGGCGCTGGCAGTGATCACGCTGATCGGCGAGCTCGCCAGCCCGCGCCTGAAGCGTACGCTCTGCGCCTGACGGCGAGCACGCCCGGCGACCACGCGGCCCCCGCTCTTGCGGGGGCCGCGTCGTTTGATCGAGGAAAAAAGCCCCGTCCCGGACGCTGCGGGAGTGGCATTTTGTCGCCAAATTAATTACTTTATTGCATATAAAATCTTATTTGATCGAGATATTGGAATATGTGCGCCGCGACTTCTCCGACCGTCACGCCGGATCTACGGCTTCCTCCCGCGGCGTCCGAGCTGGCACCGGGCCGCGTCAGCCTGGTTGGTGCCGGTCCCGGCGACCCGGAGCTGTTGACCGTCAAGGCGCTGCGCCGCCTGCAGGCCGCGGATATCATCCTGCACGACAGGCTGGTCAGCGACGAGATCCTGGCCCTGGCCAACCCCGAGGCGCAGCGCCTTTACGTCGGCAAGGCGCGCTCCGACCATAGCGTGCCCCAGGAGGGCATCAACCAGGCGCTGGTCGACTGGGCGAAGTCGGGCAAGCGCGTCGTGCGCGTCAAGGGGGGGGACCCCTTCATTTTCGGCCGCGGCGGCGAGGAGCTCGAGACCCTGGTGGCCGCCGGGGTCGAGGTGGAGGTGGTGCCGGGCATCACCGCGGCCTCCGGCTGCGCCGCCTATGCCGGCATTCCGCTGACCCATCGCGATCATGCCCAGTCGGTGCGCTTCATCACCGGGCACCTGCGCAACGGCAGCTGCGACCTGGACTGGCCGGCGCTGGCCAGTCCCGGCCAGACCCTGGTGTTCTACATGGGGCTCGGCAGTCTCGAGATCATCAGCGAGCGGCTGCGCGCCCACGGCCTGGCAGCCGACACGCCGCTGGCGCTGATCGAACAGGGCACCACGGCGCGTCAGCGGGTCCACGTGGCGAGCCTGGGGGATTTGCCGTCGGTCGACGAGTTGGCTAATATCCGACCTCCAACGCTTATCATCGTCGGTACGGTGGTGACATTGCATGACGCGCTGGCCTGGTTCGACAGCGAACGAGCCGCCAGCCTGGGTTGGCTGCAGGGAAAGCACCCGACACCGTCCGATGCGTCTGACGGCGCCTGATCGCGGGAGGTCGATCGGCGACCCTGTCGTTACGAGGTGACAGATGGGAATTTCCGGCAAGGCGGGCCTGGCCCGCCCCAGAGGCTTTCGCCGTCTGGTGCAAGTCGGCCTGGTGGCCTGGATGCTCGGCGCCGCCGGCGCGAGCCTGGCCCACGAGGACCAGCAGGGGGCGTCGATTCAGAAAGGGGTGGCGTCCTACTACAGCGACTACTTTCAGGGCCGTACCACGGCCAGCGGCGACGCCTTCGACCAGCGTGAACTCACCGCGGCCCACCGTACCCTGCCGTTCGGTACCAAGGTGCTGGTGACCCGGCCCGATAACGGACGACAGGTCGAGGTGATGATCAACGACCGAGGCCCCTTCGTTTCCGGCCGGGTGATCGACCTCTCCAAGAGCGCCGCTCGCGCGCTCGGCATGCTCCATCGCGGAACGGCCCGGGTCCAGCTCAGTCTGGCCGACTGAGCCCTTCCTCCTGCGGCTTCTCCTCTGCGCCCGACGCCGTGCCACCCGCTAGGGCGGTGTGGCGTTCGCGCGCGTGAACTCCCGTTTCCAGCGTTCCAGCAGCGCCTGGCGCTTGAGGTCGTCCAGCGTCGCCAGCAGCTCCGGCCCCAGCGATACCGGGCGCAGTGCCTCGCCGTGTGTCGCCTGCAGGGCCGTGACCGTGCCCGGTCCGTTCAGGGCCGGGTGCATGGCGCCGAGAGGCGTCGCCTCGGCGATCACTCGCTGGCCCGACTCGCCGAGCAGGAAATTCATGAAACGGCGCGCATTGTCCGGATGCGGCGACTGGTGAGAGATCAGTGCCAGGCGCTGGGTGACCAGCGCATAGTCGTCGGGCACCACCACCTCCAGCGCCGGATGGGCATCGGCCACCGCCTGGGCGTAGCTGCCCAGCAGGTTGTAGCCGAGCCAGTAGCGGCCCTCGTCGAGGCCCTCGAGCATCTCGCCGGTGGTGGTCGCCAGCGCCGTCTGCGTGGCACCGAAGGCGGCCACCAGATCCCAGTAGCGCGGCGTGAGCCGCGATTCCTGAATGGCATAGGCGTAGCCGGCGCCGCTGTGCTCCGGGTCGTAGGTGACCACGCGTCCGCGCATGGCGTCGGGATGACGCTCGAGCAGGGCGAGCAGCTCGGCGTGGCTGTCCGGGCGGCCGAAGCGCTCGATGAGCTCGCGGCGCACCACCATCACGATCGGTTCGAAGGTGAAGGCGAACAGCTCGTGCCGCCAGCGCGCCCAGGCAGGCCAGGCCTCGGCCTCCGGCGAGGCCAGCGAGCGGGCATGGCCGTCGTTGGCCAGCCGGTACTGCCAGGGCATGGCCGAGGACATCAATACGTCGACCTCGTCGGGATGCTCGAGGAAACGCCGGTGCAGGCCTAGGGTATCGAGGTTGCGATAGGTCAGCGCGATGTCCGGATGGCGGGCATGGAAGGCCTCGAACAGCGTGCGGGCGTAGACCAGGTCCAGGGCACCGTGGACCACCAGCTCGCCCGAGGTGCCATCGTTCGTCGGCGTGGCGGGGTAGTGCAGGCGCTCGTCGGCGACGGCGAGCGGGGCCAGGCACAGCAGCGACCACAGTCCTATCAGCACGAGCCAGCGATGGCGCATCAGGTGGTCTCCTCCGGAAAGTGCAGGCCGACCCGCAGCCCCTGGCCGTCCAGGCCGTCATCGAGCCGCAGTCGGGCGCCGTGGGTGCGCGCGATGCCGTCGACGATGGCAAGCCCCAGCCCGGAGCCGTCGGGCTCGTCGCTGCCGCGATGGAAGGGTCGCAGCATCAGCAGGCGCTGGTCGGCGGGGATGCCGGGGCCGTCGTCCTCGACCTCGAGGACGGGCGGCGCGGCGGTGACCCGCACGGTGATGTGCGTCGCCCCGTAGCGGCGCGCGTTGTCGATCAGATTGGCCAGCGCTTCCTCGAGCTGCCAGTCGAGCCCGGCGACCGTCGCCGAGGTCTCCGAGGCTTCCAGGCCCAGGTCGATGCCGTCGCGATGACAGGCGCTCCAGTGGCGTCGCACGGCGTGTCGGGCCAGGTCGTCGAGGGCCACCGGTGCCAGCTCGGGATGGTACTCGGGGTTGTCGAGGCGGGTCAGCGACAGCAGCTGGACGGCCAGGTGCGAGGTGCGGGCGCTGGTCGCCTGCATGGCCTCGAGTGCCTCTCGCCAGCGCTGCGGGTCGTCCTGGCGCAGGGCCAGCTCGGCCCGGGCCGAGAGGCCGGCGAGGGGCGTGCGCAGCTGGTGCGAGGCGTCGCCGATGAAGCGCTCCTGGTTGGCTTTCACCCGGCGCATCCGCGCCAGCAGTTCGTTGAGCGTCTCGCGAAGTTCGGCCAGTTCGCGCGGCAGCGGTAGTGCCAGGGGCGTCAGGGTGCGCGGGTCGCGGGCGCGTATGGCGTGGCGCAGGCGGCTCAGCGGGGTCAGGGCGCCGCGGATGGCCAGCACCACGACCGCCGCAGCGAGCCCCGCCATGCCCAGGATGTAGGCCAGGTTGGTGCGCAGCAGCTCAGCCGCGAGGCGTTCGCGGCCCTCTCGGGTGTGAGCGACGCGTACCTCGAAACGCTCGCGGGTCTGCCAGTCCTCCAGGCGGGCGCGTCGCACGCCCTGGCGCAGTTCGAGGTCGTGCCAGACCAGGTCGCGGAAGTGCAGCGTGCCGGCCTTCTCATCGTCGCGGCGGGGCGGGCCGGGGAGGTCGGCGTTGCCGGTGACGAAGCGTCCCTCGGCGTCGTAGAGGGCGTAGAAGACGCGCTCCTCGGCATCGGTGGCGAGCATCTCGAGTGCCGCGGGAGGCAGGTCGAGCCACAGCCGCTCGTCCTGCCACTGGACCTGCTCGGCGATGGCCAGGGTGGCGGCCTCGAGCAGTCGATCGAAGGCGCGATCGGCGGTCTGACGCGCCTCGATCCAGGCCTGCAGCACCATCAGCGCGCCCAGTGCCATCAGCGGCAGCAGCAGCCAGGTCAGCAGCCGGCGATACAGGCTGTCGCGCCGCGTCACACCGCCTCCAGCAGGTACCCCAGGCCGCGCACGGTGCGCAAGGCGACGGCGCTGCCGGCTAGGCGCTTGCGCAGGCGGTGCACGTAGACCTCGATGGCGTTGTCGCCCATGGTCTCGCCCTGGAAGGCTTCCTCGGCGAGCCGGGCCTTGTCGACGGGCTCGCCGGCGTGGCGCATCAGGCAGGCCAGCAGGCGCTGCTCGCGCGGCGGCAGCGACAGCGTCTCGCCGTCGAGGGCGAAGCGCTGGGCCGGGGCGTCGAAGGCCAGCGGCCCGACCTGGAGTGTCTGGCCGCGTTCGCGGCGGCGGAGCAGGGCACGCACCCGGGCCTCGAGTTCGTCCAGGGCGAAGGGCTTGGCCAGGTAGTCGTCGGCGCCGAGATCGAGGCCGCGTACCCGGTCTTCCACCGCGCCCCTGGCGGTGAGGATCAGCACCGGGGTGTCGGCGTCGTGTCGGCGCAGGGTCTCGAGCACCTCGAGCCCGCCGCAGCCGGGCAGGTTGAGGTCCAGCAGCACCAGCGACAGGCCGTGGTCGGCGCCGTCCAGGCGCTGCCGGGCGGCCTCGCCGTCGGCCAGGTGCTCGATGCCATGACCCTCCAGCGACAGGGCGTCCACCAGTGTCTCCGCCAGCAGCCGGTCGTCTTCCACCAGCAGCATCATGTGTTTTTCTCCCTGTCGCCGGCCAGGCGCCTGGCCAGCGCGTCGCGGGCCCGTGTCAGGGCCTCGTGGGCGGTCTCCGGGGCCAGGCGGCCGGCGGGCCCGGACAGCGACAGCCACAGCGGCTCCCCGGGTGCGTCGGCCAGCGCCAGGCAGGTCATGGTGCCGCCGGGCAGGGCGGGGCGCGGATCCGTATCCCGTTCGGTCGGCCAGCGGCTGCCGGGGCGCAGATCGTGGCGCAGCGGCGTGGCGGGCAGGGCGGCCAGCCGGCACTCCACCTCGCCGGGATGCAGCGCCAGCAGGGCCGCGGTTTCACCGGTCTCGGCGGCCAGGCGATCGAGCCAGGGCTGGACGCGCACGGCCAGCTGCTGCGAAGGCGCGTGGCGGCGGGCCAGGCGCATGGGGCTGCCGCCGAGTCGCCAGCGGCCGTCCTCGCCGCGCTGCACGTAGTCGAAGCGGGCCAGCGATCCGAGCAGGCGCAGCAGGGTGCTCTTGTAGAAGCCGGTGGCCTCGGCCAGTTCGGCCAGGGCGAACGCCTCCTGGGAAGAATCGAAGACCTCGAGCACGGTCAGCGCGCGCTCCACGGCCTCGACGCGGTCCTGGGCCATCTCGGCTCCTTTCGGTATCTCGGTGACGGACATTCGGCGCCCTGCAACTTTGGTCGCAATTCGACGCCACGGCATTGACCCCCATGGCGTGGGCGGCCTAATTTTCCGCTCAAGGGAACGTTGTTCTGCCTTACAGAATTGTAAGGCAGGTGTCAGCGCCCGGCAAGCCCGACCCGATCCGCCAACGAAAATCATAGAGGGGACAACAACAATGTCCGTGAGAACGCCGCTCAAGTTCGTCGCCGTCGCCGCCTTCACCGTCAGCGCCGGTTCCGCCATGGCCTTCGAACCCCAGGGCAAGGTCGAGTGCATCGCCCCCGCCGATCCGGGGGGCGGCTGGGACTTCACCTGCCGCAGTGTCGGCAACGTCATGGAGCAGCTGGACCTGGTGCCGGCCAACGTGCAGACCATCAATATGGCCGGCGCCGGCGGCGGTGTGGCCTACGCCCATACCGTCAGCAAGCGTGCCGGCGACGAGCAGCTGCTGGTGGCCGCCTCCACCGCCACCACTACCCGCCTGGCCCAGGGGCAGTTCCCGGGCATGACCGCCGACATGGTCAACTGGGTGGGCGCGCTGGGCGCCGACTATGGCGTGATCGCCGTGGCTGATGATTCCGAGTACGACGATCTGCCCGAGCTGATGGAGGCGCTCAAGGAAAACCCGCGCAGCGTCAAGTTCGCCGGCGGCAGCGCCAAGGGCGGCTGGGACCACCTCAAGGTGCTGATCGCCGCCCAGGAAGCCGGCGTCGAGAACCTGCCGCGCATTCCCTACCTGTCGTACAACAACGGTGGTGAAGCCATGACCCAGGTGGTCGGTGGCCACGTCGACGCCTTCACCGGCGACATCACCGAGGCTCAGGGCTTCATGGAGTCCGGTGACCTGCGAGTGCTGGCCGTGCTCGCCGAGGAGCGCCTGCCGGGCGAGTACAGCGACATCCCCACTGCCCGCGAGCAGGGCATCGACGCCATCGGCCCGAACTGGCGCGGCTTCTACATGCCGGCCGACGTCTCCGACGAGGCCAAGCAGTACTGGATGGATGCCATGGACACCATCTACGAGAGCCAGGAGTGGAAGGATGTCATGACCAGCAATGGCCTGATGCCGTTCCACATGAGCGCCGGTGAGTTCGAGCAGTTCGTGACCGACCAGATCGCCGACATCAATCAACTCTCCAAAGATATCGGGCTGATCCAGTAATGACCTTCAACGACCGCATCTTCGGGGTCCTGTTGATCGCCCTGGCCGTCGCGTACGGCTGGGGCGCCAGCCAGTTTCCCGAGCCGTTCGGCGGGGCCGAGGGCGTCGGCCCCGAGACCTTCCCGCTGCTGCTGTCCGCGGTGCTGGCGCTGTCCAGCCTCTATCTGATCGTGCGCCCCGACCCGGATAACGCCTGGCCGTGGAGCCGCACCGGCATCGAGCTGGTGATCGCGGTGGTGGTGCTGATCGCCTACACCGCGCTGCTGCAGCCGCTTGGCTTCATCCTCAGTACCCTGCTGGCCGTGGGCACGCTGTGCTGGCGCATGGGCGCCTCTCCGGTCCGGGCCTACGTCACCGGCGGCGTGGCCGGGGTGGTGGTGTTCCTGGTGTTCAACTTTGCCCTCGATCTGGCGCTGCCGCTGGGGCCGCTGTCCCTCCTGGAGGTGAGCTGATGGAAACGCTGGGTTATCTGATCGACGGCTTCGGCGTCGCCCTGGCGCCGCATAACCTGATGTTCGCCCTGCTGGGGGCCTTCCTCGGCACCCTGATCGGGGCGCTGCCGGGCCTCGGGCCGGCCAATGGCGTGGCGATCCTGATTCCGCTGGCCTTCTCCCTGGGCCTGGCGCCGGAAACCGCGCTGATCATGCTCACCTCGGTCTATGCCGGGGCCATGTACGGCGGGCGCATCTCCTCGATTCTGCTCAACATTCCCGGCGACGAGCCGGCGATGATGACCTGCCTTGACGGCTATCCGATGGCCAGGAAGGGCAAGGCTGCCGAGGCGCTGGCGATCTCCGCCGTGGCCTCCTTCATGGGCAGCCTGATCGCCACCGTGGGCCTGATCCTGCTGGCGCCGCTGCTGGCCAGGTTTGCCCTGACCTTCGGCCCGGCCGAGTATTTCGCGCTGTTCCTGCTGGCCTTCGCCACCCTGGGCGGCATTACCGGCAAGAACCCGATGAAGACCGTGGTAGCGGCCTGCCTGGGCCTGATGATCTCCACCATGGGCATCGACAGCACCGGCGTGCAGCGCTACACCTTCGGCGTGCTGGAGCTCTACGAGGGCGTCGACTTCATCATCGCCATCGTCGGCCTGTTTGCCATCTCCGAGCTGCTGTTCTTCATCGAGGACAAGGCCGGCGGCGGCAAGGAAAAGATGACCGTCAACAAGCTGTCGCTGAAGTGGGCCGACATCCGCGGCATCATGCCGTCGAGCATGCGCGGCGGGATCCTCGGCTTCATCGCCGGTGTGCTTCCCGGTGCGGGGGCTTCCCTGGGCAGCTTCATCGGCTACACCCTCGAGAAGAAGGTGGTCGGCAGCAAGGGCTACTTCGGTGAGGGCGACCCGCGCGGCGTGGCCGGCCCCGAGGCCGGCAACAACGGCGCCTCCAGCGGTGCCCTGGTGCCTATGCTGACCCTCGGCGTGCCGGGCAGCGGCACCACCGCGGTGCTGCTGGCGCTGCTGATCTCGCTGAACATCACCCCGGGACCGCTGATGTTCACCCAGAACGCCGATATCGTCTGGGGTGTGATCGCGGCGCTGTTGATCGGCAACTTCCTGCTGCTGGTGCTGAACATTCCGCTGGTGGGCATCTTCGTCCGGCTGCTGTCGGTGCCGCCGAAGTACCTGCTGCCGGTCGTCACCATGGTGGCGTTCGTGGGCATCTACTCGATCAGCAACAGCGCCTTCGACCTCTACTTCATGGTGGCCTTCGGCGTGGCCGGCTATGTCTTCCGCAAGCTGGAGATCCCGCTGGTGCCGATCATCCTCGGCCTGCTGCTGGGGCCGGAGATGGAGAAGAACCTGCGTCACGCCATGGACATCGCCGACGGCGACTGGACCATCCTGTGGGACAGCGGCCTGGCCATCGGCCTGTGGGTGTTCGCCGGCCTCGGCCTGATCCTGCCCTACATCGTCGGCCCGCTGCTGCGCCGTCGCATGAAAGCGGCCACCGGCACCGGAGGCCCGGAGGGCGACTGATGGCGTTAGCCTGAACGCGTCCGCGACCTGACGGGGGCGTCGGCAGCCGGCCGGCGCCCCCGTTGCGTATCGGGCGGGAAGGCACGGCGGTGCGAATGGCCAGGGCCGATGCCGGCTGCGACCCGTGTCCACACCCGTCGCGACACGCCGATCAAGACCGTCGATCCCTTGCCGATAGAAGGGTCACGGGGTCGGACGCGCCATGTCGGCAGCAGGCAGATGCTATATGCTCTGTCGAGCAGGATGCCTTTGCGGCTGACGTGCCCGGAGAGGGCATCGTCAGTCCCGTCGATGTCGACGATGTCCGGCAGGGGCCAGGCGTGATCCTTCTTGCTTACAGTGCCGCCAGGCCGAGCCAGCAACGTACCAGGGACCGTGCCGATGAAACGAGAGCTTCCGTGGCTGGAGGCGCAGCAGGACATCCACGAGCGGATCGCTCGGCAGCAGCCGCTGCACGACACTCTGTCGGCCATCGCCCGTTGGGTGGAGCTGGTGCTGCCCGGCGCCACTGCGGCCTTCATGCGTCACGAGCCGTCGTCGGACACCCTCGGCCTCGAGGTCGGCGAGGGGCTGTCCGACGCGTACGCGCGTCGCTGCTGGTCGGTGCCGTTGAATGCCGAGGCGGCGTCTTTCGCTGCTGCGGCCCGTGAGGGGCGCTTCATCGTCTCGGATGACATCGCCCTCGACCCGCGCTGGGTGCGTCTGCGCGCGGCGGCCCTGGACGAGGGCGTGCGGGCCTGCTGGTCGATGCCGGTGGTCAGCCCCGACGATACGCTGCTGGGGGTGCTCGACGCCTATTTCCCCACGCCCAGGGAGCCCACCCAGGTCGCCGAGCGGCGCCTGCGCCAGGCGGCCGCGCTGATCTCGCTGGCCCTGATACGTGACCGCGATGGTCGGGAACACAAGGCGCTGTCCCGCTGGCATCACGCGCTGTTCGACAACCATCCGCACGGGGCTTACGCCTTCGATCTGGAGGGACGTTTCCAGCGCGTCAATCCCGCCGTCGAGCGCATCACCGGCCACTCGCCGGAGGCGATGCTGGGGATGCATTTCTGTCGTTTCGTCGAGCCTGCCTGGCGGGCCTCGGCCCAGGCCAACTTCGACCGGGCCCGGGCCGGCGAGACGCTGACCTACGAGATTCGCATCGTCCACGCGTCGGGGCGTTCCTGCCGACTGGAGGTAAGCAAGTTCCCGGTGATCATCGATGGCGAGATCGTCAGCGTCTATGGCGTCTGCCGTGACGTCACCCAAGAGCGGCGACAGACCGACGAGCTGCGCCTGCTCAAGCGCGGCATCGATGCCAGCCCGGCCGGTATGCTGATGATCGAGGCGCGCTTCGATACGCCCATCGTGTTCAGCAATCCGGCCTTCGAGGCCATGACCGGCTATGCGCAGAATGAGGTGATGGGCCGCAGCTGGGAGCTGCTTCAGGGGCCCGAGACCGAAACGGAGGCCGTCGAGGCCATGCACATGGCGATACGCCAGCGTCGCGGTATCGAGGTCACGCTGCGTCACTACCGCAAGGACGGCTCGACGTTCTGGAACCACCTGATCATCAGCCCGGTCTTCGATGCCGGCGGCGACTGCACGCATTTCATCGGCAGCCTGCGGGATGTCACCCTGGAAAAGGAGCAGGAGGCGCTGATCGCCTATCAGGCCACCCATGACCTGACGACCGGCCTGCCCAACCACGGCGACTTCGTCGATCGCCTGGGTGAGGCCCTGAGTCAACCCGCGTTTCTGGCGGTGATGATCCTCAACATGGACGGCTTCAAGAGCATCAACGAGGGGCTGGGGCGCCCCTTGGGCAACCAGGTGCTGATGCGCGTGGCCCAGCGCCTCAGGCGGCTGGTGGGCGAAGGGCAGGTCGTGGCCCGCCTGATGGGCGACGAGTTCGGGGTGATGTTGACCGGGCTCGACGGTGGAGACTCGGTCGCCGAGCTGGCCGAGCGCACCCTCGAGACGTTGGCGCTGCCCATCGAAGCCGACGGGCAGCGTCTTCATGTCAGTGCCAGCATCGGTATCGCCGACAACGAGGGCGGCGCCTCGCAGCCCCATGAGCTGCTGCAGCACGCGGATTCGGCGCTGGAGCGGGCCAAGCGCCAGGGTCGCAATACCTGGCAGTGGTATCGCGGCCGCGAGGTGGCGGGCTCCCGGGACAGCGTGCTGCTGCGCCATGACCTGCACGCCGCCCTGCAGGACGAGCAGTTCGAACTGCACTATCAGCCGCTGGTAGAGGCCCCCAGCGGGCGCATCTGCGGGGTCGAGGCCCTGGTGCGTTGGCGTCATCCCGAGCGCGGCATGGTCTCGCCAGGCGACTTCATCCCGTTGGCCGAGCAGACCGGCCAGATCATCCCGCTGGGCCGCTGGGTGCTGCGCCGTGCCTGCCGCGAACTGGCGGGGTTCAATGCCGGTTGCGAACGCCCGCTGTCGCTGGCCGTGAACATCTCGTCGCTACAGTTCCACCGCGACGGCTTCTTCGATGAGGTCTGCCGAGTGCTGGACGAGACCGGGTTGCCTCCCGGGCAGCTGGAGCTGGAGGTCACCGAGAGCGTCTTCCTCGACGGTGCCTCTCAGGTGGTCGATGTGATGAATCGTCTCAAGGCCATCGGCGTGCGGGTGGCCATCGACGACTTCGGTACCGGTTTCTCCAGCCTCAGCTACCTCTGTGACCTGCCGACGCACAAGGTGAAGCTCGATCGCAGCTTCATCGCGAGGACGCTCACCGAACGCCGCAGTGCGGCCATCGTGCAGGGCGTGATCACCATGGCGCACCACATGGACATGGTGGTGGTCGCCGAGGGCATCGAGACTGCAGCACAGTGGCAGGACATGCTGCGCCGCCGCTGCGATCTGCTCCAGGGCTTTTACTTCGCCCGCCCGATGCCGCTCACCGCGTTAGGAAATCTGCCCGATCATCTGGCCGTCGACTCGCCGATTCCTTTGACATGATGCTACCGACCTCGCTCGGGGCGCGCCTGGTCATCGCCACGGTCGTGCCCCTTCTGCTCGTCACGGCGGCGCTGGCGCCGATCTTCGTCGCCCAGCTCCAGACGCGTCTCGACGGCGCTCGGGATGCCGCGGCCACGCGGCTCGACGCCGAGTACGAGACCCTGCTTCACGACATGAACGAGAGTTTCAACCAGGTGCTGGCCGTAGCCGAGCTGCCGTTGCTGCGACGCCACCTGCGCGATGTCCATGACGGCGTGGCGATCTATCGCCAGATCTCCACCCAGACGAACCTGGCACAGCTGTCGGCGCTGCTCGATACCCTGACGACCCATTTCGGTCGCTACAGTCGCCTCGTCCTGATCGGTGTCGAGGGCGAGGAGCTGATGTCGGCCGGCACTCGCCCGTTGCCCCATCCGACCGGCGTCGACCACGCCCATGCCGACTACTTTCGCGAGGCCATGCGACAGCCGGCGCGGAATCTCTACGTATCGCCACCGCGGGTCGGGCTCAGCCGTGCTGGCGCCGAGGCGGGCACCACGGCGGTGATCGACATCGCCACGCCGGTGTTCGGCGCCGACGGCCACCGTCTCGGCGTGCTGCTGTTCACCCTGGACTGGCACTATCTCACGGCACGGCTGCCTCATGTCGTCGGCGAAGAAGCGGGAGTGCGGGCGATCATGGCCGATGCCCGCGGCCGCTGGCTGCTGCCCGACGTGGAAGACGGCATCCAGTTCGGAGGACTGCTGGAGGAGCGCTATCCCGCCTTCTGGCAGGACCTCGAGACGCGCAGCCAGGGCGAGATGCTGCTCGACGAGGATCTGCTGCGCTTCCGCACCCATGATATCCGCACCCACCACTATCGCAGCCAGGCGGGCATGATCATGACCTCGCCGGACACCCAGCCCTGGAGACTCGGCATCCTGGTGCCCCGGCCGACGCTTTCGGCGCTGCTGCTGGGCAATCCGTGGCAGCTGCTGGTGATCGTGCTGACCTATCTGCTGGCGGTGGCCGTGGGCGTGCTGTGGGTGCTCAGCCTGCAGCGTCAGCATCAACTGCGTCGCCAGGCCATGGCCTTTTCCCGCGAAGCGCAGCGCCTGGCCGGGGAGGCCCGTCAGTACGCCGACGAGGTGCAGGATCTCTACGAGCACGCGCCCTGCGGCTATCACTCCCTGGACGCCGATGGCCGCATCGTCAGGATCAACCGCACCGAGCTCGGCTGGTTGGGGCTGCGGGCCGACGAGGTCATCGGTCGTCGTCTGTATCGCGATTTCGTCAGCCCGGAGACCCGGAGCGCCTTCCAGGCGGCCTTTCGCCGCGTGCTGGGCGAAGAGGGCGAAAGCAGCGCCGAGTGCGAGCTGTTGCGTGCCGACGGCACGACGCTGCCGGTAGCGATCCAGGCGACTGCCCAGGTCACCGCGGAGGGCTTCCAGTACACCCGGGCCACGGTCTTCGATCTTCGCGAGCGCAAGGACCTGGAGGCTCGCCTGGAGCAGCAGGCCATGACCGATCCCCTGACCGGCCTGGGCAATCGCCGCTATCTGATGGAGCAGGCCGCCCTGGAGATGGCAAGGGCGCGCCGCCGCGGAATGCCGCTGAGCCTGGTGGCCATCGACCTGGATCATTTCAAGCGCATCAACGACGTTCACGGTCACGACGTGGGCGATCGGGTGCTCCAGGCCTTCGCCGAGACAGTGCGCGAGCAGCTGCGAGAGGGCGACGTGCTGTGCCGCATGGGCGGCGAGGAGTTCGTGGCCCTGCTCTGCGATACCGATGCCGATCAGGCCATGGTAGTGGCCGAGCGGCTGAGGCAGGCGGTGGCGGCGACGCCGGTGGGGACCTCGACGAGGATCGACGACGCCTCGTCCGGGGCATCGTGGCTGTCCTATTCTGCCTCGCTGGGCGTGGCGCGGATCGATCCGGCCGAGGACTCGCTGATGCCGGCCATCAAGCGCGCCGACCAGGCGCTCTATGCGGCCAAGCAGGCGGGGCGCGATCGCGTGCATGCCCAGTTCGAGCCGGCCGGGGACTGATGCGGCACCAAAGTGGCGCGTAAGCGGCGCACCCCTTGCACCAGAAGGGCACTTTCGGCGGAGTTGGGCACTCAAGGGGATTCTTTAAGTTATTGAAAAATAATGTTTATCCCGGTTGATCCAGAATGTGGCGTAGCTCTTGCAGAGTGGGGGTAGGGCATGGTGCACCGTGGTGTGTCAGCGCCCTCCATAACAACGCCAATGCAACGTCTGGATCGACAAGGAGATCACCATGAGTTCCCATTCGCCCACCGTGCCCAAGCGCCTGTTCGTCGCCAGCCTGCTGAGCCTGGCCGTCTCGGCACCGGCCCTGGCGCAGGAAGATCCCATCAAGGTCGGCATCCTGCACTCGCTCTCCGGCACCATGGCCATCAGCGAGTCGACCCTCAAGGACACCATGCTGATGCTGATCGAGCAGCAGAACGAGCAGGGCGGCCTGCTCGGCCGCGAGCTCGAGCCGGTGGTGGTCGACCCGGCCTCCGACTGGCCGCTGTTCGCCGAGAAGGCGCGCCAGCTGCTGGCCCAGGACGAGGTCGACGTGATCTTCGGCAACTGGACATCGGTGTCGCGGAAGTCGGTGCTGCCGGTGGTCGAGGAGCTCGACGGCCTGCTGTTCTACCCGGTCCAGTACGAGGGTGAAGAGTCCTCCGAGAACGTCTTCTACACCGGGGCCGCGCCCAACCAGCAGGCGATCCCGGCGGTCGATTACCTGATGAACGACGTCGGCGTGGAGCGCTGGGTGCTGGCCGGCACCGACTATGTCTATCCGCGCACCACCAACAAGATTCTCGAGGCCTATCTCAAGGATCATGGCGTCGCCGACGACGACATCATGGTCAACTACACCCCCTTCGGGCATTCCGACTGGCAGAACATCGTCTCCGACATCAAGGGCTTCGGCAGCCAGGGCAAGAAGACCGCGGTGGTCTCGACCATCAACGGCGACGCCAACGTGCCGTTCTACCGTGAGCTCGGCAACCAGGGCATCGATGCCGCGGACATCCCGGTGGTGGCCTTCTCGGTGGGCGAGCAGGAGCTCTCCGGCATCGACACCGCGCCGCTGGTCGGCCACCTGGCGGCCTGGAACTACTTCATGAGCGTCGATACCGACACCAACTACGACTTCATCGACAGCTGGATCGACTACAACGGCGACGAGATGGCGGTCACCAACGACCCCATGGAGGCCCACTACATCGGCTTCAACATGTGGAGCGAGGCCGTGCGCAAGGCCGGCACCACCGAGGTCGACGCGGTCAAGGACGCCATCATCGGCGTGTCCGTGCCCAACCTGACCGGTGGCTATGCCACCATGATGCCCAATCACCACATCACCAAGCCGGTGCTGATCGGCGAGATCCAGGACAACGGCCAGTTCTCCATCGTCTGGGAGACGCCCTCCACCGTGGCCGGCGATGCCTGGTCCGACTACCTGCCGGGCTCGCGGGACCTGATCAGCGACTGGCGCGCGCCGATGCGCTGCGGCAACTACAACGTCGTCGAGGGACGCTGCGGCGGCGGTGCCGACACCGAGGTGGCTTCGGCCGAATAAGCAGCCGCTCCCCGGGCCGCGTCGCGGCCCGGGCCTTCCTTTCTCCCACTGACAGGACATGGTCATGAGGACGATTCGCTCCCTCGTGCAGGGGCTGCTGTGCCTGATCGTCGTCTCGCTCGCCGCGCCGACCGGCCTGGCCGCGGCCGACGACGGCCGGGCACTGCTCGAGGCCCTCGACACCGATTCCTACGCCGCCAAGGGCGAGGCCGTGACGGCCATCGCCGACAGCGGCCATCCGCAGAGCCGCGCCTGGCTCGAGGCGCTGCTCGACGGCAAGCTGCAGCGCCAGCAAGACGCCGGCCGCTTCGTGGTGGTGCTCGCCAATCGCGGCCGCCACTGGCCGGTGCGCGATGCGATCACCGACGAGGAACTCGGCGAGATGTCGCGTCGCGATCTGGATCGCATCGGCATCAACAATGCGCTGCGCGGCCAGCTGCAGAACACCCTGGCGCTGCTCGACCTGCGGGCTCCGGCGGTCTCGGCGCGCCGCGAGGCGGCCCGGGACCTGCTCGGCGAGGTGAGTCCGTCGATGGTCGAGCCGCTGAACGCCCTGGTAGAGGGCGAGGCCGACGACGAGGTGCGCCGGCTCTTGACCCAGGCCATCGCCATCCAGCGACTGGAGCAGGGCGACGTCGCGGCGGTGGAGGCGCTGTCCGGCAGCCTCAACCCCTCCGTGCGCTCGGCGCTCAGCGCCGCCTCTCGCAGCGACGATGCGGCCCTGGCCGAGGCCGCCACCGAGGCACTGGCCGGCATCGAGCAGAAACAGAAGCTGAACGACGGCATCCAGACGCTGTATTTCGGCCTGTCGCTCGGCTCGGTGCTGGTGCTGGCGGCGATCGGTCTGGCCATCACCTTCGGCGTGATGGGCGTGATCAACATGGCCCATGGCGAGCTGATCATGCTCGGCGCCTACACCACCTGGGGCATGCAGCAGCTGCTGCCGGGCCAGCCGGGGCTGGCGCTGGTGCTGTCGATTCCCGCGGGCTTCCTGGTCGCGGCGCTGGCCGGCATCGTCATCGAGCGCAGTGTCATCCAGTTCCTCAAGGGCCGGCCGCTGGAGACCCTGCTGGCCACCTTCGGCGTCAGCCTGATCCTCCAGCAGCTGGTGCGCACCCTGATCTCGCCGCTCAACCGCACGGTGGTCTCGCCGGAGTGGATGAGCGGCTCGCTGATGATCAACGAGGGCCTGTCGCTGACCCTCAACCGCCTGTTCGTGCTGGGCTTCGCGCTGCTGGTGTTCGCCGGGCTGATGCTGGTGATGCGCCGCACCCGGCTTGGCCTTGAGGTGCGCGCCGTGACCCAGAACCGTGCCATGGCGCGCTCGATGGGCATCCGCGCGACCCGGGTCGACATCCTGACCTTCGCCCTGGGCTCCGGCGTGGCGGGCCTGGCCGGCGTGGCGCTGTCCCAGCTCACCAACGTCGGGCCCAACCTCGGCCAGAACTACATCATCGATTCGTTCATGGTGGTGGTGTTCGGCGGCGTGGGGAACCTGTGGGGCACCCTGGTGGCCGGGCTGTCGCTTGGTGTCATCAACCAGGTGCTCGAGCCCTGGGCCGGCGCCGTGCTGGCCAAGATCCTGGTGCTCGTGTTCATCATCCTGTTCATTCAGAAACGCCCCCGCGGACTCTTTCCGCAGAAGGGCCGTGCGGCGGAGGGCTGATCCATGCTGGCTTCGAGATCCTGGCTGTCGCGGCCGTTCCGCGAGCGCTCGACGCAACTCTTTCTCGGCGTGCTGCTGGCCGCACTGGCGGTCGTCACGCTGCTCAACCTGATCGTGCCGGCGGGCCATCCGCTGCACGTCTCGACTTATACCGTGACCTTGCTCGGCAAGTACCTGAGTTTCGCGCTGCTGGCCGTGGCGCTGGACCTGGTGTGGGGCTATCTCGGCATCCTGAGCCTCGGCCACGGCGCCTTCTTCGCCCTGGGCGGCTACGCCATGGGCATGTACCTGATGCGGCAGATCGGGGATCGCGGGGTGTACGGTGATCCCGTATTACCGGACTTTATGGTGTTCCTCGACTGGGACAGTCTGCCCTGGTACTGGCACGGCTTCGACATGGCGTGGTTCGCCTTTGCGATGGTGCTGCTGGCGCCGGGGCTGCTGGCGCTGGTGTTCGGCTTCCTGGCGTTCCGTTCGCGGGTCACCGGGGTCTATCTGTCGATCATCACCCAGGCGCTGACCTTCGCCCTGATGTTGGCCTTCTTCCGCAACGAGATGGGCTTCGGCGGCAACAACGGCCTGACCGACTTCAAGGAACTGCTCGGCTTCGACCTGCGCAGCGACGCCACGCGACTGGGGCTGTTCCTGGCCTCGGGGCTGGCGCTGGCGCTGGGCTACGTGCTGTGCCGGGCCATCGTCGCCAGCAAGCTGGGCCGGGTCAGCGTGGCCTGCCGCGACGCCGAGGCGCGCACGCGCTTCCTCGGCTATCGCGTCGAGCGCGTGCAGCTGTTCGTGTTCGTGGTCTCGGCGATGCTCGCCGGCGTGGCCGGGGCGCTCTACGTGCCCCAGGTCGGCATCATCAACCCCGGCGAGTTCTCGCCCATCTTCTCCATCGAGGTGGTGCTGTGGGTGGCGCTTGGCGGCCGCGGCACGCTCTACGGCGCGGTGATCGGCGCGCTGGTGGTCAACTACGCCAAGACGGTGTTCACCGGCGTGATGCCCGATGCCTGGCTGTTCGCCCTCGGCGCGCTGTTCGTGGTGGTCACGGTGCTGCTGCCCAAGGGCGTGGCCGGCCTGCTGGAGATGCTGCGCCGCCGCCGCGATGACGGCGCCATCGAGACACCCGCGCAAGGAGCGAGCTCATGAACCTGATCAAGGAGATGGCCAGCCGCGATCGCGTCTTCGACTTCATGGCCCCGGCGCGATCGCCGGTGGACGTGCGCCACGGCCCGATCCTCTATCTGGAGGACGTCGGCGTCAGCTTCGACGGCTTCCGCGCCATCGACAATCTGAACCTGACCATCGACGACGGCGAGCTGCGGTGCATCATCGGCCCCAACGGCGCCGGCAAGACCACCATGATGGACATCATCACCGGCAAGACCCGGCCCGATCACGGCTCGGTGTGGTTCGGCAGCCGCCACGACCTGCTGACCATGAACGAGCCGCAGATCGCGAGCCTCGGCATCGGCCGCAAATTCCAGAAGCCGACCGTCTTCGAGGCGCTCAGCGTGTTCGAGAACCTCGAGCTCGCCATGGCCGCCGACAAGCGCATCTGGCCGACGCTCACCGCGAGGCTCTCCGGCGAGGCGCGGGACCGCATCGACGAGGTGCTGGTCACCATCGGCCTGACCGCGCATGCCGCTCGACCCGCCGGCATCCTCTCCCACGGCCAGAAGCAGTGGCTGGAGATCGGCATGCTGCTGATGCAGCGGCCGCGGCTGCTGCTGGTCGACGAGCCGGTGGCGGGGATGACCGAACAGGAAATGGAGCGTACCGCCGAACTGCTCACCGGCCTGGCCGGGAAGCAGTCGGTGGTGGTGGTCGAGCACGACATGGGCTTCGTGCGCTCGATTGCCCGCACCGTGACGGTGCTGCACCAGGGCAGCGTGCTGGCCGAGGGCAGCATGGATCAGGTGTCGAGCGACCCGAAGGTGGTCGAAGTCTATCTGGGCACGGAGGAGCACGCCTGATGCTGAGCATTAACGCACTCGATCAGTACTACGGCGAGAGCCACACCCTGTGGGGCGTCGACCTCGAGATCCCGGCCGGGCAGTGCACCTGCGTGATGGGCCGCAACGGGGTGGGCAAGACCACCCTGATGAAGGCGGTGATGGGCGAGGTCCCGGTGGCCTCGGGCAGTCTGTGCTACGCCGACGACGTGGAGCTGACGAAGAAACGCGTGGAGGATCGCTCGAGGCTCGGCATCGGCTACGTGCCCCAGGGCCGCCAGATCTTTCCGCTGCTGACCGTGGAGGAGAATCTGCGCACCGGCCTGGCGGCCCGCGGCGACGGCGCCAGGCGCATCCCCGAGCGCATCTACGAGCTGTTCCCGGTGCTCGCCGAGATGCGCCACCGGCGCGGCGGCGATCTCTCCGGCGGCCAGCAGCAGCAGCTGGCCATCGGCCGTGCCCTGGTGCTGGAGCCGAGGCTGCTGATCCTCGACGAGCCGGGGGAGGGCATCCAGCCCAATATCGTTGCCCAGATCGGCGAGGTGATCCGCCGGCTGATCCGCGAGGACGGCCTGACCGTGCTGCTGGTCGAGCAGAAGCTGCCCTTCGCCCGCAGGTATGCCGACCGCTTCGCGATCATGGATCGCGGGCGGCCGGTGGCCGAGGGGGCGATCGATGAGCTCGACGACGAACTGATCAGGACCCACCTGACGGTCTGACGCCTGTCGTCCGATGACTTGCGCCCGCCCGGCCCGGCCGAGGCGGGCGTCTTGCTTTATATCAGTGCAAGCGAAACTCTCTTGCTCGATAGCGGTGCGCGATCAGGGCCTGAAACGACTCGCCATGGTGCATAGAGTGGCTGTATGCCGTTTTGTATCCAAAATAAGGCATTGATTATAAATGATTTATTGGTGAATTCACCAGTTTGGTACGTCACTTGCTGCAGGTCTGCCATCAGCCACCTGACCGACAGGACCCGTCGATGACCGCCATTCCGCGTGCCCTACCGTCGCCCGCCGAGTCGGGCCACCGCTTCGACGGCGAGCGACGCTGGGCGGCGTCGCTGTCGCTGGCCTTCGATGCCCGCGACGATGGCCATACCCGCATGCTCAAGGCCCGCCATCAGGGCCCGTTGCGCGTGCAGCGCCCCTTCTATCCGGAGGCCCCCGACGAAGCGGGTCGGCCAGGCGCCTGCCACGTCTATCTGCTGCATCCGCCCGGCGGACTGGTCAGCGGCGACGAGCTCGCCATCGAGGCCCGGCTCGCGCCCGGGGCCCAGGCGCTGCTCACCACGCCGGCGGCCAACAAGCTCTACCGTGCCGACAGCCAGGGCGTGCGCTGGCATCAGCACACCCGGCTCGCCGTGGCCGAGGACGCGCTGCTGGAGTGGCTGCCCCAGGAGACCATTGCCTTCGACGGCTCGAAGGGCAGCCAGGTCACCGACATCGAGCTGGCCGGCGGGGCGCGCTGCCTGGGCTGGGAGGTGCTGGCCCTGGGCCGGCCGGCAAGCCGGCTGCCCTATGTCTCCGGCGTCATCGAGCAGCGTTTTCGCCTGACCCGCGAGGGGCGCCCGCTATGGTGCGAACGCCAGGTGCTGGATCCGACCCATCGTCGCTTCCGCGGCGCCTGGGGGCAGGGGGGCGCCAGGGTACAGGCGACGCTGTGGGCCTGTCTCTTATACACATCT